>NZ_JBIRYZ010000003.1:168774-489117 GCF_044390325.1 Streptomyces sp. NPDC018964
ACGCCGGGGTGGAGGGGGGCTGCCCCCGGCGGGGCGCCCCTGGGCCCCCCCGGGGCCCGCACCGCGGTGCCCCCCACCGCGGCCAGCAGCCGCGGGTAGAGGTCGAGCGCGCCGCGCCGTTCCTCGTCGGTCGCGGGGGCGGGCGGGGACGCGGACGGCGTCGGCCCGCCGGCGCGGATGCGCGCGGCGATGGCCTCGGCCAGTCCGGTCTCGTCCGCCATGTGCGCGCCGAGCGTGCGGACCAGCAGGTGCGGCGAGGCGTGCACCACCTGGGCGTGCAGCCGCCACAGCTCGTGCTGCTGCTCCGCCTCGGCGAGTTCCGCGACCAGGGCCTCGCGCAGGGCCTGCAGCGGGGAGAGCTCGGCCGGCGCGTCGAGCACGGCCTGCCGCATCCGCGCGCCCGCGTCCGCGTCGATCACGACGAAGGCGTCGTCGCGGGTGTCGAAGTAGTTGAAGAAGGTCCGCACGGACACCCCGGCCGCCGCGCTGATCGCCTCGACGGTGACCTTCTCCGCACCGTGTTCGGCGGCCAGCCGCACGGCGGCCTCGGCGAGAGCGGCGCGCGTCGCCCGCTTCTTCCGCTCCCGCAGTCCGCCCTGCGCGGCACCCTTCTCCGACATACCTTGCATGCTATGCAAAGATGCACGCCGTGCAAAATTAGCTCCGGTCGGCTCCTGCCCGGCGCACGACGGCGTGAAGTCCGTCCCCGGTGCCCCGCGTGGGGGAACGCCGCCCCGATACTCGTCACGGCGGGGTACCGCGAACCAGCCCGGAAGGACGGACGATGGCGAACTCACGGTCCGGGGAGACGGTCATCGAGCGGATCGTCCGCGTCCTGGAGACGTTCGACACCGACAGGACCGTGCAGACGGCGGCGGAGATCGGACGGCGCGCGAGGCTGCCGTCGTCCACGGCGCACCGGATCGTGGCCGATCTCGTGGAGTGCGGGCTGCTGGAACGGGACGAGGAGCAGCGGGTGCGGCTGGGCATGCGGCTGTGGGAGCCGGCGCTGCGCGGCTCCCACGCCCTGCGCCTGCGGCAGGCGGCCCTGCCGTTCATGGAGCGGGTGCAGGCCCGGGTCCGGGAGCACACCCGGCTCGCGGTGGTGGAGAACGGCGAGACCCTCTTCGTGGAGCGCCTGTCCCATCCGCGCGCGGGCGCGAACATCACCCGGATCGCCGGGCGCCTCCCCCCGCACGCCTCGTCGTCGGGGCTGGTCCTGCTCGCCCACGGTCCTCAGGAGCTGCGCGAGCGGGTCCTCGCCGGGCCGCTCGAGGCGGTCTCGCCGGAGACCGTGACCGACCCCGTGCTGCTGCGCCGCGTCCTGGCCGGCGCCCGGCGGGACGGCGTCGTCGTGGCTCCGGGGACGGTCGAGGCCGTCTCCACGGGCATCGCCGTGCCGGTGCGCGAGGGACGCGGGCGGGTGGTCGCCGCGCTGTCGGTCGTCCTCCCCCGCTCCGCGCCGACCGGCCCCGCGGCCGAGGTGTTGCGCTCCGCCGCCGCGGGCATCTCGGCGACGCTCGGCGCGCACCGCCCGTAGCCGGCGGTCCGACCGGAGAGCCCGGGGATCCGGTTCCCGTTCATCGGGAAGGACCGTCGTCAACGGGGACGGACCGGCGCCAGACTCCGTCCCACCCGTCGGCCGTCGAAGGAGACGACATGCCCGTACGCACCCGAGTCGCCGTCATCGGAGCAGGTCCCGCCGGTCTGCTGCTGTCCCATCTGCTCGGCCGCCACGGCATCGAGTCGGTCGTCATCGACTCCCGCGGCCGCGAGGAGATCGAGACCACCGTCCGGGCCGGCATCCTGGAGCAGGGCACCGTCGAGATCCTCAGCCGGACGGGGGCCTCGGACCGGGTCCTCACGGCCGGGCAGCGGCACGAGGGCATAGAGCTGCGCTTCGACGGCGAGGGCCACCGGATCGACTTCGCCGCGGCCGTCGGCCGGGCGGTGTGGCTCTATCCGCAGCACGAGGTGCTGAAGGACCTGGTCGCCGCGCGCCTCGCCGCGGGCCAGGACCTCCGCTTCGGGGTGACCGCCGAGCGCGTGGAGGACGTGGAGACGGACCGGCCGCGCGTCGTGGCCAAGGACGCCGAGGGCGACGCCGTGGAGATCGAGGCCGATGTCGTCGTCGGCGCGGACGGCTCCCGCGGGGTGACCCGCGAGGCCGTCACGGGCCCGCACGGCGGCTACTTCCGGGAGTACCCCTTCGCCTGGTTCGGCATCCTGTGCGAGGCGCCGCCCAGCGCCGAGGAGCTGATCTACAGCAACTCCCCGGACGGCTTCGCCCTCATCAGCCGGCGCGGTCCCGGTGTGCAGCGCATGTACTTCCAGTGCGACCCGGCGACCGGCACCGGGGCGTACACCGAGGAGCGGCTGTGGGAGATCCTGCGGTCGCGCGTTCCCGGCATCACCCTCAACGAGGGCCCAATCTTCCAGCGGGACGTGCTCCGTTTCCGCAGCTTCGTCGCGCACGAGATGCGCCGGGGCCGGGTGGTGCTCGTCGGCGACGCGGCCCACACCGTGCCGCCCACCGGCGCCAAGGGCATGAACCTCGCCGTCGCCGACGTCGTCGTCCTCGCCGAGGCGCTGCGCGCGCTGCTGCTCGAGGGGGACGGGTCCCTGTTCGACGCCTTCCCCGACACCGCCCGCAAGCGCGTCTGGAAGGCGCAGCACTTCTCCTGGTGGATGACGAACATGCTGCACCTGCGGCCCAGGGCGAGCGACTTCGACCGCATGCGCCAGATCGGCGAGCTGCGCTCGGTCGTCGAGTCCGAGGCCGGCCGCGCGTACCTCGCCGAGGGCTACACCGGCCGGCCGCTCGGGTGACCGCGGGGGCGGCCGGCGCGGGCGGGTGACCGCGAACCCGCCGGTCACGGGTCGTGGACGGCTCCCCCGCCAGGCCGTACGGCGATCGGCGCGCCGTACCCCACCGCGCGGCCGTGCGCGTCGGCGGGCAGGGCGCCGGGACCGCTGGAACCGGCCCGGACGCCTGATCCACCGGCCGCGCCCGTGCGTCCGTCGGGCGTCGGGCGAGCGCCTCGTCCACGGGCTCCTCCCGCCGGCGGCGCAGGGGGCCGTGGAAGGCGTGGGCGCCGTGCGGACAGGCCGTCGGACCGCCGGGATCTTGGGACGGGACGACGGTTCCGGCGGACGACGGCCGGCCGGCGGGGTGACCCCCGCACCGGCCTACGCCTCCCCGGCCGCCGCGCGGAGGGCGTCCAGGACCGGGCGGATCAGCGGGTGCTCCTCGGCGCCGCGGCGCACGGCGGCGAAGACGCGGCGGGTCGGGGCCACCCCGTCGACCGGGCGGACGACCACACCCGTGAGGTCCATGCCGCGCAGCGCCGAGCGGGGCACCAGGGCGACGCCGACGTCCGCCGAGGCGAGGGCGACCACCGCGCGGAAGTCGTCCGAGGAGTGCTCCAGACGGGGCTGGAACCCGGCGTTCTCGCAGGCCAGCACGACCACGTCGTGGCACGGGTTGCCGGGGTACGGGCCGATCCACGGGTCCTTGGCCAGCTCGGCGAGCGGCACCTCGGCGGTGTCGGCCAGGCGGTGGGTGACCGGGACGACCGCGTCGAAGGGCTCGGCGTACAGCGGTACGTGGGTCAGCCGCGGGTCGTCGGCGGGCGGCGCCCCGCGGTACTCGACCGCCACGGCGACGTCGACCTGCCGGTCGAGGACCATCAGGAGACTGGCATCCCCCTCGGCGTCCTGGACCCGGATGCGAATGCCGGGCGCCGACCCGGCGAGGCGGGCCACCGCGGGCGCGACGACCTGGGCGATCCCGGTGGCGAAGGCGGCGACCGTGACCGTGCCGGCCTCCCCCGCCCCGTAGGCGGCCAGTTCGGCCTCGGCCCGCTCCAGCTGGGCGAGGACGGCGTTGGTGTGGCCGAGCAGGATCTCGCCGGCCGGGGTGAGCCGTACGCCCTTGGCGCCGCGCTCGACGAGACGGTGGCCGGTCTCCTGCTCGAGGGCGGCGAGCTGCTGGGAGACGGCCGAGGGGGTCAGGTAGAGCGCGGCGGCCGCCGCCGTGACCGTGCGGTGGTCGGCCACCGCACGGAGGATGTGGAGCCGCCGCGCCTCGATCATGGATGTGATTGTCTCAAATCGCTCGGTGCGCTCCGCTCAGGCGTCGAGCTCCGCCCGGGCCGCCACGAAGGCGTCCACCGCGCGGTTCACGTCCTCGGTGGAGTGGGCGGCGGAGAGCTGGACGCGGATGCGGGCCTGGCCCTGCGGCACCACCGGGTAGGAGAAGCCGATCACGTACACCCCGCGCTCCAGCAGCAGCTCCGCCAGGCGTCCCGCGCGGGCGGCGTCGCCGATCATCACCGGGGCGATGGCGTGGTCGCCGGGGAGGACGTCGAAGCCCTCCTCGGTCATCCGGCGGCGGAACAGGGCGGTGTTGCCGGCCAGCCGGACGCGCAGGTCGTCGGCCGACTCCAGCAGGTCGAGGACCTTCAGCGAGGCGGCGGCGATCACCGGGGCGAGCGTATTGGAGAACAGGTACGGGCGGGAGCGCTGGCGCAGCAGGGCGACGATCTCCGCGCGGGCGGCGACGTAGCCGCCGGACGCGCCGCCGAGCGCCTTGCCGAGGGTGCCGGTGATGATGTCGACCCGGTCCATCACCCCGTGCAGCTCGGGGGTGCCGCGCCCGCCGGGGCCGACGAAGCCGACGGCGTGCGAGTCGTCGACCATGACCATGGCGCCGTGCCGGTCGGCGAGGTCGCAGATCTCGTCCAGCGGGGCCACGTAGCCGTCCATGGAGAAGACGCCGTCGGTGACGATCAGCGTGCGGCGCGCGCCGCCCTCCGCGGCCTCCTTGAGCTGCCGCTCCAGGTCGGCCATGTCGCGGTTGGCGTAGCGGAGGCGGCGGGCCTTGGACAGGCGGATGCCGTCGATGATCGACGCGTGGTTCAGGGCGTCGGAGATCACCGCGTCCTCGGGGCCGAGCAGCGTCTCGAAGACGCCGCCGTTGGCGTCGAAGCAGGAGGAGTAGAGGATCGTGTCCTCCTGGCCGAGGAACGCCGAAAGGCGCGCCTCCAGCTCCTTGTGCACCTCCTGGGTGCCGCAGATGAAGCGCACGGAGGCCATGCCGTAGCCCCAGCGGTCCAGGGCCTCGTGGGCGGCGGCGATCACCTCGGGGTGGTCGGCGAGGCCGAGGTAGTTGTTGGCGCAGAAGTTGAGGACCTCGCCGGGGCGGCCGCCGGCGGTGACGTTCACGGTGGCGGACTGGGGGGTGCCGATGACGCGCTCGGGCTTGTGCAGTCCGGCGGCGCGGATCTCGTCGAGGGTGGCGCGCAGGTCGTCGCGCACGGAGTCGAACATGTCGGGAAGCTCCTGGAGAGGAAGATGACTTACGCGGTTGGCTTACGCGGTTGGCTCACACGGTCCAGTCGAGGATGACCTTGCCGCCCTTGCCGCCGGCCGCGTCCTCGAAGGCGGCGTCGAAGTCGCGGTAGTCGTAGCGGCCGGTGATCACGGGGGCGAGGTCCAGGCCGCCCTCCAGCAGCACCGACATGGCGTACCAGGTCTCGAACATCTCACGGCCGTAGATGCCCTTGATGGTGATCATCGAGGTGACGATCCGGGCCCAGTCGACGGGGAACTCCTCGGCCGGCAGGCCGAGCACGGCGATCCGGCCGCCGTGCGTCATGTTGGCGATCATGTCGCGCATGGCCTCGGGGCGGCCGGACATCTCCAGGCCGATGTCGAAGCCCTCGCGCAGGCCGAGGGCGTGCTGCCCGTCTGCGATGGTGGACTCGGCGACGTTGAGCGCCAGGGTCGCGCCGATCTTGCGGGCGAGCTCCAGGCGCTCCTCGCTGACGTCGGTGATCACGACGTTGCGGGCGCCCGCGTGCCGGGCGACGGCGGCGGCCATCAGGCCGATCGGTCCGGCGCCGGTGATCAGGACGTCCTCGCCGACGAGCGGGAAGGACAGCGCGGTGTGCACGGCGTTGCCGAACGGGTCGAAGATCGCGGCGACGTCGAGGTCGACGGGGACCCGGTGCACCCACACGTTGGTGGCGGGGAGCACGACGTACTCGGCGAAGGCGCCGTCGCGTCCGACGCCGAGGCCGACCGTGGCCCGGCACAGGTGGCGGCGTCCGGCCAGGCAGTTGCGGCACTTGCCGCACACCAGGTGGCCCTCGCCGCTGACCCGGTCGCCGGCCTTGATGTCGTCGGGGACGTCCCGGCCGGTCTCCACGACCTCGCCGACGAACTCGTGCCCGAGGACCAGCGGGGTGCTGATCGTCTGCCGCGCCCAGCCGTCCCAGGACCGGATGTGCAGGTCGGTGCCGCAGATACCGGTGCGCAGCACCTTGATCAGCACGTCGCCGGGTCCGACGGCGGGCTCCGGGACGTCCGCGAGCCACAGCCCGGGCTCCGCCTTCTGCTTGACCAGCGCCTTCACGCTACGGCTCCTGAGGGTGAGTCCCGGCCCGCGGGCACGCCGGAGCGGCCCCGTTCCGGGAAGAGGAGTGGAATCGCACTGCAATCTGCCGTACGCCACCCTCACCGGTCCATCGAGGTTTTCTTAAGCGCGGCCACAGCTTTCCTTCACACCGTCACCCGTCCGGCCTCACAGCGGCAGTCCGTCCTCCTCCCGGCGCTCCAGCCGTACGACGAGGTCCGCGGCCCGCTCCTTGATGGCGGCGAGCCCCGGCTGTCCCCAGGCACGTGGCTGGATGTCGGTGACCGACACGGTGCCGAGCACCATGCCGGTGCTGTCGATGAGCGGCGCGCCCAGGTAGGAGCGGATGCCGAACTCGTCCACCACCGGGTTGCCCGCGAACCGCGGGTAGTCGCTCACGTCCTCCAGGACCAGCGCCTTGCGCCGGGCCACCACATGGAGGCAGAAGCCGTGGTCGCGGGGCAGCACCCGGCCCAACAGGGCGCCGGTGCCGTCGCTCCGCACGACGGGCGCGACGGGCGGGGTGTGCAGGCCCGCGAAGAACTGCCCGTTCTCACCGGGCAGGTTGACCATGGCGTACGGCGCTCCGGTGAGTTCGGCGAGGCCGTACGCGAAGGCGTCGAGCGTGGGCTCGGGGTGCTCCCCCAGTCCCAGCCGGCGCAGGCGGCGGGCGCGTTCCGGGGCCTCCTTGTCCTCGGGGGTGAGCAGCAGACGACCAGCCGGGCGGGGCGGGTCGTAGCTCATGGACGGGCTCCCGGGTCATGGGGGAAGGTCATGTATGGGCTCCGAGGGTGTGCGGGGATCACATGTGGGCGCCATACCCCGTCGCGGTGGCCGGGGTGTGGGCGATGAGGTGGCGGACCAGGGTCAGCAGGGTCTGGACCCCGGAGCTGGAGATCCGGGCGTCGCAGCGGACGACGGGGATCTCCGCGGGGAGGTCGAGGGCGGCGCGCACCTCCTCGGGGTCGTAGCGGAAGGCGCCGTCGAACTCGTTGACGGCGACGATGAATCCGAGGCCGCGCTGTTCGAAGAAGTCGACCGCCGCGAAGCACTCCGCCAGGCGCCGGGTGTCGGCGAGGATGACCGCGCCGAGCGCGCCCTCGCACAGTTCGTCCCACATGAACCAGAACCGTTCCTGGCCGGGGGTGCCGAACAGGTACAGCACGTGTTCCGCGTCGAGGGTGATGCGGCCGAAGTCCATGGCCACGGTCGTCTCGACCTTGTTCTCGATGCCGTCGAGGCTGTCGGTGCCGGCGCTGACCGTGGTGAGGAGTTCCTCCGTGCTGAGGGGCGCGATCTCGCTGACCGCGCCGACGAAGGTCGTCTTGCCCACGCCGAACCCGCCCGCCACCAGGATCTTGAGTGCGGTGGGGAACGGGTCGTCGTCGTGGTCCGCGCCGCCGGCGTGGTCAGAGCTGTCGTCGTAGTCCATCGAGCACTGCCTCCAGAAGGGCCCGGTCCGTCGGGTTGTGGTGGAACGCGGGGGGCTTGTCGGTCAGCGCCCCGCATTCGACGAGGTCCGCCAGCAGCACCTTGGTGACGGCCACCGGCAGCCTGAGATGGGCGGCTACCTCGGCGACCGGGACGGGGGCGCGGCACAGGTCGAGGGCCTGTGCGTGCTCGGGGCCGAGATAGCCGAGGGGGGTGGCGCCGGTGGCTCTGACCTGCGACATGAGGTCGAGGGCGACGGTGGGACGGGTACGGCCGTTGCTGACCGTGAAGGGGCGCACCAGCCGTCCGGCCGCGTCGTCGAGCCAGGGCCCGTCACCGGCTGCCGTCACGCTCAAGGCCTCATCGCCGACGCTTCGACGCCCTGCTGGCGGGGAGCGGTCATCAGGTACGGCCGTACGGACTTGACCAGCATCGCCATCTCGTAGCCGAGCACCGCCGCGTCGGCCTCGCGGCCGGCCATGACGGCGAGGCAGGTGCCGGAGCCGGCGGTGGTGACGAACAGCAGGGTCGAGTCGAGCTCGACGACGACCTGGCGGACGTCGCCGCCGTCGCCGAAGCGGATGCCGGCGCTGCGGCCGAGGGAGTACAGGCCGGAGGCCAGGGCGGCCATGTGGTCGGCGGCGTCCGGGTCGAGTCCGTGCACGGACTTCACCAGTCCGTCGCAGGACAGCAGTACGGCGCTGTTGGTGTGCGGTACGCGTTGCACGAGGCCGCTCATCAGCCAGTCGAGGTCGGATACCTGGACGGTCGGCGCATCGCTCGCCATGGTGGATCGACTCCTTGGGGTACGAAGGTCTGCGGGAGCACTGAGGGTGGTGCCGGTCATCCGGCGGGGGTGCTCCCGTCGTGCCGGGCGGGGTGGTCGGTGGGGGGTACGGGTACGGCGGGCCGCGGTGCGGCGGGGGGCTCCTGCCGGGACTCCGCGAGGCTGACGCCGCGTTGGAAGGCGGCCATCAGGTTGGGGTCGTGCCCGGCGACGTGCTCGGTGTCCTGGCGGGGGGCGGGGCCGTCGCGGAGTTGCGGGGCGATGTGCTCCTGGGCGCGGCGGCGGGGCAGCCGGGGTTTGCTCATGGTGCCGCGCACCGTGCCGCCGGGCGGGGCGGGGGACGTGGTCCCGTGGTCCGTGGGGGCGTCCCGGTCTCCGTGGTGGACGCCCGGTACGGCCTCGGCGGGGTGGGGGCGCGCCTCACGGGCACCGCGCAGGGGCAGCGGCGGGGCGAGCGTGTCGCCGGAGGGGGCCGGGGCGTGGGGACGGGGCTGCGGGGGCACGTGCGTGAGGGGCACGACGGGTGCGGGTGGCGCGTCCACGGGAGTCGGGACGGCCTGCGCGGGACGGGCCGTGGGGACGGCGCCGGTGCCGTACGGCTGCGGTGCCGCGCCCGGCCCGCCGACGGTGGCCCCGGGCTCCGTGCCGAGCAGGGCCTGCGGCACCACGAGCACGGCCTGGACCCCGCCGTAGATGTTGTTCTGGAGCCGGACGTGGATGCCGTGCCGCTTGGCGAGCTGGGAGACCACGAACAGGCCGATCCGGCCGTCGGCCAGCAGGCTGGCGACGTGGACCTGGTCGGGGTCGGTGAGCAGCGCGTTCATCCGGTCCTGCTCGCCGGCGGGCATGCCGAGTCCGCGGTCCTCGACCTCGACGGCGAGCCCGGAGGTGACGAGGCCGGCCCGCAGCAGTACCTGGGTGTGCGGGGCGGAGAACACCGTGGCGTTCTCGACGAGTTCGGCGAGCAGGTGGATGACGTCGGCGACGGCGTGCCCGCGCAGGGTGCCGTCGACGGGCGGCACGAGCTTGACCCGCGAGTACTGTTCGACCTCGGCGATCGCCGAGCGCAGCACCTCGGTCATGGGGACCGGGTTGCTCCACTGCCGCCGGGAGACGGCCCCGCCGAGCACGGCGAGGTTCTCGGCGTGGCGGCGGATGCGGGTGGCGAGGTGGTCGACGTGGAAGAGCCCCTTGAGCAGGTCGGGGTCCTCCATCTCGTTCTCCAGCTCGTCGAGGATGGAGATCTCGCGGTGCACCAGGGACTGCAGGCGCCGGGCGAGGTTGACGAACACCTCGAGCTTCTGTTCGCTGCCGGTCTGGCTGGAGAGCTGGGACGCCTGCACGACGGCGTGGACGGCCCCGTCGTGCGCGCGGGTGAGGTCGGCGGCGAGCAGGTCGAAGTCGGCGTCGTCACCGAGGGCCTCGGCCCGTTCGCCCCGCCGCTCGCGCGGGGGCGGGGCGTCGCCGCGGCGCAGCGTCTCGACCAGGGCGCGCAGGTCGGCCTCGTGCCGGGCGGTGCTCCGGCGCAGCGCGCCGATGCGGTCGTGCACGGACCGGGCGGCGCGGTCGGCGGCCACGGCGGCGATGACGACGCCGGCGCACGTCACCGAGGTGGCGCCGCCCAGGACGGCCCACAGGGTGAGGCTCGGCCGGATCCCGGTGGAGCGGACGGTGAAGAGCACGGCCGCGCAGGCGCTGAGGGCCACCGCCACGGGCGGGAGCACGGCGAGGCGCAGCAGTTGGGACCGTATCGGTGTCTCGGGAAGCGCGGGAGCGGTCCGGGAGGACGGCCGCCCGTGCCGTCCGCCTTCGCGGCGGTCCGCCCGGGGGGCCGGACCGGTCCGGCGGGCGCGGGCGTCGGCGGGGTGCGCACCGGTGCGATCCGGCTCGCGGGCCACGGCCGTGGTGCCGCCGGTGCCCCGTACTCCGGCCGGACCCGGGACGCCGGCCGGGCCCGGGCGTCGGGGCCCTTCGCCCCGTCCGCTCCCTCGTCCGCCTTGTGGCTGCACGTACCGGTCCCCGCTCCCTGATCCGACTGTTGGACGCGGCCCCTGACGCAGAAGCGCCCTACGGCATGAGGTGCCGCGGTGCCGCCCGACCGACACTCACCGTAGTCGCCACCGCATCATGTGCGGTGGGCAGTTGACAAACTCATGCGGGCAGCATCGCGCTCTGGTATGAGGCTTCGTACGACAGACCGATAACCCTCCCGAGGAAGGGATCGGGAGTGAACAAGGAGCGATCAGGGCTGGTCACAAGCGGTCGCCGCGAATCCGTGAAGAGAGAGGCCCCTGGCCGCCCGAGCCCCGTCGGCGCGCCCGCCGACCGTCCGGGGCCGGCGGGTCAAGCGCTTTCGACCGCCGTCGCCGCACCCCACCCCTCCGGCCAGAACATCACCCACCGTGACCATCCGGCCGGGACGGGGAGGGCGCGCCACGCCGTACGGTGCCCGGACGGCCGGCGCGGACGCCCCTGTCCCGGGCCGCGCCGAAGCCCTCGATTCCCGCCTTTCACGCGGGCCCAGGCCTTCCCTGACGCCGCACACCGTCACCGCAGGTCGCGGACCGCGAGCAGTTCGACCGCCGCCCCGGACGCTTCCGGAAACGGCGCGGCGGCGGAACGCCGGGAGGTCCGCCCTGCAGCGGCGTACAGGCCGTGTGGCTCCCGGGCGCCATGACGCTCTGCCAGGCGGCGGAGAACCAGGAGTCGTCGAACGGCGTCGGCGCGGCTGCGGACGGTGGGGCCGCGGGGCCGGAATCCTGAACGCGTGCGAGAGCAGCAGCGGTACGACGTGTGGTCGGCCGGGGCCGCCTACGAGCGGTACATGGGCCGTTGGAGCCGCCGCGTCGCCGAGCGGTTCGGCGCCTGGCTCGGCGCCGCCGACGGTCTGCGGTGGCTGGACGTGGGCTGTGGTACGGGCGGTCTGACGGCTGTGGTGGCGGCCCGCTGCCGCCCCCGCACGGTGGTGGGGGTCGACCGCTCGGAGGGGTTCGTCGCCCAGGCACGGGCTTCCGTCTCCTCGCCCGCGCACTTCGTCGTGGCCGATGCGATGGCGCTGCCCGTACGCGACGAGGCGTGCGACGTGGTCGTCAGCGGCCTGGTCCTGAACTTCCTGCCCTCCCCCGCCGCGGCGGTCGCCCGGATGGTGCGGGCGACCCGGCCGGGCGGCCTGGTCGCCGCGTACGTGTGGGACTACGCCGAGGGCATGGGCCTCCTGCGGCGTTTCTGGGACGCCGCCGTCGAGGTGGACCCGGCCGCGGCCACGCTGGACGAGGGCCGCCGGTTCCCGGTCTGCCGCCCGGAGGCGTTGCGCGCGGCCTGGGCCGGGGCGGGACTCGCGGACGTGTCCGTCGTCCCGGTCGAGGTGCCCACGGTCTTCACCGGCTTCGCCGACCTGTGGGACCCCTTCCTGGCGGGCCAGGGTCCCGCTCCCGGTTACCTCGCCGCCCTCACCCCGGCCCACCGGGAGCGGGTACGGGACGCGCTGAGCGCGAAGGTCCCCCGGAAGGCGGACGGCTCCGTCGCGCTCACGGCCCTGGCGTGGGCGGTACGGGGCCGCAGGAGCCACCGGGCTGCTCCGTAGTCGCCTCGTCGTGCCGGGCGGTCCCGGCCCGGCAACGGGCGTCGGCCGGGTACGAGGCGGGGAGGTGGGACCGCTTCGGTGTCGGTGGCCGGAGTTCGTCGCCGAGGCGTTCGGCTCATTGCCGCGACGGGATCAGCGGGCTCGGGTCGGTATCCTGCCGCGGGACGCCGCCGTCAGCCGTTCCTACCCGGGCTGATCGGCGCCGTTCCTCGCCGGCGCCAGGCCGGCGAGGGCGCGCAGCGTCGCCTCCGCCTCGGTGATCAGCCGGTGGACGAGTTCGGCGGCCGGGGCGATGTCGCGGACGAGGCCGGCGGTCTGGCCCGTCAGCGGGATCAGCTCGTGCGCCGTACCGTCGCGCATCGACGTCATCATCTCGCCGCGCAGCGCCTCGGCCCGGTCGGCGGCCGCTGCGGGGCCGGCGTTCCCCTCCTCGACGAACCGGGTGCGCAGCGACCGGGGGACGGTCGTGTACCCGCCCTCGGTCGGTGGGGGCAGGATGTGCTCGACGAACGCCACCTTGACGGCGTCCTGGCTGGCGGCGGAGACGACGGCCGCCTTCCAGTCGTCGCTGACCCCGCATTCGGCCGAGGCCAGGAACCGGGTGCCGATGTTCACGCCCTGTGCCCCCAGGGCCAGTGCCGCGGCGATGCCCCGCCCGTCGGCGACGCCGCCGGAGGCGAGTACCGGCAGCGGCCGGACGGCGTCGACGACCTGCGGCACCAGCGCCATCGTGCTGACGTCGCCGCAGAACCCGCCGGATTCGGTGCCCTGCGCGCTGATCACGTCGACGCCGGCCTCGGCCGCGCGCACCGCCTGCTCGACCGTCGTCACCTGCTGCAGAAAGACCGCGCCGGCGTCGTGGACGCGGGTCACCAGGTCACCCGGCTCGCCGAGCGCGAAGGAGAACACCGGTGGGGCCTCGGCGATCACCGCGTCGAAGACCTCGGGGTCGAACGGCCGCCGGGTCATGTTCAGCGCGAACGGCCGGTCGGTGAGATCGCGCAGCCGGCGCGCGTCGTCACGGACCTGCGCCGGCGTGCGCAGCGTGGTGGGGACGCTGCCCAGCGCCCCGGCGTCACTGACCGCCGCGGCAAGCCGCACGCCCTGCTGCCAGGGCCCTCCGAGCGGCCCTTGCACGATCGGCACCTCGATGCCCAGGACTCCGCACACCCGTGTCCGCAGCATCGCGCCTCCCTCCCGCGGGACCCGATACGGGGATCTTCCGGACATCAAGCGTAGGCGCGACGGTTCCCGGCCACCTGTCGAACCGTACGAACGGAGACCGCACCGGCGTCGAAGGGAATCACCTTCCGGATCGTGCCGGGCCCTGACCGGGGCATCTGGAACCCGGGCCGGGCGGGAGCGCGTATCCGGCCACCGAGGCCTGCACACCACCGCGTTGGACATCGAGGCCAACGGACCAGGACGCGGACGTGCGCGTCGGATCAGCGCCCGCTCCCACCGCACACCATCACCCCGGTCGAGTGCGGCAGTGAGCTTCCCCGACCGGTACGAGGAGACGCACGAGCTCATAGGGCCTGTCGTGGAAGCGGAGTCGTCGGACTGGTCGTGCCCCGCGGCCGGTACCGTTTCACGTCAGGTTCTGGGGAGCCGCCGCCTCCGCGGATCGTCGGTCGCGATCGGGAGGCCGCGCAGTGTCAGCGCGGTCGGCGGGGGCAACGGTTCGCCGGCCTTGTCGGCGCGGAACGACTGGAGCAGATAGGCCACCAGGCGCCGGGACGCCGCACCGTCATCCGGCAGGGCGGTCACCAGGGCACAGTGCGCCAACAGGACCACGACGAGGTCGGAAGGGTGGAAGTCGGCCCGTAGCGCGCCCGTCGCCTGGGCCCTGCGCACCAGGGTCGCGAGGTCCCGCTCGGCTCGCTGCCGGGACTGCGCGTGCTCCGAGGTGCTGTCCGGGAAGGCCGCGACGAACGCGGCCGGGAACCCGCGTTCCTCCCGTTGCAGAGCGCAGACCGTCTCGACCAGCTGCTGGAAGCCCCGCCATGGGTCGGGGTCGGCCAGAGCCTCGGTGAGCGCCCGCGCGCAGGTCTCCATCTGCTGCGCGAACGCGCCCCGCACCAGGGCGTCCCGGGTCGGGAAGTGCCGGTACAGCGTCGCCACGCCGACCCCGGCCCGACGGGCCACGGTCGCCATCGGGGCGTCGATCCCGCGCTCCGCGAAGACCGCGCGGGCGGCGACGAGGACGCGCTCCCGATTGCGCCGGGCGTCCGCCCGCATCCCGTCCCGGGCTGTGATCCGAGAGGATTGCGCCATCACTGTCTCTCGCTTCCGGTCCAAGTGGACGATCTCGTCCGCTTAAAAGCTTACGGTCGACGCCAGATCCCTCCGGCGGCAAAGGCGGAACGATGGACGACCGCATGATGAAGGCAGTGCTCTACGACCGCTACGGCGGCCCCGATGTGCTCTACACGGGCCGCGTGCCACGCCCCGAGCCGGCCCCCGGCGAGGTCCTTGTGCGGGTGCGCGCGTTCAGCGTCAACGGCGGCGAGCTGGCGGCCCGTGCCGGCCGCCTCCGCCTCCTGACCGGCCGGAAGTTCCCCAAGCGCGTCGGCCTGGACTTCACCGGCGAGGTCGCCGCGCCGGGTGCCGGAGTCACACGGTTCACGGCCGGCGACCGCGTATGGGGAGTTCTGGGCCGCACCTCCGGATTCGGCAGCGCCGCCGAGTACGTGACCGTACCCGCCGAGCGGATCGGCCGGCTCCCCGACGGCCTTGACCTGGTGGACGCCGCCGCACTGCCGGTGGCCACCACGGCCGTCACCGCGCTGCGGGACAAGGCCGGGCTGCGCCCCGGCGAACGACTCCTCGTCCGGGGCGCGGCGGGCGGCGTCGGCAACGCCGCCGTCCAGCTCGGACGGGCGTACGGCGCCGAGGTCACGGCCCTCGCCCGCGCCGCCAACCTCGACTTCGTGCGCGGACTCGGCGCTCGCCGGGCCGTCGACCACCGGACCGTGCGGCCGACGGAACTGGGCCGCTTCGACGTGGTCCTGGACACCGTGGGCACCGATCTGCGGGCCTTCAGGCGCCTGCTGAATCCCGGCGGACGCATGGTCACCATCGCCTTCGACCTGAACCGGCCCGTGGCGTCTCTCGGCTACCTCGCGGCCGGCACGGTCCACGGACGCGGCCGGGTGCGCTTCTTCAGCGGCAACCCCACACGGGCGGACTTCGACGACCTCGCCCGCCATGTGGTCGAGGGCAAACTGAGCCCCGCGGTGGACACGGTCTTCCCCCTGGAGGAGACAGCAGCGGCACACCAGGCGCTGGAGGCGGGCGGCGTCCGGGGCAAGTACGTGGTCAAGGTCGCGTAGGCCCCCTGTGAAGGCGCTGATCACAGCCGCTCGTCGACGGCAGCGTGGATGGCCTGGACGGTGCGGCTGATGACCTCACCGCTCACCGGCGAGGTCGAGATCCCCCTTGCTCGTCTCGCCCGCGCCCTCGGCGATCCGGGGGCGCCGCCACGGACGGGCGATCGGGCCGGAGATCGCCCGCCACCACGCCTCCACCGGCACCTTCCCCGCCGGTTCGAACGGCTCGCCCGGCCG
The DNA here is from genome assembly GCF_044390325.1 of Streptomyces sp. NPDC018964. Classification (NCBI taxonomy): domain Bacteria; kingdom Bacillati; phylum Actinomycetota; class Actinomycetes; order Kitasatosporales; family Streptomycetaceae; genus Streptomyces; species Streptomyces sp. NPDC018964. The sequence goes on from NZ_JBIRYZ010000003.1 coordinate 184,563, forward strand.
CGGGAACGCCACCGACTGGTCCGCCTCCCCGGCCGCGTCCTTCATCCACTCCCCCGGCTCCGCCCACGCGTGCGGGGCCAGGTTGAAGGTGCCCCAGTGGATGGGCAGCAGCACGCCGGCCGCGTCGCCGCCCTGGAGGTCGAGATGGGCCCGGACGCCTTCCTCGGGCGTCATGTGGATGTCGGGCCAGAAGTCCGAGTACGCGCCGACCTGGATCATCGTGGCGTCGAACGGGCCGTGCTCGGCGCCGATGTCCCTGAAGCCCTCGAAGTAGCCGGTGTCGCCACTGTGGTAGATCCGGTGCCGCTCGCCCGCCGCCACCCAGGAGGCCCACAGGGTGTGCTGGGTGTTGCGCAGGCCCCGGCCGCAGAAGTGGCGGGCCGGGGTGGCGGTGAGGGTGAGCCCGCCGACCTTCGTCGCCTCGTGCCAGTCCAGCTCGCGCAGCCGTCCGGCGGACACGCCCCAGCGCTCCAGGTGCGCGCCGACGCCGAGGGGCACGGCGAACAGGGTGTCCGTGCCGGCCAGCGCCTTGATCGTGGGCAGGTCCAGGTGGTCGTAGTGGTCGTGGGAGATCACGACGACGTCGACCGGGCCGAGCGCGGCCAGCGGCAGCGGGACGGGGTGCAGCCGCTTGGGCCCGGCGAAGGGGAACGGCGAGCAGCGCTCACCCCACACGGGGTCGAACAGGACCCGGTGCCCGTCGATCTCCGCGAGCACGCTGGAGTGGCCCATCCAGGTCAGGCGCAGTCCGGTGGCCGGCGGGCGGGAGATGTCGGCCAGGGTGGTGGGGTGCACCGGGATGGTGCCCTTCGGGGCGCGGCGGGACCGGGAGTCCTTGTCGAGGTAGAGCTTCGCCAGGTCCCGCGTCGACCCCGACGGGCGGATCCGGGCGGTGCCGCCGGGGTTCTGGAACACGCCGTTCTTGAAGTGCGGGGATCTGCGGATGCGTGCCATGCGTTCGCCACTGGGGTCCGCGCCGAAGGCCTCGGGCCGCAGGGCGCGCAGCCCGGAGCTGTGGGATGGGGAACCGGCCACGGTACCTCCAGGTGGAGTCGGTCAGACATTCCATTATGGGCGGCCGGACCGGCTGTGCGGTGCCGGGTACGACCGGGGCGGATCGAAGGGGCGGGGCGGCCGCCGCACCATGAACACGTCCACCGGGTCCTCCGTCTCCACGGTGAACCCGTGCCGTGCGTAGAGGCGGCGGGCCGGGCTGCCCCGCAGTACGTTCAGCCGTACGACGGCGGCGTCGCGGTCGGACCGCCGCAGCAGTTCGCGCAGCACGCCCGAGCCGATGCCGGCGCCCTGGAGGTGCGGGGCCAGATAGAAGTGCTCCAGCCAGTGGGAGTCCCCGGCGGGGCGCAGCGCCACACAGCCGGCGAAGGTGCCACCCGTCTCGATCACCCAGGTGTGGGCCGGGTCGAACCCGTCGCGCAGCCGCTGCCGCACCCGCTGTGCGTCGTAGCGCCCGAGCCGTTCCAGATCGGCCCGCAGCACCACGGCGCGCAGTTCCGCCACCGCCTCGACGTCCGTCGCGGTCGCCTGCCGCAGACCCCAGTCCCCCATGATCACTACGCTACCGCGCGGGCGCTCACGCCACCGCGGCGATCCGTACCTTGATGTCGTCCGGCGACAGCGTCCCCTTGGCGATCACGTGGTCGCCGGAGGACTCCCCGCGCAGTCGGCGGCCGATCCACGGCACCAGGTACTCGCGGGCCCAGTGGACGTCGTCCCGCCGGATCTCGAGGGTGCCGCGGGGCGGCAGGGGCGGCCAGGGCTGTTCCGGGTCGGCGGGGACGTCCAGGCCGAGGGTCTGCCCGGCGCGGAGCGCGACGCGGGTGTGTCCCTCCGGCGACAGGTGCAGCCGGTCGGCGTCCCAGGCCCTGCGGTCCTGGACGCTCCTGAGGGACCACAGGTCGAGCACGGGACAGCCGTAGCGGTCGGCGACGGCCCGTACGTGCATGTTGTACGTCGCGATCTTGCCGCGCAGATGCTTCAGCAGGGGGACGCCGCGGGTGTCGAACCCGGTCGTCACCATCACTGTCCCGGATACGGCCGTGAGCGCGGCGATCGCCCGCTCGAACCGCTCGGCCACCTCGTCCGGGTCGCTGCCGGGGCGGAGGATGTCGTTGCCGCCCGCGCAGAACGAGACCAGGTCGGGGGCGAGTTCGACCGCCCTCGGAAGCTGGTCCGCCACGATCTGGTCCAGGAGTTTTCCGCGTACGGCGAGGTTGGTGTACGCGAAGTCGCCCTCGGGCCTCAGGTCCGCGAGGAGCACGGCGAACCGGTCGGCCCAGCCGACGAACGCCCCGTCGGGGCCGGGGTCGCCGACGCCCTCGGTGAAGCTGTCCCCCACCGCCACGTACGACCCGATCACTGCTCTGCTGTCACTCTTCGAATCGTCTGCCACAACCACTCATGATTCACCTTCGAATGTGACCTACGCGACCGTAAGGAAGGGTTGACGGGCGGTGAGATAAGCCACTCTCAAAATGTTGGCCAATTCAGGAATACGCCGAAGGCCGGACCCGGGGATCGGGGTCCGGCCTTCGGCGCGCGTGTCAGGAAGGTCGCCGCGGGGGGTCAGCCGATGGAGACGCCCTTGGAGCGGAGGTAGGCGATCGGGTCCACGTCCGAGCCGTAGTCCGGGGTGGTGCGGATCTCGAAGTGCAGGTGGGGGCCGGTCACGTTGCCGGTCGCGCCGGAGAGGCCGACCTGCTGGCCGCCGGTCACGGTCTGGCCGGCCGAGACGGAGAGCGAGGACAGGTGGGCGTACTGGGCGTAGTGGCCGTCGTCGAGCTTGATGACGACCTGGTTGCCGTACGCGCCGGCCCAGCCCGAGGAGACGACGGTGCCCGCGCCGACGGCCTTCAGGGAGGTGCCGGTCGGGACGGCGAAGTCGACGCCGGTGTGGTAGCCGCTGGACCACATGCTGCCGGCCACCTTGTAGGCGGTGCCGAGCCCGGCGCCGGGCACCGGGGAGCTGTAACCGGAGGTGCTCGCGGCCTGGTCGGCGTCCGTGGTCTGGGTGGAGGTCTCCGAGGAGGGCTGCTCGGCGGGCTGTTCCACCGGCTGCTCGGCGGGCTGCTCGGCCTTCTGCTCCGGGGCCTGCGGGGCCTCGGCGGAGGACGGCTCCTGCGGCGTGCTCGCGGCGGCTCCACCGTCGACCGAGAGCTTCAGACCGGGGTGGATGAGCGCCGGGTCGTCGCCGATGGCCTGACGGTTGTCCGTGTAGAGCTGCTTCCAGCCACCGTCGACGTGCTCCGTCTCGGCGATCTTGGCGAGGTAGTCGCCGGCCTTCACGGTGTACGTGCGGGCCTCGTCGCCCTTTTCGGCGACGGTCTTCTGGCCGGCGACGGAAAGGGACTGGACGGCCTTTTCGGGGGCGGTCTGCGGCGTGGCGGCGTGCGCGCCGGTGGCGCCGAGAAGCGGCAGGGCGAGTGCGGCGCCGCCGGTTCCGGCGACGGCGATGGAGCGGGTGAGGCGCTGGGTCTTGGTACGGCGGTGCTTACCCTTCGCGGGCATGTCGAATTCCTCTCCGGCGCCTGCGAGGTGAGCTGTCGGGTTCGGGCTGGAGATGCCCGGCCGCGTTGTCGCGCGGCTTCACCCCGAGCCGTTCCGGGAACCGGAACAGGCAGTGGTACCTGTGGGTCCCCCGCTCCTGCCGTGCACGGGTGGGTGTGGTTACGGGCTCCGGGCGGCGGCAGGATTGGGCGTCCGTCCGGATCGGTGGCGAACGTAAGCGACCCGGACGCGAGGGGACAAGCGCGAGGTTCACCGCGCACGCGCTTTTCCGTGATCCAAAAGGGGAATTGACGTCACCGAGCGTCAGCCGGGATTCCTTTTCCCCCGTGAATTCCCTTGTCGTTCCACGGAATTACGTGAGCATGGCGACAACGCATCGTCACGGATATGACGCTGCTCACGCACCCCTTCCCCATCTCCCTTCCTTTCGGGGCACGTTATGTCGAACCACCCTAATCGGACAGAACGCCCTAATCGTCGGATCACAGGCGCCGCAGCCGCACCACCGAGGCGTCCAGATCTCCTCGCAGACCGGTGCGCAGCCCGTGATGCAGCAGGAGGGCACCTCGGTACGTTTCGCCGGTTTCGCGGCATTCGTACGACGCCTCCGGGTCGAGGCCGCGCAGCCGGAGGGCCGGGACGGGCTCTCCGTGGTGCTGCGCCTGGAGGCAGGCGAGGACGACGGTCTCGTCGCCGAGGACGTACTGCACCGCGCTCAGCCCGCCCTCCGGAGGGCGCAGCCGGTACAGGTCACCGCGCTGGACGACGGGCCGGATCTCCTTGTAGAGCGCGACCCACTCCCGCGCCTCGGCGAGCTCCTCCCCGGTCCACCGCGCGAGGTCGCCGCCGACGCCGAGCACCCCGGCCATGGCGCTGACGAACCGGAAGCGCAGCGAGCTGACCCGCCCGTTGAGCATCGCGTTCGGACTGTCGGTGACCCAGGCGGCCATCACCCGGGCCGGGTGGATCTGGCTGAAGCCGTGCTGGATCGCGAGCCGGTCGAGCGGGTCGGTGTTGTCCGAGGTCCACACCTGGTCGGTACGGGAGAGGACCCCCAGGTCGATCCGGCCGCCGCCGCCCGAGCAGGACTCGAAGGCCACGCCCGGATGGGCCGCCCGCAGCCGGTCCAGCAGCGCGTACAGGCCGCGCACATGGTCGGTCCACAGCCGCTGCGGGTACGGGTCGTCCGGCCATCCGGCGTCGGTGGAGGAGCGGTTGAAGTCCCACTTCACGTAGTCGACGGGAGCGCTGGAGAGCAGTGCGTCGAGCCGCTCCCAGAGGTACTCCCGCACGTCGTCGCGCGCGAGGTTGAGCACGAGCTGGTTGCGGTACTCCGTGCGCCGGCGGCCCGGCTGGAACTGCACCCAGTCGGGGTGCGCGCGGTACAGGTCGCTGTCGGGGTTGACCATCTCCGGCTCGACCCAGATGCCGAACTGCATCCCGAGCCCGTGCACATGGTCGGCGAGGGGTTTCAGGCCGCCGGGGAAGCGGTCGGGGTTGGGCGTCCAGTCGCCGAGCCCGGCCCGGTCGCTCGTCCGCGCCCCGAACCAGCCGTCGTCGACCACGAACAGTTCGACGCCCATCGCGGCGGCCCGCTCCGCGAGCCCCCGCTGCCGCTCCTCCGAGATGTCGAACCCGGTGGCCTCCCAGGAGTTGAACAGCACGGGCCGGTCCCGGTCCGCGTCCGGGACGACGTACGTCCGCTGGTAGGCGTGCCAGGCGCGGCTGGCGCCGCCGAAGCCGCCGTCGCTCCACAGACCGGCGAAGACCGGCGTGACGTACGTCTCCCCCGTGTCCAGCATCAGCAGGCCGGAGTCGTCGTGTCCCGCGCCTCCGGTGATCTGCACGCGCGCGTCGGGAAGTTGGGCGACCGAGACGCGCCAGGACCCGGACCAGCCGAGGGCGCAGCCGTAGACCTCGCCGCGTTCCTCGGTCGCGTCGGTGTCGAGCGCGACCCAGGGCAGGTGCTGGTGCCCGGTGTGGCCGCGGCGGCTGCCGATGACCTTCTCGCCGTAGGTGAGCGGGGCGCGGGTCAGCCGGGACTCGGCGGCCCAGCGGCCGTGGAGCTGGGAGAGCCGCCAGTGCTCGCGCTCGGGCAGGGTCCAGGTCGCGGAGTCGGCGCGCAGGAGTTCGACCGCGGGTCCCCGGTTGTGCAGGGTCACCCAGCGTTCGACCACGTCGTCACGCATCCGGTAGTGCAGGGTCACGGTCAGCCCGCCGTCGCGGAAGCGGAGGCGGAGTTCGCCGTCGCCGGTCTCGCCGTCGTCCGTCTCGTGGCCGTCGAAGGCCCATTCGGTGCCGCGCCGTCCGTCGGCGGTGCGTACGGACAGGGCGGGCCTCGCGAAGCGGGGGCCGCCCTCGACCGGGTACTCCTCGCGTCCGTCCAGGCGGGACTCGAACGGCCAGTCGTCCGGCAGCGGGCGCGCGGCGAGGGCCTCCGCGTCGGCGAGCGCGATCCTCGGGCCCCAGTGCAGGTGCACCAGTTCGTCGCGGTCCGTGACATGGAGCGCGTAGCCGCTGGCCGGCCCCGACAGGAGCCACGTACGACCGTCTCGGGAGACCTGCGCCACCGAACCTCCAACAGACTCGAACAAGTGCGATCAGACACCAACATCATCGGGGGCACGGGGGCGTCCGGGCAATGCCTGTGGAGAACTCATTGCCCCAGGCAGGCATGTCGTATCGTCAAGTGGTGCCCGTCGGCGAGCGCCGTCGGCGGCGCCGAGTGGGAGGAGTCCTTCGTGACGCAGCAGATCCCGTCGACCGAACCCGAGCTGACCGGAGTACGCAACTTCCGCGACGTGGGCGGACTACCGACCGTCGACGGCCGACGGGTGCGGTACGGAGTGCTCTTCCGCAGCGGCCATCTCGCCCACGCGACCGCCGAGGACGCCGCCTTCCTCTCCTCGCTCGGGCTGCACACGGTCTTCGACTTCCGCAACGCGGCCGACCAGAGGCTGGAGGGGCCGGACGTCGCCCTGCCGGGCGTGCGCAACGTGAACCTGCCGCTCAGCGACCCGGCCGACGGCGCCGAGTTCTGGAAGATGGTCCGCGACGGCGATCTGGAACAGCTGCGCTCGATCCTCGCGGACGGCAAGGGCGCGGACCGGATGATCAGCTCCTACCGGCTGATCATCAAGGAGCGCACCGCCGAGCACTCCCGGGTGCTGCGCTCGCTCGCCGAGGACAGCGTCCCCGTGCTGATGCACTGCGCGGCGGGCAAGGACCGCGCGGGGCTGTCGGTGGCGGTGACGCTGCTCGCGCTGGGTGTCGAGCGCGACGCGATCCTCGAGGACTACCTCAAGTCCAACGCCAAGCACCGCCGCTACAAGGTGCAGCGCAGCGGCAGCTCCGCCTCGGCCTACTCCCCCGAGGTCATGGAGCTGCTCAGCCCGCTGTTCGACGCGCGCGAGGAGTACCTGTCGGCGGCCTTCGAGACCATCGAGGAGACCTGGGGCGGTGTGGAGCCGTACCTGGAGCAGGCGCTCGGGCTCACGCCCGAGGCCCGGGAGCGGCTGCGCGAGCGCCTGCTCGACTGAGGCGGGCCCGGGCGGGCGCCTACTTCTTCGGAGCGATCTCGAAGAGGAAGTAGATGAAGGCTGCGAAGAGGTGTCCCACCACGATGTAGATGAACAGCCGCACCCACAGGGCCCGGGGGAACTTCTCTTCCATGTCTTTGCCGGTCATGTCGCTTCTCCGTGGATCGGGCCCAGGCACAGCGCGGCCGTGGGACTCTGCAGCAGGGTATGGACGAACAGCAGCTCGACCCCGTCGGGGTCGGCGGCGGCGATGCGGTGCGGGGTCAGCGAGTCGAAGTGCGCGCTGTCGCCCGGGGCGAGCCGGTGCAGGGTGTCCCCGAGGCGCAGCCGCAGCCGCCCCTTGAGGACGTACAGCCATTCCTCGCCGGGGTGGACGCGCACGATGTCGCCCTGGGAGCCGTGCGGCACACGGACCCGCAGGGCCTGCATGCCGCGCCCGGCGGCGCCGGCCTGCCAGTACGTCCAGCCGCCCGCCGCCGTGGACTCCATGTCGGCGGCGCGCACCACGGCGTCCCGGTCGGTGCCCGACTCGCCGAGCAGCTCGGAGACCGTCGTACCGTAGGTGCGGGCGAGGGAGAGCAGCATCGGCAGCGAGGGCTGGCGCTGTCCGGTCTCCAGCCGGGAGAGGTGCGCGGGCGACAGACCCGCGTCACGGGCGGCGGCCTCCAGGGTGAGGGAGGCCCGTCGCCGCAGGGCACGCAGCTGCGGCGCGACCGCACAGAGCGCGTCGGCCGGTTCGGCCGGCGGCCCGGCCTCGAAGGAGCTCATGCCTCCATTGAGCACCGGATTTGCCCCGTGGGCAATTTTCTTGCCTGAGGGGCAAATCCTGGCGCGGCGCGGGTCTCAGCGGTCGGCGACGGCCTGTTTCACCAGCGTCCTGCCGAACTCCCACATCAGGCCGCCGTCGTGCGCGTCGTCCATCACCGCGGTGAAGGCGTCCACGAACCGGTGCACGTCCCGCTCGTCGATGACCAGCGGCGGGATCAGTTTGATCACCTCCAGATGGTCGCCGGAGACCTGGGTGAGGATGTGGTGCCGCCGCAGCAGCGGCACGACCACCATCTGCGCGAAGAGTCCCTTGCGGGCGGCCTGGAGCACGGCCCAGCGCGAGCGCAGCTTCAGCGACCGGGGCCGGCCGAACTCGATGCCGATCATCAGGCCCCGGCCGCGGACGTCGGCGAGCAGCTCGTACTTGTCGGTCAGTGCGGCCAGCCGGGTCCGCAGCAGCTCGCCGGTGCGCCGGACGTTCGCGACGATCCGCTCGTCCTCCATGACCGACAGCACCGCGAGGCCCGCCGCCATGGCCTGGGCGTTGGCCCCGAAGCTGGCCGAGTGGACCAGCACCCGGTCCATCGACGAGTAGACCTTCTTGAAGATCCAGTCCTTGCCGAGGGTGGCGCCCACCGGTACGTAGCCGCCGGAGAGCGCCTTGGCCACGCACACCAGGTCCGGCTCGACCCCCGCCTCGTGCTGGTGGGCGTAGAAGTCGCCGGTCCGGCCCAGTCCGGTCTGCACCTCGTCGGCGATCAGCAGCGCCTTGTGCCGGTGCAGCAGCTCCTGCGCGGCCCGCAGATAGCCGGGCGGCGCCTCGTGGACGCCCTTGCCCTGGATCGGCTCCACGATCAGGGCGGCCACGTCCCCCTCGCGCAGCTCCCGCTCCAGCGCGCCGAGGTCGCCGAGGGGGACGGCCGTGTCGGGCAGCAGCGGGGCGAAGCCGTCCCGGAAGCCGATCTCGCCGTTGACGGAGAGCGAGCCGGTGGTCAGGCCGTGGAAGGCGTGCTCGCAGTACAGCACGCGCGGCCTGCCGGTCGCGTACCGGGCGAACTTCAGGGCGGTCTCGACCGCCTCCGTGCCGCTGTTGCCGAAGAACACCCGGTCCAGGTGGGGGCTGTACGCGAGCAGCTTCTCGGCCAGCAGGCCGGGCAGCGGCTGGCAGTCGAAGCGGGTGAGGTCGGCGAGGGAGGCGTCCAGGACGTCGTGCAGCGCCTTGCGGACCACGGGGTGGTGGCGGCCCAGGCCCATCACCCCGAACCCGGCGAGCATGTCCAGGTGGTCGTTGCCGTCGGCGTCCCAGAAGTGGGCGCCCTCGGCGCGCTCGTAGACCTTGTCGAAGCCGATGGTGTGCAGCATGCGCGGGAGCTGGTGGTTGAGGTACCGGGTGTGCAGCTCGTAGCGCTCGGCTCCGCGCTCGGCCAGCAACGCGCCGAGGTCGAACCCCCCGGTCTGCGACGACTCCGCGGTGGTCATGCCTGGGGCTCCCGTGGGTCAGGTGACTGTTTCCCGGGCTCTTCGCCGACGGCGAGGCCCGCGCTGATCCGGCCGGCGATCTCGACCGGGGTGAGGCCGATGTCGGCGAGCACCTCAGCGCGTTTGGCGTGGGCGAGGAACTGCTCCGGGATCCCGAACCGCCGCACGGGCACGTCGACCCCGGCGTCGCCCAGCGCCAGCGCGACCGCCGAACCGACCCCGGCCGCACGGCTGTTGTCCTCGACAACGGCCACCATGCGGTGTCCTGCGGCCAGTCGGGGCAGGGCCGGGTCCACGGGCTTGACCCAGCGGGGGTCGACCACGGTGCATCCTGTTCCCCGCGCTTCGAGCAGTTCGGCGGCCTGGAGACAGACCGGCGCCATCACTCCCACGGCCACCAGGAGCACCTCGGGGGCGTCCGCCCGGTGGAGCACGTCCATGCCGCCGACGCGGTCCAGCGCGGGGATCTCCGGGCCCACGGACTCCTTGGGGAACCTGAGCAGGGTGGGCGCGTCGTCGACGGCGACCGCCTCGCGCAGCTGGGCGCGGAGCTGGCCGGCGTCGCGGGGCGCGGCGATGCGCAGGCCGGGGACGACCTGGAGGACGGACATGTCCCACATGCCGTTGTGCGAGGGCCCGTCGACGCCGGTGACACCGGCCCGGTCCAGCACGAAGGTCACCCCGCAGCGGTGCAGCGCCACGTCCATCAGCAGCTGGTCGAAGGCGCGGTTGAGGAAGGTGGCGTAGACGGCGACGACCGGGTGCAGGCCGCCGGTCGCCAGGCCCGCCGCGGAGACGGCCGCGTGCTGCTCGGCGATGCCGACGTCCCACACCCGGTCCGGGAACCGTTCGGCGAAGGCGCCGAGGCCGACCGGGCGCAGCATGGCGGCGGTGATCGCCACCACGTCCTCGCGTTCCTCGCCGATGCGGACGATCTCCTCGCCGAAGACGGCGGTCCAGGACGGGCCGCCGGACGGGACGAGGGGCGCGCAGGTCAGCGGATCCATCACGCCGACGGTGTGGAAGTGGTCCTCCTCGTGGGCGAGGGCGGGTTCGTAGCCGCGGCCCTTCTCGGTGAGGCAGTGGACCAGGACGGGCCCGTGGAAGCGTTTGGCGCGGCGCAGCGCGGACTCCACGGCCCTGATGTCGTGCCCGTCGATGGGGCCGACGTACTTCAGGCCCAGGTCCTCGAAGAGGCCCTGGGGGGCGAAGGCGTCCTTGAAGCCCTTCTTGGCGCCGTGCAGTGCCTCGTAGACGGTGGGGCCGACCAGGGGGGTGCGCTGGAGCACGTCCTTGCCCCAGGCCAGCACGCGTTCGTAGCCGTCGGTGGTGCGCAGGGCGGCGAGGTGGTTGGCGAGGCCGCCGATGGTGGGGGCGTAGGAGCGTTCGTTGTCGTTGACGACGACGATCAGCGGCCGGTCCTTGGCGGCGGCGATGTTGTTGAGCGCCTCCCAGGCCATGCCGCCGGTGAGGGCGCCGTCGCCGACCACCGCGACGACGTGGCCCCTCTCGCCCCGCACCTGGCGGGCCTTGGCGAGTCCGTCGGCCCAGCCGAGGGCCGTGGAGGCGTGGCTGTTCTCGATGACGTCGTGCTCGGACTCCTCGCGGGAGGGGTAGCCGGACAGGCCGCCCTTGCCGCGCAGCTTGGAGAAGTCCTGACGTCCGGTCAGGAGTTTGTGGACGTAGCTCTGGTGGCCGGTGTCCCACAGGATGCGGTCCACGGGCGACTCGAAGACCCGGTGCAGGGCGACGGTGAGTTCCACCACCCCGAGGTTGGGTCCGAGGTGCCCGCCGGTCCTGGCGACCGCGTGCACCAGGAACTCCCGGATCTCGTGGGACAGTTCGCCGAGTTCCGCCTCGGACAGCGCCTTCAGGTCACGTGGTTGCCGGATGCTCTCCAGAATCGTCACGCTCGGGCCCCCTTCGAAAGTTCCGTGCTGTTCAGCTCACGGTGACGGCCGGCTCCCCCGACGCGATGCCGTCCTTCTCCATCTCCTCGGCGATCTTCATGGCCTCCTCGATCAGCGTCTGAACGATCTTCGACTCGGGCACGGTCTTGATGACCTCGCCCTTCACGAAGATCTGGCCCTTGCCGTTGCCGGAGGCGACACCCAGGTCGGCCTCGCGGGCCTCGCCGGGACCGTTGACGACACACCCCATGACGGCTACCCGCAGCGGCACCTCCATGCCCTCAAGACCCGCGGTCACCTCGTCGGCAAGCTTGTACACGTCGACCTGGGCGCGGCCGCAGGACGGGCAGGAGACGATCTCCAGCCGCCGCTGCCTGAGGTTGAGCGACTCCAGGATCTGGATGCCGACCTTGATCTCCTCGACCGGCGGGGCCGACAGCGAGACGCGGATGGTGTCGCCGATGCCCTCGCTGAGCAGCGCCCCGAAGGCGACGGCCGACTTGACGGTGCCCTGGAAGGCGGGCCCGGCCTCGGTGACGCCGAGGTGCAGCGGGTAGTCGCACCGCTCGGCGAGCAGCCGGTAGGCGTTGATCATCACCACCGGATCGTTGTGCTTGACGGAGATCTTGATGTCCCGGAAGTCGTGCTCCTCGAAGAGGGACGCCTCCCACAGGGCGGACTCGACGAGCGCCTCCGGGGTCGCCCTGCCGTACTTCCGCAGCAGGCGCCGGTCCAGCGAGCCGGCGTTGACGCCGATCCGGATGGGGGTGCCGTGGTCCCGGGCGGCGCGCGCGATCTCCTTCACCCGGTCGTCGAACTGCTTGATGTTGCCCGGGTTCACGCGGACCGCCGCGCAGCCGGCCTCGATCGCGGCGAAGACGTACTTGGGCTGGAAGTGGATGTCGGCGATCACCGGGATCTGCGACTTCTTCGCGATCACCGGGAGGGCGTCGGCGTCGTCCTGGGTGGGGCAGGCCACGCGGACGATCTGGCAGCCGGCGGCGGTGAGCTCGGCGATCTGCTGGAGGGTGGCGCCGATGTCGGACGTGCGCGTGGTCGTCATCGACTGCACGGACACCGGGGCGCCGCCGCCGACCGGCACCGGACCGACCTGGATCCGTCGCGAGGCACGCCGCTCGGCGAGCGGCGGCAGCGGCGCCTCGGGCATCCCGAGCGGGACGGCGGTCATGGCCTCACCCCCGGTTCCCGGAGACCGTCTCGCGCATGGCGCGCAGCGACTCCTTCAGGGACCCCATGGTGGCGAGGACGGCGGTGGGCTCGTAGCCGCAGTGCGCCATGCAGTTGGCGCAGCGCGGGTCCTTGCCGCGGCCGTACTTGTCCCAGTCGGTGTCCTCGATGAGCTCCCGGTACGTCGGCACATAGCCGTCGCTCATCAGGTAGCAGGGGCGCTGCCAGCCGAACAGGGAGTAGTTCGGGATCGCCCACGCGGTGCACGGGAAGTCGACCTTGCCCTCGAGGAAGTCCAGGAAGAGCGGGGAGTGGTTCAGCCGCCAGCGGCGCCGGTTGCCGCCCGCGAAGGCCTTCCTGAACAGCTCCCGGGTCTGCTCCACGCCCAGGAAGTGCTCCTGGTCGGGGGCCTTCTCGTAGGCGTAGGCGGGCGAGATCATCATCTCGTCGACCTCGAGGTCGTCGTTGAGGAAGTCGAGCACCTCGACGACGGTCTGCGGGGTGTCGGTGTTGAAGAAGGTCGAGTTGGTGGTGACCCGGAAGCCGCGCCGCTTGGCCTCCTTGATGGCCGCCACGGCCTCGTCGAACACGCCCTCCTTCGCCACGGACTCGTCGTGGCGCTCGCGCAGCCCGTCGATGTGCACGGCGAACGCGAAGTACGGCGACGGGGTGAACCTGTCCATCTTCTTGCGCAGCAGCATGGCGTTGGTGCACAGGAAGACGTACTTCCGGCGGGCCACCAGCTGGCGCACGATCTCGTCGATCTGCGGGTGCATCAGGGGCTCGCCGCCGGCGATCGACACCATGGGCGCCCCGGACTCCAGTACCGCGCCGACGGCCTGGGCGACGGGCATCCGCTGCTTGAGCACCCCGGCCGGGTGCTGGATCTTGCCGCACCCCTCGCACTTGAGATTGCAGGCGAAGAGCGGTTCCAGTTCGACGATCAGCGGGAACTTGTCCCGCCCTCGGAGCTTCTGTTCGGCCAAGTATGTAGCGACCTTGATGGACTGACGCAGCGGCATGGCCATCTGGCTCACCTCCTGGGGAGCGGCAAGGAACGGTGCCATTCTTGGAAAGCCGGGAGTACGGACCGGAGGACGCGGAAAGCCGATATTCCACCGCGCACCGTGCCGATCCGGACGAGTTCGTGTTCAGGAGCGTCCACGATCACCCGGACGGCCGCAACCGGGCGCTCGCCCGTGCGGACGGCGCTCAGGAGCGTGGCGGCGGATTCCATGTCGGCCGCGATCGCGCCGGTCGCGAGCAGAGCGGACCGTTCGTGACCGCGGACGACGTGGTCGGAGCCGGTGAGCGGACCGGTGTGGACGGTGCGCCCGGGCACCGCACGCCCCAGCTCCTTCACCAGCAGTTCGGTGCCCACGCACGGAACGCTGCCGCGCGGGTCCCGGGTCTCCCCTGCGACGACCAGGTCGCCGGGGTGCATGCCGGGGGCGAGCCCGGCACAGAAGCCCGTGGCGAGGACGGCCGCCCCGCCCATCTCCGGGCCGGCGAGCATCCGGGTGACGGAGCGTTCGGCCGCCGTCGGCCCCATGCCCGTGCGCAGGACGGTGACCGGCCCGCCCCACGTGCCCCGGTCGCGTCCGCGCAGGGCGAACCGCTCGATGCCGAGCGCGCAGGCGATCAGCAGCGGGGCCGGGGCGGGCCGGGGGCTCATCAGCTTCCCTTCGCCTCGGCGAGCGGCTGTCCGGGCCCGGCCCCGGTCCTCGCCGCGGCCGGTTTCCCGGTGAACGGTTCCCCGTGCACGTACCGGCCGAGCGCGGTGAGCGGGAAGACCTGCCGGTAGAGGTGGTAGTTGATGGAGAAGTCCCAGGGGAAGCCGGTGCCGGTGAAGTACGGCTCGTCCCAGGAGCCGTCCTCGCGCTGGGTGGCCGCCAGCCATGCGATGCCGCGTTCGACGGCCCTGGAGTCCCGCTCGCCCGCCGCCAGCAGCGCCATCAGCGCCCAGGCGGTCTGGGAGGCGGTGGAGGCGCCGCGGCCGGCCCATTCCCGGGCGTGGCGGTAGGAGCGCAGGTCCTCGCCCCAGCCGCCGTCGTCGTTCTGCACCTTCTCCAGCCAGGCCACGGCCCGCCGGATCGCCGGGTGCGAGGCGGGGATGCCGGCGGCGGTCAGCGCGGGGACGACGGAGCCGGTGCCGTAGAGGTAGTTGACGCCCCAGCGGCCGAACCAGGAGCCGTCGGGCTCCTGTTCGGCGAGCAGCCACTGGATGCCGCGCCGGGTGCGCGGGTCGTGGGCGAGTCCTTCGACGGCGAGCATCTCCACGACGTGCGCGGTGACGTCGGCCGACGGCGGGTCGATGACCTCGCCGAAGTCGCAGAACGGCAGCCGGTTGGGGAACGGGCTGGTGTTGTCGACGTCGAAGGCGCCCCAGGCGCCGTTCTTCGACTGCATGCCGAGGTTCCAGCGGACCCCGCGTCCGATCGCGTTGTCCAGCCGTTCGGGGTCGTGGTGCTTGACCCGGCGCAGCGCGAGGACCACCTCGGCGGTGTCGTCGATGTCGGGGTAGTTGTCGTTGTGGAACTCGAACGCCCAGCCGCCGGGCGGCAGATGGGGCCGGCGCACGGACCAGTCGCCGGGCCGCACGACCTGCTCGCCGAGCATCCAGTCGGCGGCCTTGACCAGTTGCGGATGGTCGGCGGGCAGGCCCGCGTCGGCCAGCGCGATGGTGGCGAGGCAGGTGTCCCACACCGGGGACTGGCAGGCCTCGATCATCCGGGCCCCGTCCTCGCGCCACACGGCGAACCGGTCCAGCGACTTCAGGCCCGCGCGCATCACCGGGTGGTTCAGGTCGTAGCCGAGCAGGTGCAGCGCGATGATCGAGTACACCGCCGGGGGCTGGATGCCGCCCCAGCAGCCGTCGTTCTCCTGCCGTTCGATGATCCAGCGGGCGGCGGTGTTCATGGCCGCCCTGCGCAGCCGGCGCGGGACGGCTCCGCGCAGCGTGTGCAGGACCCTGTCCAGCCGCTGGAAGGCGCCGTCCCAGGTGTTCGGCGGGGCGAGCGGCAGGGGAGGGTTGGGGCGGTGCGGGTCGGTGTGCAGCTCGTCCAGCGGGAACGGGGCGGGGCGCACCGGCCGCTCGGCGGAGACGATGGTCAGCGGCACGATGGTCTGCCGGGCCCAGCAGCCGAAGTCGTAGATGTTGAGCGGCACCCAGGACGGGAACCAGATCAGCTCGGGCGGGAGTTCGGGCAGGTCCTCCCACTTCCACCAGCCGAACAGGGCCAGCCAGATCCGGGTGAAGACGCGGGAGGCGGCGATGCCGCCCCGTTCGCGGATCCAGGCGGAGGCTCTCGCCATGTGCGGTGCGTCGGGCGGATCTCCGGCCAGCCGCAGGGCGACGTACGCCTCGATGGTGGCGGAGAGGTCGCCGGGTCCGCCGTGGAAGGTGGCCCAGGTGCCGTCCTCGCGCTGCTCGCCGCGGACGAACAGGGCGGCGGCGCGGGTGGTGTCCTCGTCGCGGATGCCGAGGAACTGACGCAGCAGCAGGTCCTCGGCGTCCATCGTGACGTTGGTCTCGAGGTCGCCCTTCCACCAGCCCTGGTCGTCCTGCCGGGACAGCAGGAAGTCGGTGGCCCGCCGCACGGCGCGGGCGGCGATGTCGGGAACCCCGGCCGCCTCGGGGATGTCGGTGTCGTTTTCGCTGGCCGCGGACGTTCGGGACGGCCACGCCGCCCCGGTGCTTCCGTCGGTCGTCGCTGTCATGGCTTCCCCTTCGTGCAGTCCTGCGAGTGGTGTCTGCTGTGGGTCCGCCGTCGGCCGGTGCCGTTCTCCCCGCAGCACCGGCCGGCGACTACGCGAGGGCTATTCGACCGATAGTGATCATCTCTTTCGTACGACGACGAAGTCCGCGAGCGCCGTGAACCGCTCCCGCACCGGGTGGGGCATGTCCACGGCGTCGAGGGCCTCGATGGCGACGGTGTGCTGACGGCGTGCCTCTTCGGCGGTCCAGTCGCGGCCGCCGGCCTCCTCGATGAGGGCGGCACGGGCCGCGAACTCCTCCTCGGAGAAGTTCGCGAAGTCGCTGCTCTTGGCGTCGGCGGCGAGGATCTCGCCGAGCCGCTCGGAGGCGGGGCCGCCCGCCGCGAGCGCGGCCACGACCGGGAGGGACTTCTTGCGCTGGCGCAGGTCGCTCCAGGTCTGCTTGCCGGTGGCCTCCGGGTCGCCCCAGATGCCGAGGAGGTCGTCGACGGCCTGGAAGGCCAGGCCGAGGTGGTAGCCGTACCTCTCCAGCGCGTCGGCGGTGCGGTCGTCCGCGCCGCCGAGCACCGCGCCGATGGAGCTGGCGCAGGCGAGCAGGGCGCCGGTCTTGTTGCCCTCCATCTCCAGGCACTCCTCGACGCTGACGCGGTCGCGGTGCTCGTAGGAGATGTCCTGTGCCTGGCCGTCGATGAGCGCACGGCTCGCCGCGGTCAGCCGGCGGGTGGCGCGGCCCGCCTCCACCGTGCCGAGCTCCAGCAGCACCTCGTTGGCCAGGGCGAACAGGGCGTCGCCGACCAGGATGGCCTGGGCGGGGCCGTGCACCTTCCAGACGGTGTCGCGGTGCCGGCGCTGTTCGTCGCCGTCCATCAGGTCGTCGTGCAGGAGGGAGAAGTTGTGGACCAGTTCGACGGCGACCGCGCCGGGGACGCCGGTCTCGGGGGCGGCCCCGGTGACCTCGGCGGAGAGCACGGCGAGGGCGGGGCGCACCGCCTTACCGCCGTCGCCGTCCGCGGGCCGGCCGTGGGCGTCGATCCAGCCGAAGTGGTAGGCGGCGACCGTGTCCATGGGAGGTGCCAGGCGGTCGACGGCCGCCCGCAGTACCGGCGTGGCCAGGGTCCGGCCGCGCTCCAGGAGCGCGGACACGTCCACCGCGGTCCTTCGAGCGGCCTGCGAGGCCGGGGGCACAGGGGGCACAGTCTCTCCTCTTGTTGCGGTACCGGGGGTGCGGGAACCTGCCGCGCCGCTCTGTTGCAGCATCAGGCCGCCTCCTCGATCGCGAAGAGGTGGCGGGGGCGGGGCCGGCCGAGGGCGCTCAGCGCGGCGTCCGCCGCGCCGACGCCGCTGCGGACCGCACTCTCCATGGTCGCGGGCCACCCGGTGGCGGTCCACGCTCCGGCCAGGTACAGGCCGGGTGCCTTGGTGCGGGCGCCGGGCCTGAGGCGTCCGACGCCGGGGGCGGGCGCGAAGGTGGCGGTGCGCTCCCGGGTGACGAAGAAGTCCTCGACCCGGGCGCCGCGCGTGCGCGGCAGCAGCCGTTCCAGTTCGGGCAGATACCGCTCGCGCAGCGCGGCGACCGGCTCGTCGATGTCGTCCCGGGCGACGGACTGGGAGAGTGCCAGGTACTGGCCGCGCTTCAGCCCGGACGCGTCGGTGCGGTCGAAGACCCACTGCACGGGGGTGCCGAGGGCGGCGAAGAAGGGGCGCCCGAGCACCTTGCGGTCGTAGACGACGTGCACGTTGAGGATCGGGGCGGTGCCGAGGGCGAGCAGCCGTTCGGGGGCGTCGAGCGCGCCCTCGGGCAGCAGGTCGTGCGCCTCGCGCTGGGGTACGGCGAGGACGACCGCGTCGGCGTGGACCGTCTCGCCGGGAACCTGGACGCTCCATCCTCCGTTCCCCTTCACGGAGACGGAGGTGACCCGTGTACGGACCTCGGTACGCACGCCCGCGGAGTCGAGCGCCTTGCGGGCGAGCCGGTCGTGCAGTTCACCCAGCGGCACCCGGGCCCAGCCGATGTCGGCCGCCGCGGGGTCGGACAGCAGACCGGTCTTGAACACCATCGCGGCGAGCGACAGGGACGTGTCGCCCGCGACCGCGTTGAGGGTGGCGACCCCGACCAGGTCCCACAGGGCCTCGACGGCGCGCGCCGACTGGCCGTGCGCGGCCAGCCAGCTGCCGAAGTCCTGGGTGTCCAGGGCCGGATCGGCGAGGTCGAGCCCCTTCAGCGCGAGCGCGGCCCGGCCGACCCTGGCCCGGTCGGCCAGCGACAGGTGCGGATACGTGGCGAGGCTGCGCCCCAGGTGCAGGGGCACGGGCAGCGCGTCGCGCCGCAGCCTGCCGAGCCGCCGCCCCTCGGGGCGCGTGACGTCGAGCACGGGCACGTCGAGACGGTCCTGCAGCGGTGCCAGCGCCGCTCCGCCGATCCGGTCGAGGAACCAGCGGTAGGCGGTGCAGCAGCGCAGGTACACGTGCTGGCCGTTGTCGACGGTCAGGTCGCCGCGCTGGAAGGAGAAGGCGAGCCCGCCCAGGCGCGGCCGGCCTTCGAGCAGGGTGACGCCCACCCCGGCGTCGGCGAGGGCGAGCGCGGCGGTGACGCCGGCGAGCCCGCCGCCGACGACCACGGCGTGCCGTCCTGCCGGAGCGGGATCGTCCGTGTGCGGCCCCGCTGAGCGTGTGCCGTGGCTCATGCGCCCTCCCCTGTCCGGCCGGTGCGCTGCTCGAACGGTGCGGAGCCGGCCGTCTCAGTCTGGGACGCGGCGTCGCGGCGGAGGGTTGCCCGCCGTTTTCCGCCGGGGTGCGGGGCGTCCATCAGGCGCGCCTCCTGACGGTGCGCCGGGTCACGTGCCGGGTGTCCAGGCCGGACAGGCCGCGTACCGCGACGTACGCCTTCTCGCGTCCGGGCAGGGAGACCCGGCCGCGCAGCACCGCCCCGGGGTCGCGCTCGATGCGGTCCAGGAGCCGGCGGTAGATGCCGGCCATGGCGGCGACGCAGGCGCCGCTGCGCCGGTCGAGCAGGGGGAGCAGCCGGTAGCCCTCGGCGAAAAGGGCACGGGCCCTGCGCACCTCGAAGTGCACCAGGCCCGCGAAATCGGCGCCTTCCGGTGGTGTCGGCCCGTCGAATCCGGCCGAGCAGCCGAACTTGGCGAGGTCGTCGGCGGGCAGGTAGGTGCGCCCGCCCTCGGCGTCCTCGCGGACGTCGCGGAGGATGTTGGTGAGCTGGAGGGCGAGGCCGAGCGTGTCGGCGTACTCGGATGCGCGTTCGACGCCGCGCGCCCCTCTTTCCGTGCCGAACACCCCGAGCGAGAGCCGCCCGATGGCACCCGCGACGCAGCGGCAGTAGACCTTGAGGTCGTCCCAGGTCTCGTAGGTCTCGCCGCGTACGTCCATCTGGACGCCGTCGATGAGTTCGTCCAGGCCGCCGAGCGGGATCGGGAAGTGTGCGGCGGCGTGGGCGAGGGCGACCGCGACCGGGTCGGTGTCGTCCTCGTCGACCGCGCCGTCGCGGATCCGGGTGAGCAACGCCCTGGTGTCCTCCAGCCGGGTCACCTTGACGTCGTTCGCCAGCGGGCCGTCGCCGATGTCGTCGACGCGCCGGGAGAACGCGTACAGCGCCGACATCGCGCGCCGCTTGGGCACCGGCAGCAGCCGGATGCCGTAGGCGAAGTTGCGTGCCTGCTGTCCGGTGACGGCCTCGCAGTAGCTGTAGGCGGCGAGTACCGGTGCTGACGCGGGCGGTTGCGGCTCCACGGTCCGGATCACCCCTTTCCTCGCAGAGTCGCGCCCGCCTCGCGCAGCAACTGGACCTTGCCGGGCTTGGGCGGGCCGGGAAGTACGTCGTATTCGGCGGCGGCGATCGCGCGGAGGGCCGCCCTTCCTCCCGCCACGAACCCCGCGAGCAGCAGTCTGAGCCTGCCGTGGACGCTACCCACGAGGAGGGTGCCCTCATTCAGCAGCTCCCGGGCGCGTTGCGCCTGGTACGCGACGAGTGCGCGCACCGACGCGCCCGCGGTGGGCACGGCGAGGTCCGCCTCCTGGACGTGGAAGCGCCTCATGTCCGCGGCGGGCAGGTAGACGCGGTCGCGGCCGAGGTCCTCGGCGACGTCCTGGAGGTGCTCGACGATCTGGAGGGCGGTGCAGACCGCGTCGGAGCGGCGGACGCGCTCGGGCGTCGAGGTGCCGGTGACGGCGAGGACGAGGCGGCCGACGGGGTTGGCCGACAGTTCGCAGTAGGCGAGCAGGTCGTCGTAGGTCTCGTACCGCTTGACGAGCTGGTCCTGGCGGTTGGCGGCGATCAGGCCGAGGAAGGGCTCGGGGGTCAGCGCGTGGCGGCGGACCGTCGGCCGGAGCCGGCGCAGCAGCGGATGGCCCGGCTCGGGGCCCGCCGGCTCGAACACCCGGCGCAGGTCCGCCTCGAAGGCGTCCAGCAGTGCGGACCGGTCCTCGGCGGCGTCCTCGGGCACTCCGAGGAGGCGGGCGTCGGCGCCGCCGGGGGCCAGGTCACCGTCGCCGATGTCGTCGACCAGACGGGCGAACCCGTACACCGCCATGAGGTCGTCGCGCCAGGGTCTGGGCAGGAAGAAGGGGGCCACGGGGAAGTTCTCGGCGGCGGCCTTGTCGAGGGTGGCGCGTCCGGGGTCGGCGGCGCGCGCCGCGGCCACGGGCGTCATCGCGGACTGCCATGGGCGGGGACGGCACATACTGCGCTCAGCAGGGGAGTTTCCATAGCCATCGCCGTCACATCTCCCGTTCTACACTGTTGACCCAATACGCACTATTTCGGACACGCCACCCAGGCTTCCACCGGGCGGCATCGTTGAATGGTGTCGGGCATTATGGCCCTGATTGCCGTCTTTCGGGACCGGTACAGCTTACGTTGTACAACGCGGCGCACGACGACGGGGGTCTCCGCGCAACACGACAACACACCGATCGGCGTCAAGATTCCGCCGAGCGGCCGGAGTTGACGCCTCCTTCACAGACACCGGGCCCCGCCGGACAGTTCCGGCGAGGCCCGCGTGGCACCGGGCTACTTGCCCGTGAACTTCTCGTACTCCCGGAGCACCTCGTCGGTGGGCCCGTCCATGCGCAGCTCACCGCGCTCCAGCCAGAGCACGCGGTCGCAGGTGTCGCGGATCGACTTGTTGTTGTGGCTGACCAGGAACACCGTGCCGGCCTGCTTGCGCAGCTCCCGGATGCGGGCCTCGGAGCGCTTCTGGAACTTGCGGTCGCCGGTGGCCAGCGCCTCGTCGATCATCAGGACGTCGTGGTCCTTGGCGGCGGCGATGGAGAAGCGCAGCCGGGCCGCCATGCCGGAGGAGTAGGTGCGCATCGGCAGGGTGATGAAGTCGCCCTTCTCGTTGATCCCGGAGAAGTCGACGATCTCCTGGTAGCGCTCCCGGATCTGCTCGCGGGACATGCCCATGGCGAGCCCGCCCAATATGACGTTGCGTTCGCCGGTCAGGTCGTTCATCAGGGCGGCGTTGACGCCGAGCAGGGAGGGCTGGCCGTCGGTGTAGACCTTGCCCCGCTCGGCGGGCAGCAGTCCGGCGATGGCCCGCAGCAGGGTCGACTTGCCCGAGCCGTTGGAGCCGATGAGCCCGATCGCCTCGCCCCGGTACGCCACGAAGGAGACCCCGCGCACGGCGTGCACCTTGCGCACGCCCCGCTCCTCGCCCCGCTTGACGATGCGGCTGAGCGCCGCCGTGGCGCTGCCCTTGCCGGTCTTCGCGCCGTTGACGCGGTAGACGATGTGCAGGTCGTCGGCGATGACCGTGGGGATCTTCTCGTCGGTGGTGTCAGCCACGGCCGTACCTCTCCTCAGCCTTCCAGAAGTAGACGAACCCGATCACGCCGGCCAGCAGCGCCCAGCCCAGCGCGAACGCCCACACGTGCGGGGGCAGGTAGGAGGAGCCGTACTCGTCGATCAGCGCGAAGCGGACCAGGTCCATGTAGATCGCCGCCGGGTTCCACTGGAGCACGTCGGCGAGCCAGCTCGGCACGTCCTTGTCGTGCAGCATCGCCGGGATGCTGAACATCACGCCGGACGCGTACATCCAGGTGCGCAGCACGAACGGCATCAGCTGGGCCAGGTCGGGCGTCTTGCTGCCCATCCGCGCGAAGATCAGCGCCAGCCCGGTGTTGAACACGAACTGCAGCAGCAGCGCCGGGACCACCAGCAGCCACGACAGGTCGGGGAAACTGCCGAACCCCAGCATCACGACGACCAGCACGATCATCGAGGCCAGCAGTTGCTGGAGCTGCTGGAGCGCGAAGGAGATGGGCAGCGAGGCGCGCGGGAAGTGCAGCGCCCGCACCAGTCCCAGGTTCCCGGAGATGGCCCGCACCCCGGCCAGCACCGAGCTCTGGGTGAAGGTGAACACGAACACGCCCGTCACCAGGAACGGCACGTACACGTCCTTCGGGATGCCCCGGTTGGCGCCCAGCAGCAGGCCGAAGATGAAGAAGTACACGGCCGCGTTCAGCAGCGGGGTCGCCACCTGCCACAGCTGGCCGAGCTTGGCCTGGCTGTACTGGGCGGTCAGCTTCGCCCGGGAGAAGGCGAGGATGAAGTGCCGCCGGTCCCAGAGCTGACGGACGTACTCGCCGAGGGACGGCCGGGCACCGCTGACGGAGAGCCCGTACTTGGCGGCGAGCCGGTCCGCCGTCAGGCCCTCGTCGGGCGGCACGGTCGCGGTGACCGCGACCGTGCCGTCGTGCGTGGTCTCACTCACTGGTGGAAAACTTTCGTCCTCGAGATGCGCGGCCCGCGGGGGCCTGGCATGAGCCGGGGAGCCTGGGTACGGCCCCGATGTTCCCGGATACGAGCTTGTCAGATGACGGGGGGCCGGCCCAGTCGGGTCAGCCGCCACACCGTACGCCACTTCATGGGCCGGCGGGGCCCGCAGGGGGTGGCCCAGCCCTCCCGGAAACCGCCGAACCACGCCTTCAGCGCGGGGCGCGAGGGCCGGCGCAGCAGGGTGAGGAGCATCCAGACGCCCAGGTAGACCGGGACCAGGAGCGCGGGGAGGTTGCGGCGGGCCAGCCAGACGCGGTTGCGGGCGACCATGCGGTGGTAGACCGCGTGCCGCGAGGGGGCGGTGGTCGGGTGGTACAGCACCATGTCGGACCGGTAGTCGATCAGCCAGCCGGCGTCGAGGGCCCGCCAGGCCAGGTCGGTCTCCTCATGGGCGTAGAAGAACTCGTCCGGCAGCCCGCCGACCTCGGCGAGGACCTTGGTGCGTACGGCGTTGGCGCCGCCCAGGAAGGTGGTCACGCGGGAGGAGCGCATCGGGTCGGAGGCGCGCAGCCGGGGCACGTGGCGGCGCTGGGTGACCCCGGTCTCCGGGTCGGCGATGCGGAAGCTGATGATGCCGAGCGCCGGGTCGTCCGCGAAGGCCTCGCGGCACAGCTCGGCGGTGTCGTGGCCGGCGAGCAGGCCGTCGTCGTCGAGGAAGAGCAGGATGTCGACGTCGGTGCCGCCGGGCCCGAAGGCCTCGATGCCGACGTTGCGGCCGCCGGGTATGCCGAGGTTCTCCGGCAGTTCGACGGTGCGGACGCCCTCGGGGACCTCGGGGACGGGCGAACCGTTGCCGACGACGACCACCTGGACCGGGTCGCCGTCCTGTTTGGCGACCGAGTCCAGCAGGGCCCGCAGTTCGTCGGGGCGGTTGCCCATGGTGATGATCACCGCGCCGACCTTCATGCCGGCGCTCACTTCAGCCTGCTGGAGGCGAGGACGGACACCAGGTGCAGCAGGGTCTGCAGCAGGGCGATGCCGGCGAGGACCGCGGTGCCCAGACGGGTGAAGAACAGGTCGCCCTGGACCGCGTCCGCGATCGCGAGGACCAGGATCAGCAGGGACGCCTCGATGCCGAGGATGAGGCGGTGGAACTTGAACGCGGCGGCGGCCCGGCGGGCCAGCGCCATGCCGGAGGAGCGCATCTCGGCGGCGGCCTCCTTCACCGGCGGCAGCCCGTTCTGGTGGCGGGCGACGCCGACGAGGTCGGTCTCGGCCTTGATCAGGACCGCGCCGAGGGCGGCCAGGGTGCCGAGGAAGGCCCAGAGCCAGTCGATCCGGCCGGGACCCCACAGGTCGGCGGCGCGCAGGCCGAGGCCGACCAGGACGGCGGCGTCGGTGAGGTAGGCGCCGACCCGGTCCAGGTAGACCCCGCCGAGCGAGTACTGCTTCCGCCAGCGCGCTATCTCGCCGTCGACGCAGTCCAGCAGCAGGTAGAGCTGGACGGCGACCACGCCGAGGACGGCCCCCGTGATCCCCGGCACCAGCAGCGCCGGGGCCGCGAGGACACCGCAGACGGTCATCAGGTACGTGAGCTGGTTGGGCGTGACCCTGGTGTTCACCAGGTAGCGGTCCACCCGCAGGGACACCTCGCGCATGTAGAGGCGCCCCATCCAGTGCTCACCGCTGCGCCGGTCCTTGACCCCCGGGGGGTGGACGACCGGACGGAGTTCAGCTACCGATGGCCTTGACATAGTCGGCGTAGACGTCCTTGATCTGTTCGGTCTTCAGGTCGAGATGTTCGAGGATGGTGAAGCGGCCGGGACGGGTCTCCGGGGCGAACTCGACGACCCGGACGAACTCGTCCACGGTGAATCCGATCTCCTCCGGCAGCACCGGGAGGCCGTGGCGGCGGAGCACCTCGGCCATGGCGGCCGATTCCTCGTGGGCTCCACGCAGGTACATCGCGAAGGCGGCGCCCAGTCCGCACTGCTCGCCGTGGGCGGCTGCCCGCTTGGGGTGGAGCAGGTCGAAGGCGTGGTTGATCTCGTGGCAGGCGCCGGAGGAGGGGCGGGAGTCGCCCGAGACGGACATGGCGATGCCGGTGAGGACCAGTGCCTCGGCCAGCACCTGGAGGAAGCCGTCGTCGCCGACCCCGCCCGGGTGCCGCAGCACCGCCTCGCCGGCCTGCCGGGCCATGGCGGCGGCCAGGCCGTCGATCTTCTCCCCGTTGACGCGGTGGGCGAGTTCCCAGTCGGCGACCGCGGAGATGTTGGAGACGGCGTCGCCGATCCCGGACCGCACGAAGCGGACCGGGGCCTCACGGATGACGTTGAGGTCGATGACGACCGCGATCGGGTTGGGTACGCCGTAGGAGCCGCGGCCCGCGTCGTTGTCGAGGGTGGCGACCGGCGAGCAGAGGCCGTCGTGCGCGAGGTTGGTGGCGACGGCGACCAGGGGCAGGCCGACGCGCGCCGACGCGAACTTGGCGCAGTCGATGATCTTCCCGCCGCCGAGGCCGACGACCGCGTCGTAGTGGCCGCCCTTTATGTCGCTCGCCAGCCGGACCGCGTCGTCGATGGTGCCGCCGCCGACCTCGTACCAGTCGGCGCCGGGCAGCGAGGGCGCGAGCCGCTCGCGCAGCCGGGCGCCCGAACCGCCGCTGACGGCGACGGCGAGCCGGCCGGACTGCGAGATGCGCTCGTCGGCGAGGACGCAGGCCAGGTCGTCGAGGGCCCCCGGGCGGATGTCCACGACGACCGGCGAGGGGATCAGCCGGGTCAGTACTGGCACGCGATCTCCCGTCCGCGGGCGAGGTCGTCGTGGTTGTCGATCTCCACCCACGCGACGTCGCCGATCGGCGCCACATCGATCCGGAAGCCGCGGTTCACCAGTTCCTGGTAGCCGTGCTCGTAGAACTGCTGCGGGTCGGTCTCCCACACGGTCTTCAGGGCGTCGGCCAGCTCGGGGGCGGCGTCGCCCTCGATGAGGGTGACGCCGATGTACTCGCCGGTGGCCTCGGCGGGGTCCATCAGCTTGGTGATCTTCGTCATGCCCTTGGCGGGGTCGACGACGACCTTCATCTCCTCGTCGGCCAGCGACTTCACCGTGTCCAGGGCGAGGATGATCTTCTTGCCCTCGCCGCGGGCGGCGAGCAGGGTCCTCTCGACGGAGACCGGGTGCACGGTGTCGCCGTTGGCGAGGATCACGCCGTCCTTGAGGGCGTCACGGCCGCACCACAGGGAGTAGGCGTTGTTCCACTCCTCGGCCTTGTCGTTGTCGATGAGGGTGAGCTTGAGGCCGTACTTCGCCTCCAGGGCCGCCTTGCGCTCGTAGACGGCCTCCTTGCGGTAGCCGACGATGATGCCGACCTCGGTGAGGCCGATCTCGGCGAAGTTGCCGAGGGTGAGGTCCAGGACCGTCGGTTCGCCCTCTATGCCCGCGGGCCCCACCGGCACCAGCGCCTTGGGAAGGCTGTCGGTGTAGGGGCGCAGACGCCGTCCGGCGCCGGCCGCCAGCACGAGGCCGATCATGCGGTTTCTCCTTCATCGTGTACGGCGGGTGCCCCGGAGGACGCCCAGAAGCGGATGCTCTCGACGAGCACCAGCAGGGCCACGGCCACGGCGAGGACCGTGAGCGCGAGCGTGAACTGCGAGGCGGTGAGCAGTGCCGCCAGGGCGGCGACCACCAGGGTGCGGCCCTCGTGTCCCCCGATCGCCCGCACCAGCCAGCGCGGGGACGCGCCCGCGTTGCCGCGGATGCGGTAGACCGTGTCGTAGTGATGGTAGGCGACCGCGGCCACCAGCCCGTAGGCCGCCGGAAGGGCTCCGTTCACGTCCGCGTCGGCCGCCAGTGCCAGGACGGTGCCGTACTCGGCGGCGCGGAGGAACGGCGGGACCAGCCAGTCGAGGGCGCCCTTGAGGGGGCGGGCCACGGCGAGGGCGGAGGTCAGGGCGTAGCCGCAGGCCGCGACGGTCGTCCAGGGGCCGCCGAAGCCGGTGAGCAGGGCCGTGGCGACGACGGCGAGGCCGCCGAGCAGGGCGGCGGCGGGGGCGGTGAAGCCGGGCAGGCGCCGCGCGGGGCGCTTCAGCGGGCCGGCGAGGGCCTGGGCGAGCGGGCCGGAGTCGGCGAGGTCCGCCAGTGCCTGTGCCGCCCGGTCGGTCCGCTTCGCCTTGCGGGTCAACGAGCGCAGGACCCGGCCGGCGGTGGTGTACGTCGCGGCGAAGGCGCAGCCGACGAGCAGGGCGTAGAAGGTGATCCGGGGGGTGGTGACGGCCGTGAGGACGGCGATCATCGCCCAGCGTTCGCCGATCGGCAGGACGATCATGCGGCGCAGCCAGACCGTCCAGCCGACGCTGTCGAGCCTGTCGGAGAGGGCTGCGGTGGGGCTCGTGTTGGCGGTGGCGTCGTGGTTGGCCTCGTTGAAGGAGAAGTCCACGACGTGCCGGCAGGTCTGCAGGATCATCGCGCCGAGCGCGAGGGCCCACACGTCGTCGCCGCCGCGGGCGGCTCCGAGGGCGAGGCCGGCGTAGTAGGCGTACTCCTTGGCCCGGTCGAAGGTGGCGTCGAGCCAGGCGCCGAGGGTGGAGTACCGCAGGGAGTAGCGGGCGAGCTGGCCGTCGGTGCAGTCCAGCACGAAGGAGGCGATGAGCAGCACGCCGGCGGCGACGAAGCCGCCGCGGGTGCCGGTGGCGGCGCAGGCGGCGGCTATGAGCGCGGTGAGCAGGGAGGCGGTGGTGACCTGGTTGGGGGTCAGTCCGCGGCGGGCGCACCAGCGGGCGATGTAGCGCGAGTACGGGCTGATGAAGTAGGTGGTGAAGAAGCCGTCGCGGGCCTTGACGGCCGACTTCAGGCGTACGGCCTCGTCGTCGACGGCGGCGACGGCCTGCCGGGCCTCGTTGCGGGTCTGGGGGTCGCCGGGGACGGTGGCGACGAGGCTGCCGAGCTCGGGGCGGTGCACGTCGGCGCCGTCGGCGTCGAGGGCCGCGACGACGCGGTCGGCGAGGCTGTCGACCAGGGTGGCGCCGCCGGCCCGCTCCGTGGAGTCCTCGCGGGTCATCGCGCGGGTCAGGGCCTGGCGGCCGGCCGGCTGGGCGGTGACGGCGCCGGGGATCGCGGAGAGCGGGAAGCGGGGGTCGGTGAGGCCGAGGCGCAGCGCGTGCACGTGGCCCACGAAGCGGGCGTCGACCACGGCGACCCGCTGTCCGGCGGGTACCCCGGCGAGCAGGGTCTCGGCCTCCGCGGTGCCGGACGCGGTCCGCACGTCGAATCCGAGGGAGCGCAGATCGCTCTCGAGTGACGAACCGGGGACCGGTTGACCGGTCAGGATGGCGGTCGACAACCGAATCTCACTCCCTGGGTGCCGACGCGTCGACGCCGGTCATGTACACGATTGAGGTGCCCGCGCGGACCCCCGGGCGGCATGTCGGCAGAGGCTATCGGATACCCGGAAGCCCGCGTTCACCGCCCGTTCGACGGTTGGACCGGCATGGTTCGCCCGCGCGCCTCTGCCGCGATCATCATCGGTGATGCGGGGCCCGGCCCACAAACCGCTCCACCAGAACGGGCATACGGCCCGGATCGACACATCGGGGACCGTCGCATCCGCTCGGCATAGGGTGGACGACCATGACATGGCTGATCACCGGCGGGGCCGGTTACATCGGGGCACACGTGGCGCGGGCCATGACCGGTGCCGGGGAACGGGTCGTGGCGCTGGACGACCTCTCGGCCGGAGTGCCGGCGCGGTTGCCCGCCGACGTCCCGCTGGTCAGGGGCTCGTCGCTGGACGGCGCGCTGCTGGGGCGGGTGTGCGCGGAGCACGGGGTGACGGGCGTGGTGCACCTCGCCGCGCGCAAGCAGGCCGGTGAGTCCGTGGCGCAGCCGACCCGGTACTACCGGGAGAACGTGGGCGGTCTCGCGACGCTCCTGGACGCCGTCGCCGACGCCGGGATCGAGCGCTTCGTCTTCTCCTCGTCCGCGGCCGTGTACGGCGACCCCGGTGTGGACCTCATCACGGAGGACACGCCCTGCGCCCCGGTGAACCCCTACGGCGAGACCAAGCTCGCCGGCGAGTGGCTGGTCCGGGCGGCGGGCCGGGCGCACGGCATCGACACGGTGTGCCTGCGCTACTTCAACGTGGCGGGGGCGGCGGCGCCGGAGCTGGCCGACACCGGTGTCTTCAACATCGTGCCGATGGTCTTCGACCGGCTCACGCGTGACGAGGCCCCGCGCGTCTTCGGCGACGACTACCCGACGCCGGACGGCACGTGCGTCCGTGACTACATCCACGTGGCCGATCTGGCCCAGGCGCACCTGGCGGCGGCCCGGGGGTTGTCCGAGGGGAAGCTCACGGGAGACCTGACGGTGAACATCGGCCGCGGCGAGGGCGTCTCGGTGCGCGAGCTGATCACGGTCATCGGCGAGGTCACCGGGGACACCCGGGCCCCGCTCGTCGAGGGCCGCCGCCCCGGCGACGCGCCCCGCGCGGTGGCGTCGGCCGCCCTCGCGGCCGAGCGGCTCGGCTGGACCGCCCGGCACTCGGTGCGCGAGATGATCGAGTCGGCGTGGCGGGGGTGGCTGCTGCACCACGGCGGCTGAGCGGCCGACGGCGCCGTCCACCGCCTGACCTGCGGATCGTTTACGCAGGTCAGAGCATATGACAACGGTGTTCAGTGCCGCGTTGCGGATACCCCCTCCCCGTAGTTCACTGTGATCCGGACGGGGCCACGGGAAGGGGCGTTTCGATGGGGGCTGGGCACGATCACGGGCATGCGCACGGCGCGCCCGCCGACGGTACCGCGAGTGCGGCGTACCGCGGCAGGCTGCGGGTGGCGTTGGCGATCACGCTCGGTGTCATGGTGGTCCAGATCGTCGGCGGTGTGCTGGCCGACTCGCTCGCGCTGGTCACGGACGCGGCCCACATGGCGACGGACGCCGTGGGCCTGGGCATGGCGTTGCTGGCGATCCACTTCGCGAGCCACCCGCCGAGCGAGCACCGCACCTTCGGCCTGGCCCGCGCGGAGATCCTCGCCGCCCTGGCCAACTGCGTGCTGCTGCTCGGCGTCGGCGGCTACGTGCTGTACGAGGCGATCGAGCGGTTCGTCACCCCGGCCGACACCAAGGGCGGTCTGGCGCTGGTGTTCGGCGCGATCGGCCTGGTCGCGAACCTGGTGTCGCTGTCCCTGCTGATGCGCGGGCGGAAGGAGAGCCTGAACGTGCGCGGCGCCTTCCTGGAGGTGGCGGCGGACGCGCTCGGCTCGGTCGCGGTGATGCTGTCCGCGCTGGTGATCCTGGCCACCGGCTGGACGGCCGCCGACCCGGTCGCCTCGCTGCTGATCGCGCTGATGATCGTGCCCCGCGCCGTGAAGCTGCTGCGGGAGACGCTCGACGTCCTGCTGGAGGCGGCGCCCAAGGGCGTGGACATGGCTCAGGTGCGGAAGCACATCCTCGCCACCGACGGTGTGGAGGACGTGCACGACCTGCACGCCTGGACGATCACCTCGGGGATGCCGGTGCTCTCCGCGCACGTCGTCGTCGGCTCCGACGTCCTGAACACCATCGGGCACGAGAAGATGCTGCACGAGCTGCAGAACTGCCTGGGCGCCCACTTCGACGTGGAGCACTGCACCTTCCAGCTGGAGCCCGGCGGGCACGCGGAGCACGAGGCGCGCCTGTGCCATTAGGGCCGGTCCGCGCGCGCCGCCGCGCGCCGCCGCGCCGGAGTACGCGGCCTTCCGCCCCCGTACGGGCGCCCCGGGGACATGCGGGCGCGTCCGGGAGTGCCGGGAGTGCCGGATTCGTGCGGCAGACTGGGGCGCGAAGACCGAGTGAAGGATGGGTATGCCGATCACACCTGCCACCGCGACGAACAGCCCGTCGAACGGCGCCGCCGAGCCGATCCTGCTGGAACTGGTCGACGAGGACGGTGTGACGACCGGCACGGCGGAGAAGCTCGCCGCCCATCAGCCGCCGGGGCTGCTGCACCGGGCGTTCTCGGTGTTCCTGTTCGACGAGCGCGGGCGGCTGCTGCTGCAGCAGCGGGCGCTGGGCAAGTACCACTCCCCCGGTGTGTGGTCCAACACCTGCTGCGGTCACCCCTACCCCGGTGAGGCGCCGTTCGCGGCGGCGGCCCGGCGGACCTTCGAGGAGCTGGGCGTCTCCCCGTCGCTGCTCGCCGAGGCCGGGACGGTCCGCTACAACCACCCGGACCCGGCCTCGGGCCTGGTGGAGCAGGAGTACAACCACCTCTTCGTCGGCATGGTGCAGTCGCCGCCGCGGCCGGACCCGCGGGAGGTGACGACCACCGCGTTCGTGACCCCGGCGGAACTGGCGGAACGGCACGCGCGGGACACCTTCTCCGCCTGGTTCCCGACCGTCCTGGACGCGGCCCGCCCGGCGGTCCGCGAACTGACGGGACCGTCGGCGGGCTGGTGACCTAGGAGCTCTCCGTGGGCTTGAGCGGCAGGGCGGCCCAGATCACCTTGCCGCCGGTGGCGGTGTGCTCGACCTCGCACACCCCTCCCGCCTCGCGGGTGATCTCCCGCACCAGGAGCAGTCCGCGGCCGCCGGTTCGGCCGTGGTCGGTCTCCAGGGCGGTGGGCCGGTAGGGGTGGTTGTCCTCCACGGCCACCCGGACCCACTCGGCGCCGACGGCGACCTCGACGGCCAGCGTCGGGGACAGCAGAGCCGCGTGCCGTACGGCGTTGGTGACCAGCTCGGAGACGATCAGCAGCAGTCCCTGCACGACGTCGTCCGCGACCGGCACCCCTTGGCGCAGCAGGAGGTCCCGCACGGCGTGGCGGGCCTGCGGCACCGAGGCGTCGACCGTCGGGGCGGTGAACCGCCAGACACCTTCGTACGGCAGCGGATCGCCGCTCTCACGCTCGCTTGTCACCACACGTCGAGTGTTGGCACCGACCGGCTCCGTACCTCGAGCCTGAACAGAAGTCAGCGGATATCGAGCGTTTTCGACCGCCCGCGCATGACGAGGTCGCTTGCGGGACCGTTCCGGTCCGCCCCGTGCCGGATCGGCGAACTATTCGGGTTGTACGGGTTCGGCGGTCCCGTGATCGCCGCCGTGCGGCCCCTTCTCCTTCTCCGGCGGCCGCGCGGTCTCCTCGCCGGCCAGCCGGCCGGAGACCATACCGACGATCCGGCGTCCGCCGTAGCCGGTGGCGATCAGGCCGAGCCCGTCGAAGAGCAGGGAGAGGGAGAAGAACGTACCGATGACGTACTGGCTGCTGCTGGGCCAGGTGGCCAGCACCAGGACGCCGAGGAGCAGCCCGAAGGCGCCCTGCACCAGCGTCCAGCCGAACTGCGGCCCGCGCACCACCAGGCTGCCGACGAGGCGGAACACCCCGCCGGTGAGGAACAGCAGCGCGGCGAACATGGTGAGCGCCTCGGCCGCGGCCTCCGGTGTCCTCAGGACGACCACGCCGGCCGCGATGTTCAGGGCCGCGACGACCACGCCGAGCCAGAAGAAGTTGGTGTGCCGTGCCTGGACGGCGTGCAGCAGTCCGACCAGGCCGCCGATCAGCAGCAGCCAGCCGAACAGCACCATCGAGGTCAGGGTGGCGAGGCCGGTGTAGGCCAGGCCGACCAGGCCCGCGACGACCAGGATCACGCCGAGGACGGCGAGCCAGCCGAAGCCTCGGCTCAGTTTCGCGGCCTCGCCCCGGGGCTTGGTGGAATCGGCCATGGCTGCCTCCTCGCTCCCGCTTTCCCCTCGTCCCGGTCTCCGCCGTCCGCCCGCCGGGCGGAGCCCTGTCGGCCGGGGCTCCGGCCGGGGCGGATAGCATCCGGCGCATGGAGCCCCAGCTGCTGCACGGCGTCACCGGGCACGTCGCCACGGTCGTCATCCGCAATCCCGCGAAGCGCAACGCCATGACGGCCACGATGTGGGGTTCCCTGCCGCCGCTGCTGGAAACGCTGGCGGCCGATCCGGACGTACGGGTGCTGGTGCTCACCGGTGAGGGCGGGACGTTCTGCGCCGGTGCCGACATCTCCACGCTCCGCGGGTCGCCGCTCGAGGCGCAGCGGCTGGCCGTGGCGGCGGAGGAGGCGCTCGCCGCCTTCCCCAAGCCGACCCTGGCGGCGGTCCGCGGACACTGCGTGGGCGGCGGGGCACAGCTCGCGGCCGCCTGTGACCTGCGGTTCGCCGAGGAGGGGGCGCTGTTCGGGGTGACCCCGGCGAAGCTCGGCATCGTCTACCCGGCCTCCGCGACCCGGCGGCTGGTCTCCCTGGTCGGCCCGGCCACCGCCAAGTACCTGCTGTTCTCGGGCGAGTTGATCGACGCCGGGCGGGCGCTGCGCACCGGCCTGGTGGACGAGGTGCTGCCCGAGGACGAACTGGACGGGCGGGTCGCGGAGTTCACCCGGATCCTGGCGTCCCGGTCGCGGTTGACGCAGGCGGCGGCGAAGGAGTTCGCGGACGGCCGCACCGACCGGGACGCGTACTGGGGTGAGCGGGCCGCGGAGAGCTGCGACGCCGCGGAGGGCGTCGCCGCGTTCCTGGAGCGCCGGGCCCCGCGCTTCACCTGGAGCGTGCCCACGTCAGGGTGAAGCGGCTCTCCGACTCGACGTGGCGGCCCGGCGTCACACCGGTCTCGGTGCGGAAGGCGCGGGCGAAGTGGCGCCGGGCACGAGCGGCGTGCGCGGCTCCGGCGCGTCCGTCGGCGCCCCGTCCGGTACGACGGTCGGCCCGCTGGTCGTACGTACGGGAGCGCTGTCCAGCGAGGCGCTGCTCAGCCGGTACGTCCCCGGGGTGTGCTGCTCGGCACCCGCGAAGACCTCCACGGGGCCGGTGACATCGAGGCTCCGCACGCCGTCGAGGAGGACGACGGGAACGGTTCGCCGCCCCGTGCCGTCGGTTCTTGGCGGCGCCCGCCCTGGCCGCGACGACGGGTTCCCCGCCTTTCCCGCCATGCCCGGACCGGGACGGCGTGCATGGTGAAGCGTTGACGAGGTACACGCAGTCGGACCCGGCCGACGGAGCCGGGAGACGGAAGGAGAGACACGTGCTGCGTGCCATCGCGGATGTCCTGCGCCAGATCGGCGGAGCCATCGCCACCGTAGTGACCCTGCCGTTCCGGGCGCTCGCCCGGCTGTTCGGCGGGGCCTCGTCCACCGCCCGGGGCCGCCGCGCCTGACGCCGCCCGCGCGGTCCCCGGGCGAATCGCCGCCCTGATCCACGATTGTCGGCGCCACCTGCCACAATTGCCGCGCAACCTCAGTGGAGAAGGCGGTACGGGAACGTGACGACACCCCTCGCAGGGTCCATCGAAGGCAGGATCGCCGAAGAGCTCGGCGTACGGGAGCGGCAGGTCAGGGCTGCCGTCGAACTGCTCGACGGCGGTTCGACGGTGCCCTTCATCGCCCGCTACCGCAAGGAAGCGACCGAGATGCTCGACGACGCGCAGCTGCGCACGCTCGAGGAGCGGCTGCGCTATCTGCGGGAGCTGGAGGAGCGCCGGACGGCGATCCTGGAGTCGGTGCGCGAGCAGGGCAAGCTGACGGACGAGCTCGAGGCGCGGATCCGGGGCGCGGAGACCAAGGCGCGGCTGGAGGACATCTACCTGCCGTACAAGCCCAAGCGGCGCACCAAGGCGCAGATGGCGCGTGAGGCGGGGCTCGAGCCGCTGGCGGAGGGGCTGCTCGCCGATCCGGGCGTCGAGCCCCTCGCCGCGGCCGCCGCGTTCGTGGACGCCGACAAGGGCGTCGCCGATCCGCAGACCGCCCTGGACGGTGCGCGGGCCATCCTCACCGAGCGGTTCTCCGAGGACGCCGACCTGATCGGTGAGCTGCGCGAGCGCATGTGGGTGCGCGGGCGGCTGGCCGCGAAGGTGCGCGACGGCAAGGAGGAGGCGGGGGCGAAGTTCTCCGACTACTTCGACTTCGCCGAGCCGTTCACCGAGCTGCCCTCACACCGGGTCCTGGCGATGCTGCGCGGCGAGAAGGAGGAGGTCCTCGACCTCGTCCTGGAGCCGGAGGAGCCGGTGGACGGCCCGTCGTCGTACGAGGGGATCATCGCCGGCCGGTTCGGGATCTCCCAGCAGGGGCGCCCGGCCGACAAGTGGCTGGGCGACACGGTCCGCTGGGCCTGGCGCACGCGCATCCTGGTGCACCTCGGCATCGACCTGAGGCTGCGGCTGCGGACGGCGGCCGAGGACGAGGCGGTGCGGGTCTTCGCGGCCAACCTGCGCGACCTGCTGCTCGCCGCCCCGGCCGGTACGCGTGCGACGCTGGGCCTCGACCCCGGTTTCCGTACGGGTGTGAAGGTCGCCGTGGTGGACGCGACCGGCAAGGTCGTCGCCACGGACGTCATCCATCCGCACGTCCCGGCCAACCGGTGGGACGAGGCGATCGCGAAGCTGGCGCGGCTGGCGAAGGAGCACGCGGTCGAGCTGATCGCGATCGGCAACGGCACGGCGTCCCGTGAGACCGACAAGCTCGCCGGTGAGCTCATCACCCGGCATCCCGAGCTGAAGCTGACCAAGGTGATGGTGTCCGAGGCGGGTGCCTCCGTGTACTCGGCCTCCGCCTTCGCCTCCCAGGAGCTGCCCGACATGGACGTGTCGCTGCGCGGCGCGGTGTCGATCGCGCGCCGGCTCCAGGACCCGCTGGCCGAGCTGGTGAAGATCGACCCGAAGTCGATCGGGGTCGGCCAGTACCAGCACGACCTGTCCGAGGTGAAGCTGTCGCGTTCGCTGGACGCGGTCGTGGAGGACTGTGTGAACGGGGTGGGCGTGGACGTCAACACCGCGTCGGCGCCGCTGCTCGCGCGGGTCTCCGGCATCACCTCCGGGCTCGCCGAGAACATCGTGGCGCACCGGGACTCCAACGGGCCGTTCCGGTCGCGGAGCGAGCTGAAGAAGGTGGCGCGGCTCGGCCCGAAGGCGTACGAGCAGTGCGCGGGCTTCCTGCGGATCCGCGGTGGTGACGATCCGCTGGACGCGTCCAGCGTGCACCCGGAGGCGTATCCGGTGGTGCGGCGGATGGTGAAGTCCTCCGGGGCGGAGGTCGCCGCGCTGATCGGGAACACGGCGGTGCTGCGGTCGTTGCGGGCCGAGGACTTCGTGGACGAGAAGTTCGGTCTGCCGACCGTGGGCGACATCCTGAAGGAGCTGGAGAAGCCGGGGCGGGACCCGCGGCCGGCGTTCAGGACCGCCGTCTTCAAGGAGGGGGTGGAGAAGATCTCCGACCTGGCCTCCGGGATGGTGCTGGAGGGCGTCGTGACGAACGTGGCCGCGTTCGGGGCGTTCGTGGACGTCGGTGTGCACCAGGACGGGCTGGTGCACGTGTCGGCCATGTCGAAGACGTTCGTGAAGGATCCCCGGGACGTGGTGAAGCCTGGGGACATCGTCAAGGTGAAGGTGCTTGACGTCGATCTTCCGCGGAAGAGGATCGCGCTGACGCTGCGGCTGGACGACGAGGCCGCGCCTCAGGGGGAGCAACGGGGGCAGCGCGGGGAGCAGCGGCAAGGGGGGCGCCCTCCCAAGCAGCGGCAGCAGCAGGGGCGGTCCGGTTCCGGGGGCGGAGGGAAGGGGCGGTCCGCGGCCGCGCCTGCTCCGGCGAACGGGGCGATGGCCGATGCGTTGCGGCGGGCCGGGTTGGCGTAGGCGCGCCGGTGCTGTGGCTGGGCGGGGGTGGGTTTCGCGGGCCGGCGCTTGCCGGGTGCCTCCCCCACTCTCGACTTCGCTCGAGCGGGAGGTACCCCCACCGCCCACCCTCCCCCACCCTCGGCTGCGCTCGGGCGGGGGACCCCCATCGCCCTGGGGGTACCTCCCAGGCCTTTAAGGCACTGGGGGAGGCACGACTGCCCGCAGTTACGCGGGGGTCTCCGTTACCTTGCCGTCCGTTACCTCCAGGCGTCTGGTCACCCTCACCGCGTCGAGCATGCGGCGGTCGTGGGTGATCAGGAGGAGGGTGCCCTGGTAGGTGTTGAGGGCTGATTCGAGTTGTTCGATGGCCGGCAGGTCCAGGTGGTTGGTCGGCTCGTCGAGGATCAGGAGGTTGACGCCCCTGCCCTGGAGGAGGGCCAGGGCGGCCCTCGTGCGTTCACCCGGGGAGAGGGTGGCCGCCGGGCGCATGACGTGGTCCGCCTTGAGGCCGAACTTGGCCAGCAGCGTGCGGATGTCGGCCGGCTCCAGGTCGGGGACCGCCGGGCGGAACGCGTCGAGCAGGGCTTCGGGGCCGTGGAACAGCGCGCGGGCCTGGTCGACCTCGCCGAGGAGTACGCCCGAGCCCAGGGAGGCGTGTCCGGCGTCGAGCGGGACGCGGCCCAGGAGGGCGCCGAGCAGGGTGGACTTGCCGGCGCCGTTCGCGCCCGTCACCGCCACCCGGTCCGCCCAGTCGATCTGCAGGGACACCGGGCCGAGGGTGAAGTCGCCGCGCCGTACCTCGGCGTCCCGCAGCGTCGCCACCACCGCGCCGGAGCGGGGCGCCGACGCGATCTCCATGCGCAGCTCCCACTCCTTGCGCGGCTCCTCGACCACCTCCAGGCGTTCGATCATGCGCTGCGTCTGACGCGCCTTCGCGGCCTGCTTCTCGCTGGCCTCGCTGCGGAACTTGCGGCCGATCTTGTCGTTGTCGTTGCCCGCCTTGCGGCGCGCGTTCTTCACGCCCTTGTCCATCCAGGCCCGCTGCGTCTGCGCCCGGTCCTGGAGCGCGGCCTTCTTGTCGGCGTACTCCTCGTACTCGTCGCGGGCGTGCCGGCGGGCCACGTCCCGCTCCTCCAGGTAGGCCTCGTAGCCACCGCCGTAGAGGTTGACCTGCCGCTGGGCCAGGTCGAGTTCGAGGACCTTGGTGACCGTGCGGGTGAGGAACTCGCGGTCGTGGCTGACGACGACCGTGCCGGCGCGCAGGCCGGTCACGAAGCGTTCGAGGCGTTCCAGGCCGTCCAGGTCGAGGTCGTTGGTCGGCTCGTCGAGGAGGAAGACGTCGTAGCGGGAGAGGAGGAGGGAGGCGAGCCCGGCGCGGGCCGCCTGGCCGCCGGAGAGCGAGGTCATCGGCTGGTCCAGGCCGACGGCCAGGCCGAGGGAGTCGGCGACCTCCTCGGCGCGCTCGTCGAGGTCGGCGCCGCCCAGGGACAGCCAGCGCTCCAGGCTGGTGGCGTACGCGTCGTCCGCGCCCGGCGCGCCGTCGACCAGGGCCTGGGTCGCCTCGTCCATGGTCCGCTGGGCCTCGGCGACACCGGTGCGGCGGGCCAGGAACGCCCGTACGCTCTCGCCGGGCCGGCGCTCCGGCTCCTGCGGGAGGTGCCCGACGGTCGCGGTGGGCGGGGAGAGGCGCAGCTCGCCCTGTTCCGGTGCGGTGAGGCCGGCGAGCAGGCGCAGCAGCGTGGACTTGCCCGCGCCGTTGGCACCGACCAGACCGATCACGTCGCCGGGCGCGACGACGAGGTCGAGGCCGGTGAACAAGGAGCGGTCGCCGTGCCCGGCGGCGAGGTTCTTGGCGACGAGGGTGGCAGTCATCAGACCGCCGATCCTAACGGCCGGGCGCGGCCGGACGCTCCCCGGTTCTCACCGCCCCACCTCCGTCACGCGTACCGTCCCGCCGGCGCGCGCGACGAGGTACGCCTCGCCCTTCACCGCCCTGCCGTCCAGCGGGACCCGGTGGCGGCCGGGTTCGAGTACGCCGTCGAAGAGGTCCTGGACGTGGGTGCGGGAGAGGCGGTCGATCCGGTACGCGGTGAGCTTGACCCGGCAGGACGAGGTGATCTCCAGCTCCGCCGTGTCGCCGGTGGCGGTGAGTTCCGTCAGGCGGCGCCGGTCGCGCGCGCCGCGTTCCAGGGCCTGTTCGGTCTGGGCGACGAGGAGCGGGACGACGGGGGCGAAGCCGTCGACGCAGGGCACGTCGACACCGGCGTCGGCGAAGGCGCGGCGGACGGCGTCGCGTTCGCCGACGCTCACCGACCGGCCGAAGACCACGGCGCCGTAGCCGCGCAGTTCGTCGGCGGGGACGCCGTCGGCGTCGGGGGCGATGTCGGCGCCGATGCCGATGGTGCGCAGGGCCGCGGCGAGCCGGGCGAGCAGGGCGGCCCGGGCGCCGATCAGCAGGACGCGGCGGCGGGCGCCGGGGGCTTCGCCGTCGAGGAGGGCGGTGAGGGCCGTACGGTACTCGGTGCCGCGGAAGCGGAACGGGCCTATGCCGTGGTAGCCGTTGAGGTCCAGGTCTGCGTGCTCGTCGGTCTGCCAGGCGAAGTCGCGCCAGACGACGTCCTCGCCGTCTTGTTCGATGACCGCGGTCACCGCGCCGCAGGCGAGGTCCTCGCACTCGGGGCAGCCGTAGACGACGTACCGGCCGGCGGGCAGTGGTGCCTCGGTCTCCAGCAGCAGGCTGTGGATCTGGGCGGTGAAGAGGGAGGGCGGGACGTCGGAGGCGAGCGGGGAGACGGCGTCCAGGTCGGAGAGGCGGAAGAGCAGCGGGCGGCCGTCGACGACGAAGTCGACGAAGTCCC
Organism: Streptomyces sp. NPDC018964; assembly: GCF_044390325.1. Taxonomy (NCBI): domain Bacteria; kingdom Bacillati; phylum Actinomycetota; class Actinomycetes; order Kitasatosporales; family Streptomycetaceae; genus Streptomyces; species Streptomyces sp. NPDC018964. The sequence goes on from NZ_JBIRYZ010000003.1 coordinate 223,881, forward strand.
GGTGAACCTGGTAGTCACCGCCTTCGAGGAGTCCACCGGCTCTCGTCGCCGGTGCCAGGCCGAAGGTCGCGTACTCGGCAGACATGTGGTGAGTATTCCCATCCGGGGGTGACCTGAGCGCGGCATGAGTTATTCCGCTTCGTGCCGGTCGCGCGAGGGGGCGGGGATCGGGTCAGTGTTTGCCGATGGGGTCGCCCTCCACGTCCGGGCCGCGGCCCGGGCCCACGCGGAGCTCGAATTCGCCGTCGTACTTCTTGTGGCCCTGGATGACCGCGAGTTCCACCGCTTCCGAGCCCATCTCGCCCCGCACGATGAGCGGGTCGCGGCGCAGGTCGCGCATGAGGGCCACGCACATGAAGATCATCACGATGACGAACGGGGCCGCCGCGAGGATCGTGAGGTTCTGCAGGCCGGTCAGCGCGTCGCCCTGGCCGCTGCCGACCAGCAGCATGATCGCCGCCACCGCGCCGGTGACCACGCCCCAGAACACCACCACCCAGCGGCTGGGTTCGAGCGCGCCCTTCTGCGAGAGGGTGCCCATCACGATGGAGGCCGCGTCGGCTCCCGAGACGAAGAAGATGCCGACGAGGATCATCACCAGCAGGCTGGTGACGGTGGCGACGGGGTACTCCTGGAGCACGGCGAAGAGCCGGCCCTCGGGGGTGGTCTCGTCGCCGAGCCGGTTCTGTTCCTGGAGCCTCATCGCCGAACCGCCGAAGATCGCGAACCAGACCAGGCTGACCGTGCTGGGCACCAGGATGACTCCGCCGATGAACTGGCGGATGGTCCGGCCCCGGCTGATGCGGGCGATGAACATGCCGACGAAGGGCGTCCAGGAGATCCACCAGGCCCAGTAGAAGACGGTCCAGCTGCCCAGCCAGTCGGCGACGCCCTCTCCCCCGCTGATCTCGGTGCGGCCGGCCAGCTCGGGCAGGTCGCCGAGGTAGGCGAAGACCGAGGTCGGCAGCAGGTCCAGGACGAGGATGGTCGGGCCCGCGACGAACACGAACACGGCGAGGATCAGCGCCAGCACCATGTTGGTGTTGGACAGCCACTGGATGCCCTTCTCCACACCGGAGACCGCGGAGGCCACGAACGCCACGGTCAGCACCGCGATGATGCCGACCAGCAGTCCGGTGCTGACCTTGCCCATCCAGTCGAGCTTCTCCACACCGGAGCCGATCTGCAGCGCGCCGAGGCCGAGCGAGGCCGCGGAGCCGAAGACCGTCGCGATGATGGCGAGCACGTCGATGACCCGGCCGCCGACGCCGTTCGCGTGCCGCTCCCCGATGAGCGGGGTGAACACGGCGCTGATGGTCTGCCGGCGGCGCCTGCGGAAGGTGCTGTAGGCGATGGCGAGGCCGACGACCGCGTAGATCGCCCACGGGTGGAGCGTCCAGTGGAAGAGGGTGGTCGCCATGGCCGTCTCCATGCGGTCACCCGAGTCGGCCGGGCTGGTGCCCGGCGGGGGTGTCGTGTAGTGCGCGAGCGGTTCGCTCACTCCCCAGAACATCAGGCCGATGCCCATGCCGGCGCTGAACATCATGGCGATCCACGACACCGTGCGGAACTCCGGTTCCTCGCCCTCGGCGCCGAGGTGGATCCGGCCGTAGCGGCTGGCCGCCAGCCAGAGGGCGAAGACGACGAAGCCGGAGGCGGCCAGCATGAACGCCCAGCCACCGTTGTGCATCAGCCCGCCGAGCAGGGTGGTGGAGGCGTCCTCGAGCGAGTCCGTCCCGATGGCGCCCCACAGCACGAACGCGAGGGTGAGCACGGCCGTGACGCCGAACACCACCCGGTCGGTCCGCGGACGGTCCCGGCCCGGCAGGCCCGCTTCGGATCCCGGCAGCGGGCCCGCCGTGTCGTCCTTGTCGCTGTGCTGGTTCTGCGTCACAGGCGGCACCTTTCCTCAGAGCCGTTGGGCGGAGAACGCTCCTCCCGCTACGCCCCTACCACCTTTGGCGCAAAACTCACCTCCTCAGCGTGATGTGCCTGCCTCCCCGGGGACGCGGTGGGCGGTGCCGTCCGGTCGGTCCACGCCGTCCAGGACGGCGTCCGGGGCCGTGGCGGGCGAGCCCGCCGTGGCGCGGGCGAAGGCGGCCGTCCCGCCGACGAACGGCACCCGCGCGGAGGTACGGGCCAGGTCGAGGGTGAGCGTCGGGGTGTCGGCCGGGGGATCGATCAGGCCCCGGTCGGTGCCGGCGACGATCAGTGCCAGGCGGTGGCCCTCGGGGACGACGTGGTCGGTGGCCGCCAGGTCGAGGGTGAGGGTGTACCGCTTGCCGGGGGTGAGCGGCTCGCCCTCGCCGTCGCCTGCGTGGTGGCCGAGGTCGGCCCAGCCACGGCTGACGATCGTGTGCTCGACGTCGGTGGTCGTGGCGCGGGTCTCCTGGAAGCAGGAGCTGTCGCCCGCGGTGCTCGCGCCCCAGCAGGTGCGTTCGGGGAGGGTGGTGACGCCTTCCCCGTCGGCGGCGTAGTCGCGGACGGTGTCGGGGCCGAGGTCCACGAGTACGGCGGAGAGGTGGGCCGTGGGTGTGCTGGGGGTGGCGGTGACGGTGACCCGGGAGGCGCCGGACAGGCGCAGGTCGCGGGTGAGCGGGCCGGTGACGAAGCCGGCCTTGTCCGGGGTCGGGGTGTCGACGCGGGCGGCCCAGTCGGTCTCGCTCAGCCGCGGGTCGTCGGTGAAGGCCTCGGTCCCCCTGCCCTTGCGCAGGCCGAGGGTGCCGACGCCGGCCTCGGTGCCCTGTGCGGGGCGCAGGGTCGTGGTGTGCGTGCCGCGCGGCGGCCAGCTCTTCGAGGTCACCCACTGGTCGGGGTGGCGTTCGATGTCGGCCATGGGCTCGCGGTCGATGCCGTTGTCGTAGCCGAGGAGTTCGTGGTCGAACCAGCGGTGCAGGGTGTCGACCCACTCGGCGCGGCGGAAGTCGAAGGGGTCGACGTGGCCGGTCCGGGAGAGCCAGATCTTGCGTTCGACGCCGTTCTTCGCGAGGGCGTCCCACCAGGGGCCGACGTGCCGCATCCGTACGTTGAGGTCCTGCATGCCGTGCACCAGGAAGACGCTGGCCTTCACCTTCTTCGCGGCGCGCGTGTAGTCGCGTTCGGTCCACAGGGGGGTCAGGTCGCCGGTGCGCGGGGCGCCCTCGACGAGTTCACGCTGGACGGCGTCGCACCGGTCGCGGGCCTCGGGGCTCTCGACGTACTGGGACAGCCAGTCGGGGCCGGAGTCGTAGAGCGGGGCGCCCTGGGTGAAGTAGTAGTCGTACCAGGAGGAGATCGCGGCGATCGGGACGATGGTCTCCAGGCCCTCGACGCCGGTGGCGGCGACGCCGTTGGCGATGGTGCCGTCCCAGCTCTTGCCGATCATGCCGGTGCGGCCGTCGGTCCAGTCGGCCCTGGCCCGTTCGGTGCCGGTGCGGCTGGTGTAGGCCTTGCCGCGGCCGTTCAGCCAGTCGACGACGGCCTTCGCGGACTGGATGTCGGAGCGGCCCCCGACGTCCACACAGCCGTCGGACCGGTTGGTTCCGGCCAGGTCGACGCCGACGACGGCGTAGCCACGCGGCACGAAGTAGTTGTCGTAGAACAGCGGCATCCGGACGACGTCGCCGTTCGCGTCGTAGGTCTTCCTCTGGTTCTCGTTGCCGCGCCCGCAGCAGGAGTAGTACGGGCTGGCGTCCATGATGACGGGGACCTTCCGGCCCCGCTGCGCGGGTTCGCGGGGGCGGACGATGTCGACGGCGACCCGGTCGGTGCGGCCGTCCCGGTCCTCGTCGAGTCCGGTGTCCACCCAGACGGCCTCGCGGACGGCGTCGTCGTAGGAGTGGACGGGCAGGCTCTCGCGCGGCGGCGCGGCGTGTGCCGCCACGGGGGTGAGGAGCGTGGCCGTCAGGGCGGCAGTGGCCACCGCCGCGAGCGGTCTCCAGGTCGTGAAGCGCGTGCGTTTCGGCATGCGCGGGACGGTACAGGGGTGAACTCGGGTGCAGAAGAGGGCGGTTGGTGCCTCATGACGTCACCGGCGGCCGAAACCACACCTGGTGGGACGCGCCGGTCCACGGGTGGGAGCGGTGACGGGTCCGCTCAGTCGCCGTGGTCGTACACCGTCACCGGTATCCCGCGCCGTACCAGCCGCTGGGTGATCAGGGGTTCGATGCGGGACCACGTGCCGCCGGCCAGGCCGCAGCCGATGCGGGGCATGTGCACGGAGGCGTCCAGCTCCGTCGCCCTGTCGGCGAGGCGGCCGAGGGCGGTGTCGATCGCCTCGTAGCGGACGGGGACGCCCTTGCTGCCCGTCCTTGTGCCCCTCTGGCCGATCATGTTGGCCACCCAGACGTACCGCTCGACCTGGACCAGCTGGACCGCGCCCAGAGCGAAGTCGTTCGCGGCGCGGTCGCGGTGCCAGGCGCGGTAGGCGACCTCCGGTTCGGGCCAGCGGCGCGACACGGCCAGGACGAAGCCCTTCCCCCACCCGCCGATGTCGTTGCAGACGTGGGCGATGACCTTGACGCCCTTCACCGACGGAACGGTGGCGTCACCCCGGACGTACGTGATCTCCGACATGACGCCACCGTAGGCGTTGCCACTGACAGTGGCTCCGGCCTGCTACTTCGCCGGCCGCGAGAGCTCCTGGCCGGTGTTCCGCGCCACCCGGCGGCGGACGCCGTACCAGCCGCCGACCAGCATCGCGGCGATCACCGGGACGAGCAGCAGGGTCTTGCGGCCGACCTCCGGGTCGTTCCACATCAGGCCGAGGACGGAGACCAGGAAGGCGATGGTGGCGATCTCGGTGACCGGGCTGCCGGGGAGCCGGAAGGACGGGCGGGTGAGGAGCCCGGCACGGGCGCGGCGGACGAAGACCAGGTGGCAGATCATGATGATCACCCAGGTGCTGACGATGCCGAGGGAGGCGACGTTCAGCACGATCTCGAAGGCCTGGGCCGGCATGAGGAAGTTCAGGCCGACGCCGAGGACGCACACGCCGCAGGTCAGCAGGATGCCGCCGTAGGGCACCTGGCTGCGGTTCATGCGGGCGGTGAACTTCGGGGCGGAGCCCGCCATGGCCATGGAGCGCAGGATGCGGCCGGTGGAGTACAGGCCGGAGTTCAGGGACGACATCGCGGCCGTGAGGACGACGAGGTTCATCACGTCGCCGGCGGCCGGGACGCCGATCTTCGACAGGACCGTGACGAAGGGGCTCTCGTCGGCCGAGTACACCGAGCCGGGGAGCAGGAGGGCGAGCAGGACGACGGAGCCGACGTAGAAGAGGCCGACGCGCCACATGATGGAGTTCACCGCGCGGGGGACGACCTTCTCCGGTTCGGCGGTCTCGCCCGCGGCGACGCCGACCAGTTCCAGCGCCGCGTACGCGAAGATCACGCCCTGCATGACGAGGACGACGGGCAGCACGCCGTGCGGAAGGATGCCGCCGTTGTCGGTGATCATGCTCAGGCCGGGGGTGCCGCCGCCCACCTCGCGCTGAGTGGCGAGCAGGAAGACGCCGATGAGCATGAAGGCGACGAGGGTGGCGACCTTGACGATCGCGAACCAGAACTCCATCTCGCCGAAGATCTTCACCGAGATCAGGTTCACCGCGAGGACCACGGCGAGGGCGATCAGCGCGAGCACCCACTGCGGGATGTCGGTGAACGCGCTCCAGTAGTGCGTGTAGAGGGCGATCGCGGTGATGTCGGCGATGCCGGTGGTCGACCAGTTGAGGAAGTACATCCAGCCGGCGACGTACGCGCCCTTCTCGCCGAGGAACTCGCGCGCGTACGACACGAAGGACCCTGACGACGGCCGGTACAGGACCAGCTCGCCCAGGGCGCGGACGACGAAGAAGGCGAAGACGCCGCAGACCAGGTAGGCGATCGCGAGCGCCGGGCCCGCGTCGTGCAGGCGTCCTCCGGCGCCCAGGAAGAGTCCGGTGCCGATCGCGCCGCCGATGGCGATCATGTTGACGTGGCGGGCCTTGAGGTCCTTGCTGTAACCGGCGTCGCCCGCGTCCGCGGGCGTCGGGGCCGCGGCGGTGCGCTCTGCGGCCGTTGCCGTGGTGACGGCGTCCTTGCTCACGAAGTGGTTCCACTCTCTGGTGCGCTCGGGCGGGTCGCGCCCGGGTGTCCGGATTGCCTCGGCCGGCGCGCTCGGATCAAGGCACAGACCGAGGGGGCACCTTTCCCGAAGTGCGGTGTCTCACGCGATGGCGCACGTCACACCGCGGGACATCTCACACGCCCGCGCGGGGTGACGGCCGAGGTGTCACAGCGGTGGTGGGACAGCGATACTGCTGCGCATGACGACCGAGACCGAGCAGCCGCTCACGATCGACGAACTGGCGGCGCGGGCCGGTGTCACCGTGCGCACGGTCCGCTTCTACGGCACCAAGGGGCTGCTGCCGCCGCCGGTGATCGGCCCCCGGCGGGTCGGTCACTACGGGCGGGAGCACCTGGCCCGGCTGGAACTCATCGAGGAGTTGCAGCACCTGGGCATGACGCTGGCGGCGATCGAGCGGTACCTGGGGCAGTTGCCGCCGGATCTGAGCGCCCGGGACCTGGCGGTCCAGCGGGCGGTGGTGGCCTCCTGGGCGCCCGAGGCGGTGGAGACGGTGCCGCGCGGGGAGCTGGAGCGCCGGGCGGGGCGGGCGCTGGACGAGGAGGACCTCCGGCGGCTGACGGCGATGGGCGTCGTCGAGCGGGACCGCGAGGTGCTGCGGGTCGACCCCGGGCTGCTGCGGCTCGGGGTGGAGCTGCTGGACGTGCCGCTGTCCCACGAGACGGTCCTCGCCGCGCGCACCGCGCTCACCGAGCACTCCCGCGCGGCCGCCCGCGAGCTGTCGCGGCTGCTGCGCGACGCGGTCGCGGAGCGGGACGCGCGGGACGTGCGGTCCCTGTCCGCCCGGATGCACCCGCTGGTGGTGCAGGCGCTGCTGACCACGTTCCAGCGGTCGCTGCGGGAGGAGCTGCGGGAGTGGCTCGACGAGGAGGAGTGACGGGACGGGCCCGTCACCCCTCGCGGCGGGTCAGCGGGCGTCCGTGAAGACCTCTCCCCGCTCCGCCTTCGCCACCAGCAGCGCCGGCGGGGTGAAGCGCTCGCCGTAGCGCTCGGCGAGCTCGCGCGCGCGGGCCGTGAATCCGGGCAGGCCGCCCTCGTAGCCGTTGATGTACTGGAGGACGCCGCCGGTCCAGCCGGGGAAGCCGATGCCGAGGATCGAGCCGATGTTGGCGTCGGCGACAGACGTGAGCACGCCCTCCTCGAGGAGCCGGACGGTGTCCAGCGCCTCGGCGAACAGCATCCGTTCCTGCATGTCGCGGAACGGGATCCGATGTCCGGCCTTCGTGAAGTGCTCGCGCAGTCCGGGCCACAGGCCGCCGCGCCTGCCGTCCTCGCCGTACTCGTAGAAGCCGGCGCCGCCGCTGCGGCCGGGGCGCTCGAACTCGTCGACCATGCGGTCGATGACGGCCTCGGCGGGGTGCGCGGTCCAGGTGCCGCCGGCCTCCTCGACGGCCCGCTTCGTCTCTTTGCGGATCTTGCGCGGGAGGGTGAGGGTCAGCTCGTCCACCAGGGAGAGCACCTTGGCCGGGTAGCCCGCCTGGGCGGCGGCCTGTTCGACCGACGCGGGCTCGATGCCCTCGCCGACCATGGCGACGCCCTCGTTGATGAAGTGGCCGATGACGCGCGAGGTGAAGAAGCCGCGCGAGTCGTTGACGACGATCGGGGTCTTGTTGATCCGGCGGACCAGGTCGAAGGCGCGGGCCAGCGCCTCGTCGCCGGTGCGCTCCCCCTTGATGATCTCGACCAGCGGCATCTTGTCGACGGGTGAGAAGAAGTGCAGCCCGATGAAGTCGGCCTGGCGCTCGACGCCCTCGGCGAGGGCGGTGATGGGCAGGGTGGAGGTGTTGGAGCACAGCAGCGCGTCGGGGGCGACGACGTCCTGGATCTCCTGGAACACCTTGTGCTTGAGGGCGGTGTCCTCGAAGACGGCCTCGATGACCGCGTCGCAGCCGGCGAGGTCGGCGGCCTCGGCGGTGGGCGTGATCCGCGCGAGCAGCGCGTCGGCCTTCTCCCGGCTGGTACGGCCCTTGGCGACGGCCTTGGCGCACAGCTTCTCGGAGTAGCCCTTGCCCTTGACGGCGGCCTCCAGGGAGACGTCCTTCAGGACGACCTCGATGCCCGCGCGGGCGCACGAGTAGGCGATGCCGGCGCCCATCATCCCGGCGCCGAGGACGGCCACCTTGGTCACCTCGCGCGGTTCGACGCCCTTCGGCCGGCTGGCGCCGGAGTTGACCGCCTGGAGGTCGAAGAAGAACGCCTGGATCATGTTCTTCGAGGTCTGTCCGGCGGCCAGCTCGACGAAGTAGCGGGCCTCGATGACCTGGGCGGTCTCGAAGTCGACCTGGGAGCCCTCGACGGCGGCGGCCATGATGTTGCGCGGGGCCGGGTAGGGGGCGCCGCCCGTCTGCTTGCGCAGGTTGGCCGGGAAGGCGGGGAGATTGGCGGCGAACTTCGGGTGGGCGGGGGTACCGCCGGGGATGCGGTGACCCGGCTTGTCCCAGGGCTGGGCGGACTCGGGGTGGGCGTCGATGAAGGCGCGGGCCTTGGCGAGCATGTCCTCGCGCGTGTCGGCGATCTCGTCGACCAGGCCGTTCTCCAGGGCGCGGCGCGGGCTGTACTGGGTGCCCTGGAGGAGCACCTTCAGCAGCGCGTCGGTGATGCCGAGCATGCGCACGGTGCGGACGACACCGCCGCCGCCGGGGAGCAGGCCGAGGGTGACCTCGGGGCAGCCGATCTTGGAGCCGGGGGCGTCGAGGGCGATCCGGTGGTGGCAGGCGAGGGCGAGTTCGTAGCCGCCGCCGAGGGCGGCGCCGTTGATCGCCGCGACGACGGGCTTGCCGAGGGTCTCGATGCGGCGCAGGTGCCGCTTGAGGGCCATGCCGCCGTCGAAGAGGTCCTGCGCCGTCTCGGGGGTGACCCGGATGAGGTCGCGCAGGTCGCCGCCGGCGAAGAAGGTCTTCTTGGCGGAGGTGACGATGACGCCGCGGAGGGAGTCCTTCTCGGCCTCCAGACGGTCGGCGATCACGGCGAGGGAGTCGCGGAACGCCTGGTTCATGGTGTTCGCGGACTGGTTCGGGTCGTCGATGACGAGGGTGACGACGCCGGTGCGGTCCTGTTCCCAGCGGATGGTGGTGCTCTCGGTCATGAGGGTGTCTCCGTGAGTGAGGTGGCGGGTCGCTGGGGTTCAGAGGCGTTCGACGACGGTGGCGATGCCCATGCCGCCGCCCACGCACAGGGTGGCGAGGCCGTAGCGCTTGTCCTGGCGCTCGAGTTCGTCGACGAGGGTGCCGAGGATCATCGCGCCGGTGGCGCCGAGGGGGTGGCCCAGGGCGATGGCGCCGCCGTTGACGTTGACCTTGTCCAGCGACAGGCCCATGTCCCGTACGAAGCGCAGGACGACCGCGGCGAACGCCTCGTTGATCTCGACGAGGTCGATGTCGTCGATGGTCAGGCCGGCCTTGGCGAGGGCCTTGCGGGTGGCGGGGGCGGGGCCGGTGAGCATGATGGTGGGCTCGGAGCCGGAGACGGCGGCGGAGACGATCCGGGCGCGCGGGGTGAGTCCGTGGCGGTCGCCTACCTCCTTGGAGCCGATGGCGACGAGGGCGGCTCCGTCGACGATGCCGGAGGAGTTGCCCGCGTGGTGGACGTGGTCGATCTTCTCCACCCAGTGGTACTTCTGCAGGGCGACGGCGTCGAAGCCGCCCAGTTCGCCGATGTCGGCGAAGGACGGCTTCAGCTTGGCCAGCGAGTCGGCGGTGGTGCCGGGGCGCAGGTGTTCGTCGTGGTCGAGGACGGTGAGGCCGCTGCGGTCCTTCACCGGGACGACGGACCGCTCGAAGCGGTTCTCCTTCCAGGCGGTGGCCGCGCGTTCCTGCGACAGGGCGGCGTACTCGTCGACGTCCCGCCGGGAGAAGCCCTCGATGGTGGCGATCAGGTCGGCGCCGATGCCCTGCGGGACGAAGCCGGTGGCGAGGTTGGTCATCGGGTCGTTGAACCAGGCGCCGCCGTCCGAGGCCATGGGGACGCGGGACATGGACTCGACGCCGCCCGCGAGGATCAGGTCCTCCCAGCCGGAGCGGACCTTGGCGGCGGCCAGGTTGACGGCCTCCAGGCCCGAGGCGCAGAAGCGGTTCTCCTGCACGCCCGCCACCGTGTCGGGCAGTCCGGCCGCGATGGCGGCGATGCGGGCGATGTCGGAGCCCTGGTCGCCGACCGGGCCGACGACGCCGAGCACGATGTCGTCGACGGCCGCCGGGTCGAGGCCGGGGAAGCGGTCGCGGAGCTCGTGGATGAGGCCGACGACCAGGTCGACGGGCTTGGTCCCGTGCAGGGCGCCGTTCGCCTTGCCGCGCCCGCGCGGGGTGCGGATCGCGTCGTACACGTACGCTTCGGTGCTCACGAGGGGGCCTTTCGCTGGGGGTTCGAGGGCTTGGAGGAGTGCGAGGGGGCCGGGGCCGTCAGTCCGGGTACGTCCCAGTCGCGGGCCACGTCGTCGGTGTCGGCGCCCGGCCGGGCGGGGCCGGTGCGAACGGTGGTGGGGGTCGCGGAGAACCGCGGGGCCGGTGCGGGCTGGGTGATGCCCGCGTGGTCGGTGAAGGTGGAGCGGGCGGCGAGGTGCGGGTGGTGCGGGGCCTCGCGCAGCGACAGCACCGGCGCCACGCACGCGTCGGAGCCGTCGAAACGGGCCGTCCACTCGTCGCGGGTGCGGGTCCTGAAGCGGGCGGTGACCCGTGCGCGCAGCTCCGGCCAGCGGGTGACGTCGGTGTGCGCCCCGGCCTGGTCGTCCAGGCCGAGCAGGCTCAGGAACTCGGCGTAGAACCGGGGTTCCAGCGCGCCCACCGCCATGTGCCCGCCGTCGGCGGTCTCGTAGGTGCCGTAGTAGGGGCAGCCGCCGTCGAGGAGGTTGGCGCCGCGCCGGTCCTGCCAGGCGCCGGCGGCGAGCATGCCGTGGATCATCGTGGAGAGGTGGGCGGCGCCGTCCACGATGGCGGCGTCGACGACCTGGCCGGTGCCGGTCGCGCGCGCGTGGTGCAGCGCGGCGAGGACGCCGACGACGAGGTAGAGGGAGCCGCCCGCGTAGTCACCGAGCAGGTTGGCCGGGACGGCCGGGGGTCCGTCCGGGGCGCCGATCATGCCGAGGGTGCCGGTGAGGGCGATGTAGGCGATGTCGTGGCCCGCGCGGTCGGCGAGGGGCCCTTGCTGGCCCCATCCGGTCATCCGGCCGTAGACCAGGCGGGGGTTGCGGGCGTGGCAGTCCCCGGGGCCGACGCCGAGCCGTTCGGCGACTCCGGGGCGGTAGCCCTCGATGAGGACGTCGGCGCGTCCGGCCAGGTCGAGGACGCGCGCGGGGCCGTCGGGGGCCTTCAGGTCGACGATCACGGAACGCTTGTTGCGGTTGGTCACGTCGAGGGCGGGGTCGATCCCGAGCGCAGTCCCCCCGGGGCGGTCCACGCGTACGACGTCGGCGCCCAGGTCGGCGAGGAGCATGGCGGCGAACGGGCCGGGCCCGATCCCGGCCAGCTCGACCACGCGCACGCCGTCGAGCGGACCGCGTCCCAACGTCCTCGCCTCCGTCATCGAGCCTCCATCGGCTGTGACACTACTGGTGTAACACCTGCGATGTTAGGAACGTGTCCCGCCCGGCACAAGACCGGGCGAGCAAGCGCTTGGCCACTGTACGGCGCGGTGCCCGTCTCCCGCGCCGGTCCACGCGCTGTCGCGCCTTTTCCCGCTTCTTCGGGGCGTTCGGGGCACGGCCGCCGGTCTCCTCACGGGCTCGCCGTCGGGCCCCGCACCCCTCACGCTAGCCTCGGCCACCGACAGCGGCGCGGCTGCACGACCAAGGGGTGTCATGAGCAGGCTGAACAGGACGGACCGTCCGTACGACATCGTTCTCTTCGGAGCGACCGGCTTCGTCGGAACGCTGACCGCGGAGTACCTCGCCGGCCGTGCTCCCGCCGGGCTGCGCTGGGCGATCGCCGGCCGCGGCACGGAGAAGCTGGAGCGGCTGCGGGAGCGGCTGCCCGGCGGGGCGGGGATCGGGCTGCTGCGGGCGGACGTGTCCGACCCGGCCTCGCTGCGCGCCCTCGCCGGACAGGCGCGCGTGGTCGTCACCACCGTCGGCCCCTACGTGGAGTACGGCGAGGGACTCGTCGCCGCCTGCGCGGACGCCGGGACGGACTACGTCGACCTCACGGGTGAGCCGGAGTTCGTGGACCTGGTGTACGTCCGGCACGACGCCCGCGCGCGGGAGACCGGGGCACGGCTGGTGCACGCCTGCGGCTTCGACTCGGTGCCGCACGACCTGGGCGCGTACTTCACCGTGCGGCAGCTCCCGGAGGGGGTGCCGCTGACCGTGGACGGCTTCGTGACCGTCGACGCGGCCTTCTCGGGCGGGACCCTCGCCTCGGCGCTGAACCAGTTCGCCCGCCACCGCGGGCTCCGCGCGGCGGCCCTGGACCGCCGGCGCCACGAGCCGCGGCTGATGGGCCGCCGGGTGTCCGCTTCGGCCGGCGCGCCGCGCTACGCGCCGGAGGCCGGCGCCTGGGCCCTGCCCCTGCCGACCCTCGACGCGCAGATCGTGCGCCGTTCGGCCAGGTCGCTCGACCGGTACGGCCCCGACTTCCGCTACCGGCACCACGCGGCCGTGCGGCGGCTCCCGGTGGCGGTGGGCGGGGTGGCGGCCGTGGGCGCGCTGGTGGCGGCGGCCCAGTTCCCGCCGCTGCGGCGCCGGCTCTCCGACCGGCTCGGGCCCGGTGAGGGGCCGGGCCCCGAAAAGCGCGCCCGGAGCTGGTTCTCCGTCCGCTTCGTCGGCGCGGGCGGCGGACGCCGGGTGTACACGGAGGTCGCGGGCGGCGACCCCGGTTACGACGAGACGGCGAAGATGCTGGCCGAGGGGGCGCTCTGCCTGGCCTTCGACGACCTCCCGCCGACGGCCGGCCAGGTCACGACGGCGGTGGCGATGGGCGACGCGCTGATCGGCCGCCTCCGCGCGGCGGGCATCCGCTTCCGCGTCGCCGCGACACGCTGAGGAGCCGGAGGCCGGCTACAGCGGCCACTGGACCAACGTGTAGATCATTCCGGCGATCCAGCCCAGCCCGGCGAGTACGGCGAGGGCGAGCCCGACGGTGACGGCCCGCTCGGCGGGCCGTCCGTCGGCGGCAACGGGCTTGGGTGCGCGGTGCGTCGTCATGCGTGCCAGCCTGCCGGGGCGGTCGGGCACCGGCATCCGTACAGGTACTCAGGAGCGGTACTCAGAACGACGGGCGGACGCCGCGCGGGTGAACCGCCCGTTTGAGACTTCCGCGCCCCGCACCCCGCAAAACATGAGGATGTCGCGGCCCGCCACGGGCCCGACTTTCACAGCGCGGTTCAATGAAACACTCGAAGGCATGCGATTTCTCCTCGAAGTGGCCATGGACGACGACGCGCTGACGAAGGACCCGGCGGGCGAGCTGGGACGGATCCTGCGGTACTGGGGCGGGAACCTGCGGCACTACGCGATGGAGCCCGGGGACGGGGCGGTGGTCTACGACTCGGAGTACCGCGAGGTGGGGCGGTGGAAGGTCGAGGACGTGTCCTGAACGGAAGCGGCCCCGGCGAGGGCCCGGCGGCACAGGGCGTCGGCTCTGCGGGTGGTTTCCGGCAGGCGGTAGGCGGGGGCCAGGGCGAGGGTGTGGGCGCAGGCGTTGTCCAGGCTCACGCGGTGGCCGACCGAGACGAAGACCGGCTTGACGGCGTCCCTGGTGCGCAGGGCGCGGCCGACCTCCTCGTGGCCGGCCAGCAGCGGTGAGGTGCTGCCGCGCGGGGTGTCCGGTTCGTCGTGGGTGAAGGTGAAGGGGTTCTTGGCGACGCCGATCGTCGGCAGGCCGGTGAGGACGCCGAGGTGGCTGGCGAGGCCGAAGCGGCGGGGGTGGGCGAGGCCGTAGCCGTCGCAGACCACGAGGCCGGGCGGGCACGGCAGGGCGTCGAGGGCGGCCAGCACGGTGGGGATCTCGCGGAAGGCGAGCAGGCCGGGGACGTACGGGAAGGAGATCCGGCCGACGGCCGTGGACTCGGCGACGACGTCGAGGGTGGCGGCGTCCAGGACGACGGCCGCGGCGGCGACGACGTCCCGCTCGTCGTCGTACGCCACGTCGACCCCGGTGACGTGGCCCGTCCCGGGCGGCGGGCCCGGTTCGTCGAGCACCACCCGCGCGCGCAGGGCGTCCTGGACCGCGCGGGCCTCTTCCTCGGTCACGGGCCAGTCGGCCGGTGTGCGTACGGTCGTCATGGTGGCCCTGAGCCTACGCGGCGGGTGCGCTCCGCGCGGAGGGCGCTCCCCCTCCGCGCGGAGGCGGCTCACTTGCCGAGCGCCCGCTGGAGCTGACTCTTGTTCATGCTCGAACGGCCTTCCACGCCCTTCTTCCTGGCCTCCTCGTACAGCTGGTCGCGGGTGGGCCCCTGGGAGCCCTTGCCGGACCGCTGGCCGCCCCGCCTGCCGGACGACATGTCCTGCGTGGAGGTGCGGCTGGCCGTCTTCGACTCGCCGGACCGGGCGCGCTCCTTGTTCACCGTCCGGGCGGCGATCTCCTCGGCGCGCCCGGTGCTCTCGCCCCGGTCCTCGGCGCTCTCCTTGATGTGCTCGTACTGCCGTTCCCGTTTGGGGCTGGAACCGCGTGGCATGTCCGCTCACTTCCTCTCGGGTACGGCACACGGGTACCCACGCCGGCGGCGATCAGGGCACGTCGCACGCATCGGTGCTCCAGTCGGCGAGGGCGTCCCGGAGGCCGTCCGGGAGAGCCCTGTCACTCGGGTGCATGAAGGCGGTGACAGAGGTCACTCGCTTCTCGTGTGCACGGATTGGCCGATTCCGTCGTCTCATCCAGTAGCCGACCCGATCCGCCCCGGAAGCCTGTCCAGCCGTCACGAGGGAGCAAGGCGTTGTCCACCGTCATCGAGCAGACCGTCGAGGCCCGTCTCGTCGCCGCCGCGCCGCGGATGCCGAGCATTCCCGCCACCCTGCACTACGACCGCGACGACCCGTTCGCCGTCCACATGACCTTCCCCGCGCCCGCCACCCTGGAGGGCGTCGAGGTCTGCTGGACCTTCGCCCGCGATCTGCTCGCCGCGGGGATGCAAGAGCCCGAGGGCGACGGCGACGTACGGGTGCGGCCGTACGGCTACGACCGCACCGTGCTGGAGTTCCACGCCCCCGAGGGGACCGCCGTCGTGCACGTCCGCTCGGGTGAGCTGCGCCGGTTCCTGGAGGCCACCGGCGAGCTGGTGCCGACCGGTCTGGAGCACCTCCGGCTCGACCTGGACCACGATCTCGCGGAGCTGATGCGCGACGCGTGAGGGGCCCCGGGCCGACGCCCGCCGCCCGTCGGGGTGTCGAGCGCGCGGGCGGCGCCCGGCGCACCGGCTCCATGGGCGGCTTCCTCCACGGTCCCCGGGTCGACGGCCCCGGGGACGAGGATCCCGCCGCGTCGGCACTCGGGCGGGGCCGGCGGTGGCACGCTCCGGGCTGCCGCGTCCACTCCCCCGGCACCGCGCGTGGTCACGGAGCGCGGAGTCCGGCGAAGGTGAAGGCAGAGGCGTGGGCGTAGGCGCGGACGTGGGTGTCGCCCGACCGGCGGAGCATCCGTAGCGCCGGCTCGTGGCCCGTGGGCCCCGCGGCCCCCGGGTCACCGCCCCCGTGTGAGCGTGGGCAGCGGCGCGGTGCCGGCCAGCCCCGCGCGCAGCTCGCACAGGACGGCGCCGAGGGCGGGCGTCGCCGCGGCGCGGTGCGCCAGTGCCTCGGCGCGCCGGCCGTGGGAGGAGCCCTCCGGGCCCGGCAGCAGGCCCGACGCCCGTGCGAGGACGAGGGCCGTCGCCGTCTGCTCGGGGACGTCCTCGGACGGTGCCGGTCCGTCGAGGATCTGCCGTGCCTGCCGCCGCAGGGCCCGTACCCGGTCCGCGTCGGCCAGGACGTGCTCCACCGACGGGAACACCCCGAGGACCCGGTGCTTCTCGGCGCGCAGCACTCCCTGGGCCACCAGTTGCTCCCGGACCGCGTCCAGGGTGTACCGCGCGCGCAGCGTCACCCAGACGCGCCAGCGGTGCGGGAAGGACTCGCTGACCAGTTCCAGAAGGCCGTCCAGCACCGGGTCACCGGTCCGGGAGTCGAGGTCACGGGGTGCGGCGATCCCGTCGTCGTCGACCAGCAGGCCCCGCCGGGCCAGCTCGGCGAGGGCCCCGGCCCGCACCACGGGGGCCTGCCGGGACGGGTCGGCGTCCCAGACCAGCAGGGACAGGCGGGCCGGCAGCGAGAGCGGGCCGTCGGGCACGGGGCCTCCTCGGGGGCGGTGACGTCGTGCTCCGAAAAGCCGTTGACAGCCGTTCCGGGCACTCCTACGGTGTACAGCGGTCCTGTTGCCGTCGATTGGAGAAGGACGTTGCTCGTCTGAGGTTCTGAGACACCGCGTCACACCACACGTGTGTGTACGTCGCGTGCGACCTCGGCGTTCGAGCCGTCCTTGCGGTCCTTGCGGAACAGGGCTCTTCTCATGCCCAGGCCTTCCCTCCCGGCTGCCGGTCGTCGTCCCGCGGTGTCTCGATACGCGTTTGCCCCTGATCGCCCCGAGCAACCGCGGAGGCCCGCATGTCACCATCCATCACCTGTACGTCCCTCGCCTTCACCTGGCCCGACGGCACCGCCGTCCTCGAGGGCCTCGACGTCGCCTTCGGCCCCGGCCGCACCGGGCTCGTCGGCGTCAACGGGTCGGGGAAATCCACCCTGTTGAAGCTGATCGCCGGTGAGCTCCGGCCGGCCGACGGCGCCGTCCGCGTCACCGGCGAGGTGGGCTACCTGCCGCAGAACGTGACGCTCGACACCGCGCTGAGGGTCGACGAGGCGCTCGGCATCGCCGCCCGGCGGACCGCGCTGTACGCCATCGAGACGGGCGACGTGGCCGAGGAGCACTTCGAGACCGTCGGCGACGACTGGGACGTCGAGGAGCGCGCCCTGGCCACGCTCGGCGAGCTCGGCCTCGGGCACATCGGGCTCGACCGCACCGTCGGCGAGGTGTCGGGCGGCGAGTCGGTGCTGCTGCGGCTGGCGGCGCTGCTGCTGCGGCGCCCGGACGTGCTGCTGCTCGACGAGCCCACCAACAACCTCGACCTGTACGCCCGCAGACGGCTGTACGCGGCCGTCGCGGGCTGGCCGGGTGTCATGGTCGTGGTCAGTCACGACCGTGAACTGCTGGAACTGGTGGACCAGATCGCTGATCTGCGCTCCGGGGAGGTCACCTGGTACGGCGGCAACTTCTCGGCGTACGAGGAGGCCCTGGCCGTCGAGCAGGAGGCCGCCGAGCGGATGGTGCGCGTCGCCGAGGCGGACCTCCGCAAGCAGAAGCGGGAACTGGCCGACGCCCAGGTCAAACTGGCCCGCCGCAAGCGGTACGGCCAGAAGATGTGGGACAGCAAGCGTGAGCCGAAGATCGTCATGGGGGCGCGCAAGCGCGCGGCGCAGGAGTCCGCGGGCAAGCACCGCATCATGCACGAGGAGAAGCTCGCCGAAGCCAGGGAACGCCTCGACGACGCGGTGGAGGCCGTACGGGACGACGACGAGATCCGCGTCGACCTGCCGTACACGGCCGTGCCGCCGGGCCGTGACGTCCTCACGCTCATGGACCTGGAACTGGCGTACGGCGCCCGGGTGCGGGGCGGCTTCGATCTGCGCGGGCCGGAGCGGGTGGCGCTGATCGGGCGCAACGGCGCGGGCAAGACGACGCTGCTGCGCACGATCGCCGGTGAGCTGGAGCCGGTCTCCGGCGAGGTGAGGGCCCATGTGCCCCTGCGGTTCCTGCCGCAGCGCCTCGACGTCCTCGACCCGGAGCTGACCGTCGCAGAGAACGTGGCCCGGTTCGCCCCGGGCGCCACCAACAACCGGGTCCGGGCCCGGCTCGCCCGGTTCCTGTTCCGGGGCGCCCGCGCCGACCAGAGGGCGGAGACCCTGTCCGGCGGCGAACGCTTCCGGGCGGCGCTGGCCGCGCTGATGCTGGCGGAGCCCGCGCCGCAGCTGCTGATGCTGGACGAGCCGACCAACAACCTCGACATGGCGAGCGTCCGGCAGCTCACCACCGCGCTGGAGTCGTACGAGGGAGCACTGATCGTGGCCAGCCATGATCTGCCGTTCCTGGAGTCGGTCGGCATCACCCGGTGGCTGCTGATGGAGGAGGGAGAGCTGAAGGAAATCACGACAGAAGCTGTCGGGTATCCCGCCTAGCGTCGGCGGTATGAGCCACTCCAGCGAGTACATCACCCTCACCGGAGCCGGGGAGAACAACCTCAAGGACGTCACGCTCCGCATCCCGAAGGGCCGGCTGACCGTGTTCACCGGCGTCTCGGGGTCGGGGAAGTCGTCGGTCGTCTTCGACACGATCGCGGTCGAGTCGCAGCGGCAACTGAACGAGACGTTCACCTGGTTCGTCCGCAACCGGCTGCCGAAGTACGAGCGGCCGCACGCGGAGACCATGGAGGACCTGACGCCCGCGATCGTCGTCGACCAGCGGCCCGTCGGCGGCCACTCCCGGTCGACGGTGGGCACGATGACGGACGTCTACTCGGTGCTGCGGGTGCTGTTCTCCCGGCACGGCACGCCGAGCGCCGGTCCGGCGACGGCGTACTCGTTCAACGACCCGTCGGGCATGTGCCCCGAGTGCGACGGCCTGGGCCGGACCGTACGCCCCGACTGGGACCGCGTCCTGGACGCGGACCGCTCCCTCGCCGAGGGCGCGGTCCGCTTCCCGCCGTTCGCCGCGGGGACCTGGCAGGGGCAGACGTACACCAACAGCGACGACCTGGACCCGGACAAGCCGGTGCGGGAGTTCACCGCCGCCGAACGGGAGTTCCTGATGCGGGGGCGCCCGGGCAGCAAGGTCACCGTGAACAGCTCGGGCGGCGCGTGGACCACCGACTACGAAGGGCTCGCCGACCGCTTCGAACGGCTCTACCTGAAGCGGGACCTGGCGGGGATGAGCCAGAAGACCCAGGACATGGTGCGGGAGTTCCTGGCCGAGGGCGTCTGCCCCGCCTGCCGGGGGGCCAGGCTGAACGAGGCGGCGCTGGCGTCGAGGATCGACGGCCGGTCCATCGCCGACTGCGCCGCGATGCAGGTCACCGATCTCATCACGGTGCTGCGCGGGATCGACGACCCGGTGGCCGGGCCGATCGCCGGGGCCGCCGTCGCCGCGCTGGAGCGGATCGAGACGATCGGCCTCGGCTACCTGAGCCTCGACCGGGAGACGTCCACCCTCTCCGGCGGCGAGGGGCAGCGGCTGAAGACGGTCCGGCACCTCGGGTCCAGCCTGACCGGGATGACGTACATCTTCGACGAGCCCAGCGTCGGACTGCACCCGCGCGACGTCCACCGGCTCGGGGAACTGCTGCTCCGGCTGCGCGACAAGGGCAACACCGTGCTGGTCGTGGAGCACGACCCGGACGTCATCACCCTGGCCGACCACGTCGTCGACATGGGGCCGGGGGCGGGTTCCGAGGGCGGCACGGTGGTGTTCGAGGGCACGCCGCGGGAGCTGGCCGCCTCGGGCACCCTGACGGGGCGGTGCCTGGGACGGCGTACCGCGGTCAAGGAGACGGTGCGCAGGCCGACGGGCGAGCTGTGGGTGAAGGGGGCCGACCGGCACAATCTGCGCGAGATCACCGTGCGGTTCCCTGCCGGTGTGCTCACCGCGGTGACCGGGGTGGCGGGTTCGGGCAAGAGCACGCTGGTCGCCGAGTTCACCGACGCCCACGACGACGCCGTGGTGGTCGACCAGTCCTCGATCGGCATCTCCGCGCGGTCCACCCCCGCGACGTATCTGGGGATCATGGACCCGGTGCGGAAGATCTTCGCGCGGGAGACCGGCGCCGCACCCGGACTGTTCAGCTTCAACTCCGACGGCGCCTGCGGGACCTGCGGGGGCCGCGGGATCATGTACACCGACCTGGCCTTCATGGATCCGGTGACGACGACGTGCCCCACCTGCGAGGGGCGGCGGTTCAAGGACGAGGTGCTGCGGCTGACCGTCGACGGCCGCTCCGTCGCCGATGTGCTGGCGATGACGGCCGAGCAGGCGCTCGGCTTCTTCCACGACACCGGCATACGGCGCCGGCTGCGCGCGCTGCGGGACGTCGGCCTCACCTACCTCACGCTGGGCCAGCCGCTGTCCACCCTCTCCGGTGGTGAGCGGCAGCGGATCAAGCTGGCCACCCGGCTGCACCGCGAGGGGGTGGTGTACGTCCTTGACGAGCCGACGACCGGACTGCACATGGCGGACGTGGACGGTCTCGTCGGCCTCCTGGACCGGTTGGTGGACGCGGGCAACACCGTCGTCGTCGTGGAGCACAACCTCGATGTCATCGCACGCGCCGACTGGGTGATCGACCTCGGTCCGGACGGCGGACGGGACGGCGGCCGGGTGGTGTTCGAGGGCACGCCGGCCGAGTTGCTCGTCGCCGAGGGGTCCTTCACGGGGGAGCATCTGCGGCGGGCCTGCCGGTGAGGCAGGTTACCGGTGGGCCATTTCTTGGCCGCCGGGGTGGCCCGGCCGGGATTCCCGCTCCATGATGGCTGCGCCGACGTCCGGGGGAACCGGGCCGGCCCACGGACGCCCTCGGTGCGGCCGGAACCTGTCCCACTCCCGTACGGAGTCACGCTCGTGCCCAGCAAGAAGGCCCTCGTCCGCCGCCCGGCTCCCCGTCTGGCCGAGGGGCGGGCGACGCACGTCGAGCGGGAGGCCGTCGACGTCGACCGCGCGGTGGAGCAGTGGGAGGCGTACACGGAGACGCTGCGCGCCCACGGCTGGGAGACGATCGAGGTGGACCCGGCCGACGACTGCCCGGGCTCCGTGTTCGTGGAGGACACGGTGGTGATGTACCGGAACGTGGCGCTGATCGCCCGTTCCGGTGCCGAGTTCCGCCGCGCGGAGACCCCCGGCGTCGAGGAGGCCGTGGCGTCGCTGGGCTGTTCGGTGAACTGGGTCCGGGAGCCGGGCACCCTGGACGGCGGCGATGTGCTGAAGGTCGGCGACACGGTGTACGTGGGCCGGGGCGGGCGCACCAACGCGGCCGGGGTGCGGCAGGTGCGGGCCGCGTTCGAGCCATTGGGCGCGCGGGTCGTCGCGGTGCCGGTCGCGAAGGTGCTGCATCTGAAGTCTACGGTCACGGCGCTGCCGGACGGGACGGTCGTCGGGTACGTCCCGAACATGGACGCGCCGTCGCTGTTCCCGCGCTTCCTCCCGGTGCCTGAGGCGGCCGGGGCGCACGTGGTGCTGCTCGGCGGGGACAGGCTGCTGATGGCGTCGAGCGCGCCGAGGACCGCGGAGCTGTTCGCGGACCTCGGCTACGAGCCGGTCCCGGTGGACATCGGCGAGTTCGAGAAGCTCGAGGGCTGCGCGACCTGCCTCTCGGTGCGGCTGCGGGAGCTGTACGCCTGACGGGTGACACCGTCCTCCGCGCCCACGGCGGCCTACGACTCCACGCCGGACGGCGCTCCATGGGAACCCCGCTGATCAGGGTTCTTTACGGTGCCCTTAACCTACGGGTACGTAACCTACGGGTTCGTAGCCTACGATTCCGTAGGTTCCCGGCACCGCTCGCCGGTATCCCCCATGTCACCGTCCCCTGGAGTCACCTGTGTCGATCACTTCTCCCCACCTGGGCAGCCCTTCGGTCTGGACCGACGCCCGGCTGTTGTACGCGCTGGAGGAAGTGGTCGAGAAGGAGCTCAACCGGCATCTGAAGGTCACCAAGGACTGGATGCCGCACGAGTACGTGCCGTGGAGCGACGGCCGCAACTTCCCCGGCTTCTTCGAGGACGGCGAGGCCTGGGACAAGGAGCAGTCGAAGGTCACCGAGGTCGGCCGGATCGCGCTGGTGGTGAACCTGCTGACCGAGGACAACCTCCCCAGCTACCACCACGAGATCGCCACGCTGTTCGGCCGGGACGGCGCCTGGGGCACCTGGGTGCACCGCTGGACGGCCGAGGAGGGCCGGCACGGCATCGTGATGCGGGACTACCTGCTCGCCTCGCGGGCGGTCGACCCGGACAAGCTGGAGCAGTTCCGCATGGCCCACATGAGCGAGGGCTTCGAGTCGGACAACCGGCACTCGATGCTCCACTCGGTCGCCTACGTCGCCTTCCAGGAGCTGGCCACCCGCGTCTCGCACCGCAACACCGGCCACCAGTCCGGTGACCCGGTCTGCGACCGCATGCTGGCGCGCATCGCGACCGACGAGAACCTGCACATGGTGTTCTACCGCAACCTGCTCAAGGCGGCCTTCGAGATCGCGCCCGACCTGACCATGCAGGCGGTCCGCGACGTCGTCGTGAACTTCCGGATGCCCGGCCACGGCATCCCCGGCTTCGAGCGGGCCGCGGCGCAGATGGCGATCGGCGAGGTCTACAACCTGCGCATCCACCACGACGACGTGCTCCAGCCGGTGCTGCGCTACCTGAAGATCATGCAGATCGACGGGCTGGGCCCCGAGGGCCTCAAGGCGCAGGAGGAACTGGGCCTGTTCATGGGCGGCCTGGACGCGGAGGCGTCGAAGTTCGACGAGAAGCTGGCGGCCCGCAAGGCCCGTATGGCGGCCCGCGCGGAACGCGCCTGACGGCTGGGGCCCGGGGGCCTGGGTGCTGACAGCCGGGGTCCGAGCTTCGGGTCTTCGGGCCTAACGGCTCGTGCGGCGCAGTGCCAGGCGTTCCTTCTCGGACATGCCTCCCCAGACGCCGAAGCGCATGTCGTTGGCCAGCGCGTACTCGAGGCACGTCGCGCGGATCGGGCAGAGGCCGCAGATCCGCTTGGCGTCGCGGACCGAGCTGCCCGGCTCGGGGAAGAAGAAGTCTCCCCCGGTCTGCGCGCACAGCGCCTGCTCCTGCCAGGTGAGGTCGGGCGACGGGATCGTTTCGGTGTGCATGACCGGAAGCGTGCCGTGCGGCGAAAAACGTTCGATCAACGCGGGATCAACGGAGGGCCGAGGGGTCTTCCGTGACCGCATGATGATGGCGCCGGGGCACCCGGCGCGCACGGCGGCGCGCCGGGTGGGTCAGGTCTCGCGCGGATCGCCCCTGAGAACGGCGAACCGTGCGCCGTACGGGTCCTCCAGGCGGGCCAGCCGGCCGACGCCGGCGAGGGAGGTGGCGGGCAGCCGTACCCTGCCGCCCAGCTCGACGGCCCTGGCGACGGCGGCGTCCGTGTCGTCCACCCCGAAGTAGGGCAGCCAGTGGGGCCGGCCGGGCTCCGCCCCGGCGAGGTCGTCGGCCGGCGGGACCAGTCCGCCGAACATGCCCTCCTCGCCCGCCCCGGCGGGGTTGACGGAGGTGTAGACGCCGTCGGGGAAGGTCACCGCCGAGGTCTCCCAGCCGAGGACGGAGCGGTAGAACGCGGCGGCGCGGGCGATGTCCGGGACGTGCAGCTCGACCCAGCACAGGGTGCCGACCTCGCCGGCCGCCTCGACGCCCTTGCGCAGCGCCGGTTCCCAGATGCCGAAGGGGACGCCGGCCTGGTCGGCGAGGATCGCCGTGCGGCCCTGTTCCAGCACGCCCGTCGGTGAGACGGGGGCGCTGCCGCGGGCGTGCAGGGCGGCCCGGGTGGTGGCGTCCGCGTCGGGGCTCTGGAAGTAGACGGTCCAGGCGGGCTCGCCCTGCTCGGGGGTGGTCCGCATGCCTCCCGCGACGATCCGCCCGGCCCGCTCGAAGAACCCGTAGCCGCCGGCGTCGGGTCCTGCCGAGCGGAACTCCCAGCCGAAGAGGCCGCCGTAGAAGGCGGCGGTGCCCTCCATGTCGGGGGTGCCGACGTCGATCCAGTTCGGGGCGCCGTCGACGAAGTGGGTGGTGAGCATGCTGCCTCCTGTGAGACGTCCCGTCGCCTGCTCTGCCGAGTCTTCCACCGCCTGCCGGCGCTCACCGCCGGAGCACCCGGACGGGCGTGGGGTTTTCTCGCCCCGCCGCCCCTTCCCGTCCCGAACCTGGGGGCGCTGCCCCCGGGGACGGGAACGGGAAGGGGCGGCGGGGGCGACATCCCGGCGGGTCAGGCGGAGGCGCGGCGGATCAGTGTCGTCGGAAGGATCACGCCGTCGGAGCCGCCCTCCGACGGCGTGCCGGTGCCGTCGAGTTCGCGCAGGAGGCGCCGGGTCATCAGGCGGCCCATCTCCTCTATGTCCTGACGGACCGTCGTCAAAGGGGGGTCCGTCTGTTCCGCGATCGGGAGCATGTCGTCGAAGCCGACCACCGCCACGTCGTCCGGCACCCGCCGCCCGTGCTCGCGCAGCACCCGCAGGGCGCCCGCCGCCATGAGGTCGTTGGCCGCGAACACCGCGTCCAGGTCCGGGCAGCGGTCGAGGAGCCGACGCATCGCCCGCTCGCCCCCGGCCGGGGTGAAGTCGCCCTCCGCGACCAGCCGGGGATCGGCGCCGGCCGTGACGTCCCGGAAGCCGTCGAGGCGGTCCACCGCCGCGGTCTGGTCCAGAGCGCCGGTGATGTGGGCGATACGAGCGCGGCCGAGGCCGAGCAGATGGCGTACGGCGTCGCGGGCGCCGCCCCGGTTGTCGCTGTCGACGTAGGAGACGCCGCCCTGGCCGCCGTTCCAGTCGGGCCGGCCGCCGTACACGGTGGGCAGACCGGCCCGCTGGATCAGCTGGGGCAGCGGGTCGTCGATGTGCAGGGAGAACACCAGGGCGCCGTCGACGTGCCCGCCGGCGAGATAGCGGCCGACGCGGACGTGGTCGTCGCGGTCCTCGGTGAGCAGCAGGACGAGCTGGTTGTCGTGGGCCGTCAGCTCCTTGCTGATGCCGCGCAGCTGCCGGGCGAAGAAGGGGTCGGCGAAGACCCGGGTCTCCGGTTCGGCGACGATGACGGCGACGGCGTCGTGCCGCTTCGTCACCAGGCTGCGGGCGGCCTGGTTCGGCACGTACCCGAGTTCCTCCACCGCCCGCCTCACCCGTTCGGCCAGGCGCTCCCGCACCCCGTGGGAGCCGTTGACCACGCGGGAGACCGTGGCCCGGGAGACACCGGCCCGCGCGGCCACGGCCTCCAGCGTGGGGCGTGGCGCTGTGTCGGTCACTTCGGGGCTCCTCACCTGCGGCTGCGGGAAAGGATAGCCCCGGCCCGGCCACGGGCGAGAGCGCTCTCGGATCACGTCCGGCGTCGTCAGTGCTCGTGCGTCGGCTCCTCCTCGGCGGCGGCCCCGTGAGCGTGCTCGTGCGCGTCCGGGTCGTAGCCCGGGATGGTGCCGTCCGGTTTCTTCACCAGGAACAGGCCGACCATGCCCATGTCGGAGTGGCTCTGGACGTGGCAGTGGTACATCCAGGCGCCCGCTCCTACGCCCTCGCCCGCGATGATCTGGAAGCCGAAGGAGTCGGCCGGGCCGCAGATCTTGGTGTCGATGACCTGGCTGGGGTCGTCGGGGCCGGTGAGCATGCCGGTGCGGTTGTCGGCCCAGCGGTGACCGTGCATGTGGAAGGTGTGGTAGTACTCGCCGTGCGTGATCATGACGATCTCGACGCGGTCGCCCACCGTGGCCTCGAAGTTCGGGCCGGTGTGGGCCGGCTTGTTGTTGATCGACATGTCGTTGAAGACGATGGTGTGGGTCGCGTCGGGCAGGACGTCGCCCTTGCGGCGCACGATCACCGGCCCGTACAGGCCGTTGCGGATGCCTCCGGTGCCGTGCACGGTGCCGACGACGTGGTCGTGGTAGTGCCAGTAGCCCGCGCTGCCGGCGCGCCAGGTGCCGTCGGAGCGCCGGCCGGGTTTGTGGGTGCGCCAGGTGTAGGTGCGGGTGCCGCCGGGCTCGACGTCGCTCTTGTTCTGCTGGGTGCCGTCGCTGGAGATCTCGTAGTCCAGGCCGTGGACGTGCAGGCTCACGGGCACGTCCATGGTGTTCTCGAACTCGACGTGCAGGGTGTCGCCCTCGTTGAGCTCGATCAGCGGGCCGGGAATGGACGCCTTGCCCTTCTCGAAGCCGTAGCCCATCTGTCCGCCGGGCAGCCGCTCGGCGTACATCTTGACGCGCCGCACCTCGCCCCCGGCGGGCGCGGTCTTCGCCGGCGTGGCCGCGCTCACGGCCTCGGGCGCGATGGACAACGATGTCGCGACGGCAGCGCCGCCCAGCAGTACCCGCCGGTTGAAACCGCGTCTGTCCATGCCGAACTCCCCACGTGGCTGTCATGAACCTGTGAAACCGTAGCGGCCGCCCCGCTGTTTATCCACACTCAGGACAAAGTTCGGCCCATCTCTGCGATAGGTATTGGCGTCTGGCGCAAAGAGGTCTAGCTTCCTTGACGCTGTTGCTGCGACCGAGGAGGGGTGGGTGGCCACGTGCGGTCCACATCGCATCAAGAACCCATGCGCTTACGAGGGTTGAGCACGTCGAGCGCCACGAGCGCACGAAGGACGAGAACGAGACGACGCGTCTGGGCGGCCACCGTGACCGCCGGTGTCGTCGCCGCCGGGCTGCTGTCGGGTCCCGCCGCCAGCGCGCGTCCGGCCCCGGATCCGTCCCTGACAACGATGTCCATCAAGTCGCCCCCGGGCGGCGCGAACGTACGCGTGCTGCTGTTCCACGGCTCCGCGGCCGCCGGTGACGAGTCGCCGCTCGTGAACGCCGGGATCGCGGCGATCGAGAGGATCGGGCTGTCCGGCCCCGAGGACCAGCGGTTCAAGGTCACCGCCACCGACGACGCCTCGGTCTTCACCGACGCCAAGAAACTGGGCCGGTTCAACACCGTCGTGTTCCTGACCGGCGGCGGGGACGTCCTCGACCCGGACCAGGAGGCGGGCCTGGAGGCGTACATGGAGGCCGGCGGCGGTTTCGTCGGCCTGCACGACGCGGCCCGCGCGGAGCCGTACTCGGACTGGTTCACCGGTCTGATCGGCGCCCGCCCGGCGGCGTCCAGCCCCGACAAGGTGCAGCGGGCGACGGTCGAGGTCGGCGACCGGAAGCATCCGGCGACCAAGAGCCTGCCCACGCAGTGGAAGCGGCCCGACAAGTGGCTGAACTGGGTGGAGAACCCGTCCGGCGACGTGCACACGGTCGCCAGGGTCCGCGAGTCGACGTACGCGCCCGGCGCGAGCGCCAACGGCTGGGACCACCCGGTCAGCTGGTGCCGCGACTACGACGGCGGCCGGTCCTTCTACACCGGGATGGGCGGCACGGTGTCGTCGTACGACGAGACCGACTTCCGCGACCACCTGCGCGGCGCCCTGCTGTGGACCACCCGCCTGGTGCAGGCCGACTGCAAGGCGACGATCACCGGCAACTACAAGGCGGAGCGGCTGACCCAGCCCAACCAGCCGGGCCAAAACGACCAGATCGGTGAGCCGCACGGCCTGGTCACCGCCCCCGACGGCCGCGTCTTCTACATCGGGCGCGGAGGCGCCGACTCCTCCCGGCCCGTCGTCACCGACTGGAACGACCCGGACATCGGCAAGGGCACGGGCGAGATCCACGTCTACGACCCGAAGACCAAGAAGGTCACCCTCGCCGGGGCGCTCACCGTCTTCGGCAACAAGGGCGGCGGCGACGAGCTGCGCAAGGTCGAGGAGGGCCTGCTCGGCATCGAACTGGACCCGCGGTTCGAGGAGAACGGGTGGGTGTACCTGCACTACACGCCCCACTCCGAGATCAACCGGGACACGCACATGGCCGAGCGGCGGGTCTCCCGCTTCACCCTCGACCGGGCGACCGACAAGCTGGACATGGCCAGCGAGAAGGTGCTGCTGAAGTGGCCGGTGCAGATCCACAGCTGCTGCCACGCGGGCGGCGGGATGGCCTGGGACTCCAAGGGCAACCTGTACATCGCCACCGGTGACAACAACTCCAGCGGCTTCAGCGACGGTTACTCGGGCAACAACCCGCAGCCCAACTTCAAGGGCGTGTCCTTCGCGGACGCGCGCCGCACCGCGGGCAACACCAACAACCTCAACGGCAAGATCCTGCGCATCCACCCCGAGCCGGACGGCACGTACACCCTCCCCGAGGGCAACCTGTTCACCGGGAAGGAGACCGCCGAGGGCGGCGGCAAGACGCGCGGCGAGATCTACGTGATGGGTGTGCGCAACCCGGCGCGCATCTCCGTCGACAAGGAGACCGACACCCTGTACGCGGGCTGGGTCGGCCCGGACGCCGGTTCCCCGTCGCCGACCTGGGGTCCGGCGAAGTACGACACGTTCGCCGTGATCACCGAGGCGTCCAACCGGGGCTGGCCGTACTGCATGGGCAACAAGCAGCCCTACCGGGACCGCAACCTGCCCGATCCGTCGAAGCCGCTGGGCTGGTACGACTGCGACGCCCCGAAGAACGAGTCGCCGAACAACGACGGTCTGGTCAACCTGCCGCCGGTGACCGGCAACAACATCTGGTACTCGCCGCAGGGCGGCGGCCCTGACTACCCGCGTGACGAGAACGGTGTCCCGTCGTACGAGCAGGACGAGGTCACCTACCGGCTGCCCTGGCTCAAGGGTGGCGGCCAGGCCGCGATGAACGGCCCGGTCTACCGCTACGACGCCGACAGCGCCAGTGAGGTCAAGTGGCCAGCGTACTGGGACGGCAAGTGGTTCGTCGGTGACTTCTACGACGCCGACCAGCCGCGCAACGCGGTGCTGATGGACCCGAAGACGCAAGGTGACGGCGGTCTTCCGGTGCACTCGGAGTCCCTGAAGAAGATCGTGCCGGTCGGCAACGACGGCATCAAGAACCTGATGGACTGGAAGTTCGGTCCGGACGGCTCGCTGTACGTCCTCGACTACGGGCGCGGCTTCTTCACCTCCGACGCCAAGTCCGCGCTGTGGCGGGTCACCTACACGGGCGGCGGGCCGACCCCGGCCGCCGGTCAGCTGGCGAGGGGAACCGAGTGAAACCAGTGACACGGCAACGAAGAATGTGGGCCGGCCTGCTGGCCGCCCTGCTCATGGTGCTCGGCCTGCAGACGGCCTCCTCGGCCGGCGAGACCGGGTCCACCGACGTCGAGGCGGCGGAGCAGGTGCTCACCTGGACCGCCGGTGACGGCATCACCGCGTACACGTCCGCGCCGACGACCGCGGTGGCCGGTCCGGCGACCATCGTGTTCGAGAACAGCGCGGCGACCGGCAACACCACCGGGATGCCGCACACGCTGACGTTCGTGACCTCCGACCCGGAGTTCAACAGCGACGTCCAGCTGAACATCATGGCCAATCCGAACGACGCCCAGGGCGGCAAGTACACCGCGGAGGTCACGCTCACCCCGGGCCGCTACTTCTACCACTGCACCATTCCCGGCCACGGGGAGATGCAGGGCATCCTGACGGTGACCGAGGGCGGCGGCGGTGAGGACACCACGGCGCCCGAGGCCACGGCGAAGGTGACCGGCTCGCAGAACGCCGACGGCGAGTACGTCGGTTCGGCGAGCGTCGCGCTCGCGGCCACCGACGAGGGCTCGGGCGTGGAGCGGATCGAGTACGCGATCGGCGCCGACGGCGCCTGGCAGCCGTACACCGCCCCGGTCGTCGTCGACCAGGTCGGCACGCACACGGTGCGCTACCGCGCCCTGGACAAGGCCGGCAACGTGTCGGCCGAGCAGAGCGTCGGGTTCACCGTCGTCGCCCCCCAGTCGGACGACACCACCCCGCCGGAGACCTCGGCGACGGTGGCCGGCGAGAAGAACGCCGACGGTGCCTACATCGACATGGCGACGGTCACCGTCACCGCGTCGGACACCGGCACCGGCGTCAACACCATCGAGTACGCGGTCGGCCCCGACGGTGCCTGGCGGGCGTACACCGGTCCGGTGATGGTGCACGAGGTGGGCACGCACACGGTGCGCTACCGCGCCACCGACAGGGCGGGCAACACCGCGGCGGTCAAGAGCGTGGAGTTCACGGTCGTCGCCGCTCCCCCGCAGGACACCACCCCGCCGGCGACCGGCGTGACCGTGGCGGGCACCAGGAACTCCGACGGCGCCTACGTGGGTGACGCCACCGTGACCGTCAGCGCCGACGACGGGCACGGGGGTTCCGGCGTGGCCGGCATCGAGTACTCGCTCGACGGCGGGCCCTACCTGGCGTACACCGAGCCGGTGGTCGTGGACCGGGCGGGCCGGCACACGGTCGCGTACCGGGCGAGCGACAACGCCGGCAACACCTCCGAGCCGCTCACGGTGAGCTTCACGGTCGTGGCGGACGGCGGGGTGCCCGCGCCCAACTGCCCCGAGTACGACGAACGGTTGACGGTGATCGTCGGCACGGTCGACTCGGGCGTGCCGAACCGGGTCACCAACAACCGGTGCCGGATCGGCGAGCTGATCGAGGACGAGAAGGAGTGGACCTCGCAGGCGCTGTTCCTGAAGCACGTGAAGAGCGTGCTGGACAAGCTGCGGAAGGAAGGGGTCGTCGACAAGCGGGAGTACCGGGCGATCAACAAGGCGGCCCGGCAGTCCGGCATCGGTGAGCCCGGCCAGAACGAGGGCTACCGGAAGATCCTGGACGGCAGCGAGGAGTCGTTCGCCAAGTGGGAGCAGGTGGGCGGTGGTTCGTTCGCGCTGAACCCGGACGGGTCGATCACCTCCGGCACCAGCCGTGGCGGACTGGGCATGCTGTGGTTCCCCGAGCGCAAATACGGCGACTTTTCGCTGAAGCTCCAGTGGCGTGACGACGCCCCGGGCACCGTCAACGCCAACGGCGGTGTGTTCGTGCGGTTCCCGCAGATCCACGACCACCCGGAGGAGC
Organism: Streptomyces sp. NPDC018964; assembly: GCF_044390325.1. Lineage (NCBI taxonomy): Bacteria > Bacillati > Actinomycetota > Actinomycetes > Kitasatosporales > Streptomycetaceae > Streptomyces > Streptomyces sp. NPDC018964. The sequence goes on from NZ_JBIRYZ010000003.1 coordinate 254,644, forward strand.
CCCGGCCGGAGTGGGCGGCGATCAAGTACGGCCACGAGATCCAGGTGTTCGACTCGCCCACCGGCGACATGTACAAGACGGGCTCGGTCTACGGCTTCGACCGGGTCGGCCTGGCCGGCGCGGGCGTGACGCAGAAGGGCACCTGGAACGACTACGAGATCCGCGTGGTGGACCAGCACTACTCGGTCTACCGCAACGGTGTGCTGATCAACGAGTTCGACAACACCGGCGGCCAGGAGTTCACCCCGCCGCGCTCGGACGACCCGGGCACGGACGGGCGGCGGTTCGCCTCCGGCTACATCGGGCTGCAGGTGCACGGCACGACGGACGTCATCTCCTACCGGGACGTCCGGATCAGGGAGCTGTAGTCACGGCGGGTCGGGAGACCGGGAGTTCGTTCCGGTCTCCCGACCCTGCCCGACCTTGCCCGACCTGGCCCGGCCGCACCCGGCCGGGCCCTCCGGCTCCCGGGTCAGGGCTTGATCAGCACCTTGACCGCGCCGTCCCGCTTCTTCTGGAACATGTCGTAGGCCTGCGGTGCCTCGTCGAGCGACACGCGGTGGGTGGCGAAGTCGTCGACGCCGAGCGGGTCCTCGTCGGTGAGGTAGGGGATGATCTCGTCGCTCCAGCGGCGTACGTTCGCCTGGCCCATGCGCATCTGGATCTGCTTGTCGAACAGGGTGAGCATGGGCATCGGGTCGGCCATGCCGCCGTAGACGCCGCTGATCGAGATGGTGCCGCCGCGCCGCACCAGTTCGATCGCGGTGTACAGGGCGGCGAGCCGGTCGACGCTGAAGCGTTCCGCCATCGGGCCGCTGAGTTTGCGGGGCAGCAGCGCCGAGGCGTTCTGCACCATGCGGGCCGCCGCGCTGCCGTGCGCCTCGGTGCCGACGGCGTCGATCACGGCGTCGGGGCCGCGGCCGTCGGTCTGGTCGCGGATCGCGGCGACGAGCTCCTTCTCGTCGTCGAAGGAGCGCAGGTCGAAGGTCTCCACCCCCCGCTCGCGCGCCCGGCTCAGCCGCTCGGGGACCAGGTCCACGCCGAACACCCGCCCGGCGCCCTTGACCTGGGCGATCCGGCAGGCCATGTCGCCGATGGGGCCGAGTCCGAGCACGGCGACGCTGCCGCCCTGCGGGACACCGGCGTAGGCGACCGCCTGCCAGGCGGTGGGCAGGACGTCGGAGAGGTAGACGAACCGGTCGTCGGACGGTCCCTCGGGCACCTTGATCGGGCCGTACTGGGCCTGCGGGACCCTCAGGTACTCGGCCTGGGCGCCCGGCACCGCGCCGTACAGCCGGGTGTAGCCGAACAGGGCCGCGCCCATGCCCTCGGCACTGACCTGGGTGGTCTCGCACTGGGTGGGCAGTCCGGTGAGGCACATCCAGCAGTTGCCGCAGGCGATCTGGAACGGCACCACGACCCGGTCGCCGACCTGGAGGTCGGGCACCGCCGCGCCGACCTCCTCGACGACGCCCATCGGCTCGTGGCCGAGGATGTCGCCCGGGGTCATGAACGGGGTGAGGACCTCGTACAGGTGCAGATCGGATCCGCACAGTCCGGTGGAGGTGATGCGGATGACCGCGTCCGTCGGCTCCTCGATCCGGGGATCGGGTACGTTCTCCACCCTCACGTCCCGCTTTCCCTGCCAGGTCAGTGCCCTCATTTCCGCCCGCTCCCTCCGTGCTGGCCGGTGTGTCGCTCGTGCGGTGGGCGTCCGGGTACCCGAGCGGCCGCGTGCCGAACCGCCGGCCGTCGGGCCGATCGGCGGAAGCCGCCGCGCGGGAGCGCCTCCGATCGGCCATGGGTCACGACGACCGGAAAGCGCATAATCGGGACAACGGACGATATGGGGCGAATGCGGTGGCAACGGTGGGCAGGGAGCGAGGGGCGCGCCGACGGCGCGGCACGGGGGTGGGGCTGCTGGTGGCCGCGGCGCTCGCGGCCGGGCCGGTGGCGGGCTGCACGGCGTCGGACGGGCCGCGCGACGACGGGCGGGGCGGCCCGCCGGTACTCGCCGTGAAGATCGACAACGCCCCCGCGGCCCGGCCCCAGACCGGCGTGGACGCCGCCGACGTGGTGTACACCGAACAGGTCGAGGGCGGGACCAGCAGGCTGATCGCCGTGTACGCCACCGAGCTGCCGGAGTCCGTCGGTCCGGTGCGCAGCGCCCGGGAGTCGGATCTGGAGCTGCTTCGCCAGTTCGACCGGCCGGTGCTGGCCCACTCCGGGGCGCAGAGCAAGCTGCTGCCGCGGATCGAGCGGGCACCGCTCGAGTCGGTGACTCCCGGGTCGGAGCCCGGGGCCTACACCCGGGCCCCCGGCCGGCCCGCTCCCCACAACCTGTACCTGCGACCGGAGCGGCTCATGGACGAGCGGCCCGGCGAGGCCGCCCTGACCACCGGTTTCCGCTTCGGCCGGTCCCCGGCGGACGGCGAGCCCCGGAGCGAACTCACGGTGCGCTACCCGGCCACCCGTTTCACCTTCACCTGGTCCGGTGCCCGCGACCGCTGGCTGGTCTCGATGGACGGCGCCCCGGCGCTCACCGCGGAGGGCGAGCGGCTGGCGCCCGCGACGGTGGTCGTGCAGTACGTGACCGTGCGTCCCTCAGGGTTCCGGGACTTCCTCGGCAACACCACCCCGTACACCGAGACGGTGGGCTCCGGGGAGGCCACCGTGCTGCGCGACGGACGCGCGTACGAGGTGGACTGGAGCCGTCCGGCCGCCGAGGACGGCACCTCGTTCACCACCGGGGCGGGCGAGCGGATGACCTTCGCGCGCGGCCAGGTCTGGGTGGTGTACGCGCGGACGCCGTGAGTCTCAGCGCGGTGCGGTCAGGGAGGGGGCCGGATCGCGCAGTCCTTCGGCCGCGTCCGCCACCCGCCGGATCAGGCCGATGAAGAGCGCCTGCTCGTCGGCGTCGAGCGGGGCCAGGAAGACCTGGTTCATCCGCGCGGTGCGCACCGTCAGTCTGCGGTGGGCGCGCACGCCGTCGTCGGTGAGGCGCAGCAGGAAGCGGCGGCCGTCCTGCGGGTCGCGGACCTTGTCCAGCAGTCCGCGCCGGATGAGCCGGCCGATCACCTCGGCGATGGTGGACCGGTCGAGGCCGACCCGCTCCCCCACGGTGCGCTGGTCCAGGCCCGGCTCGGCGACGAGCGCGTTGAGGACCGCGAACTGCGGTGAGGTGATCTCCTCGGAGACCATCGTGTTCCACAGCAGGTGGTGCGCCTGCTGGAGCCGCCGGGCGAGGTGCCCGGGATGGGTGGTGAGGTCCACCGCGGCCATGTGCGCTCCCCGGTCGTTTTCGTTGGTGCACTGAACAATACCCGCACGAGTGCGCCTTCGCCGCGACCTCGCGCGCCGTTCGATGCGGAGACGGACAGGCTATTGACGCTCCGACCCCCTCGATGGCAGCGTGAGGCCGACCTCGCGGAAATGCTCAGTGCCCTGACTAACTCGGTCGGGCCGCCTCGAAGGGACGGGATTCCTCGGATGGACAAGGTGGTCGCCTCGGCTGCGGAGGCGGTGGCTGACGTGCCGGACGGCGCGTCACTGGCGGTGGGCGGCTTCGGCCTCAGCGGCGTGCCGAACGTACTGATCCAGGCGCTGTACGAGCGGGGGACCGGCGGTCTGTCGGTCGTCTCGAACAACTGCGGGGCGATGGAGTCCGGGCTCGCGGTGCTGCTGGCGGCGGGCCGGATCGCCCGGGTGACCGGCTCCTACATCGGCGCGAACAAGGAGTTCGCGCGGCAGTACCTGGCCGGCGAGCTGGAGGTGGAGCTGATCCCGCAGGGCACGCTCGCCGAAAGGCTGCGCGCCGGGGGCGCCGGCATCCCCGCGTTCTACACCCCGGCGGGTGTGGGCACGCAGGTCGCCGAGGGCGGACTGCCCTGGCGCTACGACGGCTCCGGCGGGGTGGCCCTCGCCTCGCCGCCCAAGGAGGTCCGGGAGTTCGACGGCACTCGGTACGTGCTGGAGCGCGGCATCCGCACCGACTACGCGCTGGTGCGGGCGGCGAAGGGCGACCGGCACGGGAACCTGGTGTTCAACAAGTCCGCCCGCAACTTCAACCCCCTCGCGGCGACGGCGGGCAGGGTCACCGTCGCCGAGGTGGAGGAACTGGTCGAGCCCGGGGAGATCGAGCCGGACGCCGTGCACCTGCCGGGCGTCTTCGTGCAGCGGGTGGTCGCCCTCACGCCCGAGCAGGCGGCGGACAAGAGGATCGAGCGGCGGACGGTGAGCGGCTGATGGCCTGGACACGGGAAGGGATGGCCGCGCGGGCGGCCCGGGAGCTGCGCGACGGCCAGTACGTCAACCTCGGCATCGGCCTGCCCACGCTGATCCCCAACCACCTCCCAGCCGGTGTCGAGGTGGTGCTGGAGAGCGAGAACGGCATCCTGGGCACCGGCCCGTACCCCGCCGAGGACGCCGTCGACCCGGACCTGATCAACGCGGGCAAGGAGACCGTCACCGTCCTTCCGGGCGCCTCCTTCTTCGACTCGGCGCTCTCCTTCGGGATGATCCGGGGCGGGCACATCGACGTCGCGGTGCTGGGCGCGATGCAGGTCTCCGCGCGGGGCGACCTGGCGAACTGGGCCGTGCCCGGCAAGCTCGTCACCGGCATCGGCGGCGCGATGGACCTGGTCCACGGCGCCCGCACGGTGATCGTGGTGATGACCCACACCGCGAAGGACGGCTCGCCGAAGATCGTGACGGAGTGCACGCTGCCGCTGACCGGCAGGGCGTGCGTGGACCGGATCATCACCGACCTCGGCGTCCTCGACGTCACCGACGACGGACTCGTCCTCGTCGAGACCGCTCCCGGTGTCACCGCCGGGGAGATCACCGCCAAGACCGGAGCCGGACTCACCCTCGGGGAGGGCCTGTCGTGACCGACGTACTCACTCAAGCCGACATCGACCGGGAGATCGCGGCCGAGCGCGCCGCGTACCGGAAGCGGGTCGCCGACGGCGCGCCCGTCGAGCACCAGCCGCGCCGCGACTACGCGCCGTACCGCTCCTCGGTGCTGCGCCACCCGAAGCAACCCCCGGTCGCCATCGACGTCACCAAGGACCCGGAGCTGGTGGAGCTGTCCTCCCCCGCGTTCGGGGAGCGGGACATCACGGAGACCGACAACGACCTGACCCGGCAGCACACCGGCGAGCCGATCGGCGAGCGCATCACCGTCTCCGGCCGGCTGCTGGACCGCGCCGGGCGCCCGGTCCGCGGCCAGCTCGTCGAGATCTGGCAGGCCAACTCGGCGGGCCGCTACGCCCACCGGCGCGAGCAGCACGACGCCCCGCTGGACCCGAACTTCACCGGTGTGGGCCGCACCCTCAGCGACGACGAGGGCCGCTACCACTTCACCACCGTCCAGCCGGGCCCGTACCCCTGGCGCCAGCACCTCAACGCCTGGCGGCCCGCCCACATCCACTTCTCGGTCTTCGGCACGTCGTTCACCCAGCGGCTGGTGACACAGATGTACTTCCCCGGCGATCCGCTCCTCCCGTACGACCCGATCATCCAGTCGGTGACGGACGACGCCGCACGGCAGCGGCTGATCGCGACGTACGACCACGACCTGTCGGTGCCGGAGTTCTCGATGGGCTACCACTGGGACATCGTGCTCGACGGACCGCAGGCCACCTGGATGGAAGAGGGACGCTGACCCGCCATGACGAAGATCGACACCACGCGTCCGGACACCGTGCCGCCCACCCCCTCCCACACGGTCGGCCCCTTCTACGGCCACGCCCTGCCCTTCCCCGGCGGCGGCGACATCGCGCCCGTCGGCCACCCGGACACCATCACCCTCCAGGGGTACGTGTACGACGGTGACGGCGCCCCACTGCCGGACGCCTTCCTGGAGCTGTGGGGCCCGGACCCGGACGGCGACGTGCCCCGGGTCGACGGCTCGATGCGGCGCGACCCGGCGACGGGCGGCTTCCTCGGCCGCAACGGCGTGGAGTTCACCGGCTGGGGCCGGATACAGACCGACGCGAACGGTCACTGGTACGCCCGTACGCTGCGCCCCGGAGCACGCGGGGGGAACGCGCCGTACCTCAGTGTGTGCGTGTTCGCGCGGGGTCTGCTGGTGCACCTGTTCACCCGGATCTACCTGCCCGGCGACGAGGCGGCACTGGCGGCGGACCCGCTGCTGTCCCGGCTCGACGCCGGACGCCGCGACACGCTGGTCGCGGGCGAGGAGGGCGTCGGCGCGTACCGTTTCGACATCCGCCTTCAGGGCGAGGGCGAGACGGTCTTCCTGGAGTTCCAGTGACATCAGCCGACACCGACACCGGTCTGCTCGCCCCCGGGTGGGCCGGTTCCCCGGCCGCCGCCGAGACGGCGGACGCGGCGTTCCTGCGGGCGCTGCTCGACGCGGAGACCGCGCTGACCCGCGCCCAGGCCGCACTGGGGCTCGCCCCGGCACGGGCGGCGACGGCGGTGACGGAGGCAGCCGAGCCCGGCCGGTTCGACGTCGCGTCCCTCGCCGTACGGGCGCGGGATGGCGGGAATCCGGTGATCCCGCTGGTCGCGGAGCTGACCCGGGCGGTCGGCGAGGAGTACGGCCCGTACGTGCACCGGGGTGCGACCAGCCAGGACATCATGGACACCGCCATGATGCTGGTCGCCCACCGCGCCCTGGGCCCGGTCCTCGCCGACCTCGACCGCTGCCGGCGGGCGCTGGCCCGACTGGCCGCCGCGCACCGTGACACGCCGATGCCGGGCCGGACGCTGACCCAGCACGCCGTACCGACGACGTTCGGGCTGAAGGCGGCCGGGTGGCGGTCGCTGGTGCTGGACGCGCGGGACCGGGTGACGGCGGTACGCGGCTCGCTGCCCGCCCAGCTCGGCGGCGCGGCCGGAACACTGGCGGCGTTCTCCGCGTACGGGGCCGAGGACGCCACCGCGCTGCCGGGCGCGTACGCCCGTGAACTCGGTCTCGCCGAACCCCTGTTGCCCTGGCACACGCTCCGCACGCCGGTCGCCGATCTCGCCGGCTGTCTCGCCTTCACCGCCGGCGCGCTGGGCAAGCTCGCGGCGGACGTCCTCACCCTCTCCCGCACGGAGATCGCCGAGGTCGCCGAGGGCAGCGGCGGCGGCTCCTCGGCCATGCCGCACAAGGCCAATCCGGTCCGCTCGACGCTGATCGCGGCGGCGGCACGGCGGGCGCCGCAGCTCGCGGCGACGCTGTACGGCTCGCTGGTGGCCGAGGACGAGCGGCCGGCCGGGGCCTGGCACGCCGAGTGGGAACCGCTGAGGGACCTGCTCCGCCTGGTGGGCGGTGCCGCCCGGGACGCCGCCGAACTGACCGAGGGGCTGCGGGTGCGTCCGGAGGTCATGGCCGAGCACCTCCGGCTCACCCACGGGCTGATCGTCTCCGAGCGGCTCTCCGCCGAGCTGGCGCCGCTCCTCGGCCGCGCCCGCGCGAAGGAGCTGCTGACGGAACTGGCCCGGCGGGCGTACCGGGAGGGCCGCGATCTCGGCGAACTGCTCGCCGCGGAATCCGAGTTGCGGGAGGTCGACCTCACCGGGGCGACCGACCCCGCCCGTTACACCGGCTCCGCCGGATCCCTCACCGACCGTGCTCTGGAGCGACGTTGACGAACAAACTGCTCAATTACCGCGAAGAGGGCTCCCCTTCCGCTCCCCCGCTGCTGCTCGGCCCCTCGCTGGGCACGTCGTACGCCCTGTGGGACGAGGTGGCGCCCGAGCTGTCGGCCGCGCACCGCGTGGTCCGCTGGGACCTGCCGGGGCACGGCGGTTCGGCTGCGGGACTGATCGGTGCCGGTGCGACCGTCGGCGACCTCGCCGCTCTGGTGCTCGCGCTCGCCGACGCGCTCGGCATCGAGCGGTTCGCGTACGCGGGCGTCTCGCTGGGCGGTGCGGTGGGGCTGCACCTGGCCGTGCACCGTCCGGACCGGTTGTCGTCGCTGGCCGTGATCTGTTCCTCGGCACACTTCAACGGCGCGAGGCCGTGGGAGGAGCGGGCTGCGCGGGTGCGGAGCGAAGGGCTCGCCGAACTCGCTCAGGGCGCGGACGCCCGCTGGTTCACGTCCGGGTTCACCGTGCCGAGACTGGTCCGGGACCACCGGGAGGCCGACCCGGAGGCGTACGCCGCCTGCTGTGACGCGCTGGCCGCGTTCGATCTGCGGGACCGGCTGGCGGAGGTGCCCGTGCCGACGCTGCTGGTGGCCGGCCGGGAGGACCCGGCGACGCCGCCCGAGCATCTGCGGGAGATCGCGGACGCGGTGCCGGACGCCGCGCTCGTGGAGATCCCGGGTGCCTCGCACCTGGCGCCGGCCCAGCGCCCGGAGGCGGTGCTGGCCGCGTTGCGGGCGCACTTCGACGGGACGGCCCGGCGCGGCATGGAGGTGCGCCGGGAGGTGCTGGGCGACGCGCACGTGGACCGGGCGCAGGCCCGGCAGACGCCGTTCACGGCACGCTTCCAGGACTTCATCTCGCGCTACGCCTGGGGCGAAGTCTGGACCGACCCGACCCTCACCCGCCGTGAACGCAGCATGATCACGCTCACGGCGCTGGTCGCGCACGGCCACTACGACGAGCTCGCCCTGCACGTCCGGGCGGCGCGCCGCAACGGGCTGACCCCCGAGGAGATCGGGGCGGTGCTGCTCCAGACGGCCGTGTACTGCGGGGTCCCGGCGGCGAACTCGGCGTTCGCGACGGCCCAGCGGGTGCTGGCGGAGGAGGACGAGCCGCCGGGAGTGTCCCGTCCGGGACGGAACGGCTAGCGCGGTCCCACGCCCGCCCCGAGCTCCTCCCGGGCCCGCTTCACCAGGCCGTCCGCGCCGCAGGAGCGGGCCAGGGCGAGGCCGCGTTCGAGGTCGGGCGCGGAACGGGCGAGGATGCCGTACTCGACGCGGGCCACGGCGTGTTCGTACTGGCAGGGGGAGGACTCCAGGAAGGTGACCGCCTGGGCGGCGAGGCGGACCGCGCGCTGGCCGGTCTCCAGGGCGGCGGCGACGCGCAGGGCCTCTCCTATGGCGGTGTCCGTGCCGAAGCGTTCGGCCTGTCGGCGTACGTCGAGGGCGAGCCGGGCGGCCCTGGCGGGGTCCTCGCCGGCGAGGGCGCGGGCGAGGTCGGCGGCCCAGAAGACGTGCACCGGATTGTGGTGGCCGCGTGCGGCCGCCGCCTTCTGGGCCTCCTCCAGTTCGTTGACGCCCTCCTGGACGCGGCCGACGGCGAGCAGCAGCCGGCCCCGCACGGAGCGCGGGTCGGGCAGCACGATGGTGGACGGGTAGGGCGGTGCGAAGTCGTGCTGTTCGGCCACCGCCCAGGCCTCGTCGACGTGACCGCGGGCGAGCAGGGTGTCGACGAGGTTGCAGGTGGCCGTCCAGTACAGGGGCAGTCCGCGGCCGACGCGTTCGGCCAGGCGCAGGGATTCGCGCAGTTCCGCCTCCGCCGCCTCCAGCCGGCCCCGCCTGCGGTGCGCGAGACCCACGTAGGCGTGGGCCAGGGCGAGGTGGCCGCCGCTCCAGCCTGCCGTGTCGTAGGCGTGCAGGGCCTCGTTGTAGAGGCTCTCGGCGCGGTCGAGGCGGTCGGTGTAGGCGTAGGCGTCGGCCAGCATCAGCAGCAGTTCGACGCCCCACTCGGAGTCGGTCCAGCCGAGGCCGGGGGCGAGGCGGCCGTTGACGAGGGCGCGGTCGCAGATCTCGACGATCTCCTCGGCGTTCTCGCCGCGCATCATGGCGTCGAAGCCGCGCACGATGAGCAGCGCGCGTTCGGAGTTGTCCCGGCCGGTGCAGGTGGCGGCGAGTTCGGCCAGCCGTTCGGAGCGGCCGGGGGAGGCGGCCTCGCCGGCGTGGACGCACTCCCACATGAACTGCACGGTGCGCAGCCGCATCTGCGCGGGGCCGGGTTCGAGCCGGGCGGCCTCCGCCTCGACGGTGCGGACGGCCTCCTCCATCTGGTCGTTGTGCAGCAACGCCTGGGAGAGGCGGACCACCGCGTCCACCCGTCGGTCGCCGTCGAGGCCGGGCATGCCGAGGGCGGCCCGCAGATGGCCGATGGTGCGGGCGGGCGCGGTGAGGAAGGTGGCGCAGCCCAGTTCGTAGAGGACCTGCGCGTGGACCTCGGGGCGGGGCGGTTCCTCCAGGGCGCGTTCCAGGCAGCGGCGGGCGGCGTCCGGGGCGCCGACGGCGAGGTGCTCGCGGGCGGCCTCGCGCAGTTGCCGGACGAGTTCCTCGTCGTCGTCCGGGTGCACTTCGAGGAGGTGGCGGGCCGCCGCGGCGGCGCCGTGTCCGGAGTCGGTGACGATCCGGGCGGCTATGCCGTGCATGGCGCGGCGCAGCGCGTCGGGGATGGAGTCGTAGACGGCGGTGGCGATCAGGGGGTGGGCGAACTCGAGGTCGGTGGGTGCGGTGCGGCCCGTGGTGGACGGGTCCGGGGCGGCGAGGATGCGGGCGCTGCGCAGGAGTTCGGCGCAGCGGGCGGCGGCGTCGGCGTCCAGGGTGGCGAGCCTGGCCACCAGGCCGACGGTGATGCCGCTGCCGAGGATGGCGGCGGCCCAGGCGAACCGGGTGGCGTCTATGCCGAGTTCCTCCAGGCGGGCGACGAGTCCGCCGCCGCGGGCGGAGCGGTTCAGGTCGCGCAGTTCGCCGGCGTGGGCCTCGACGGGTTGGAGTTCGCTGTCCTGGACCTTGGCGAGGAGTTCGACGGTCTCGTAGGGGTTGCCGGCGGTGACGGCCCAGACCTCGCGGCAGAACGCGGCGTCGGCGTTCTCGCCCAGGGCGGCGCGGGTGAGTCCGGCCGTGGCCTCCGGAGTGAGGGCGCTGAGGGTGGTGACGGGCCGGTCGGCGGCGACGGCGTCCAGGTACCGGGCGCCCGCTCCGGAGATCTCGCCGGGCCGGCGGGCGACCACGACGAGGACGGACAGGTCCGCCAGGCGTTCGGCGAAGGAGGCGAGCCAGTGCAGGGTCTCCTGGTCGGCCCAGTGCGCGTCGTCGATCAGCAGGACCAGCGGCCAGTCCCTGCGGGCCAGCCGGCGCACGGCGGTGACCAGTCCCTCGCACACGCCCCACGGGTCGGCGTGCCCCTCGCCGGGGTCGGCGATGCCGAGGGCGGGTCCGGCGATGCCGTACCAGTCGCCGAGGTACTCGCGTGCCTCCTCCGGCAGCATCGACACCAGTGCGGGCTGGAGGAGCTGGCGCACGACGTTGAAGGGGACGGAGCGCAGGGTCTCGCCGCCGCGGGCCGACCACACGGTGCAGCCGCGCTGTTCGGCGATGCGGCGGGTCTCGGCCAGCAGCGCGGTCTTGCCGAAGCCGGCCTCGCCCCGGAGCACCAGCAGGCCGCCCGGCGAGGAACGGTCCGCGCACAGGGTGTCGACGGCCTCCGTGATCGCGGCGACTTCCTCGTCGCGCTCCCACAGCGCAGCCGAGGGGACGGCCGGGGGCCGTACCTCCGTCATCCCGCTACCTCCCCTGAGTCGCTCGAATGACGTACAGACCTCGAGCCTAGTCCTCCTGCCGTCCGAGCGGTGCCCGCTCGCGTCACGTGTTGCCGTGACGGGTGACACGGCCGTACGGGATCGACGCGTACCACCCCTCACCAGGGGTCCTGATGGTCAACTGCTGTCAAGGGGTGGGGAGATGGCGATCACCGGGCGGTCCGTGCGGGGGGTGTGACGGGGCTCTCTCATCCGGCTTTCACCGAGGCCTCATACGGTGGGGGCATGACGCAGGTGACTCCTCCCGGGTGGTACCCCGACCCCGGGCAGACGAATGAGGGGCCGGCCACCGAGCGCTGGTGGGACGGCGACGCCTGGACGGAGCAGGTCCGTCCGGTGGGGCAGGCCGCCGCCTGGGGTCCCCCGGTGCCGGGCGGCGCGGGCGGGCCGGCGTATCCGGCCCACCCGGCGTATCCCGTGCCGGCTCCGTCCGGGCGGGGCCGGCGGGTGCGCAACGGGATGGCCGTGGCGTTGGCCGTCGCCGTCCTGGCGAGCATCGGTGTGGGTGTGTACGCGCTGACGGACGACGGCGGGGGCGGCGGTACCGCGGCCTCGCAGGGGCCGGGCTGGCGGGACGGCGGGCCGTTCGGCGACCCGGACGGGCGGGACGGGGGCTCCGGCGGGTCGGGCGGGGACTCCGGTGGTTCCGGCGGCTCCGGTGGCTCCGGTGGCGAGGAGTCCGCGCCGGACGGGTCCGAGGCGCCGCGGGTGGAGAGCGGGTCGGTGACCGACGGAGTGAGCGGGATCAGCCTGCCCGTCCTGGACGGCTGGTACGGCCAGGAGCTGCAGGTGGGTGCCTCGGTGACGTCGGAGGAGTCGTACGACTGTCCCGGCGACACCTCCAAGACGTGCACCAAGGGCGGGGCGTACTCGGCGCCGGCCCTGGCGCTCGGCACCCGCGGCTCCACCGCCGAGGAGGTCGCCAAGGCGGACATCTCCGCCAACGCCGAGGAGAGCTACGGCGGTGAGGCCTACGGGAAGATCACCTCGCACGACGTCCTCGCGTCCAGGGCCGTGACCGTGGCCGGGCAGAAGGGCTATCTGGTGCGCTGGAAGGCGGTGACCAGCAAGGGCTCCGACGGGTACGTCCAGTCGCTGGCCTTCCCGTCCCCCGCGCGGCCGCAGCAGATCGTCGTGGTCCGCTTCGGGGTGGACACCGATCAGAAGCAGGCCGTGCTCGACGAGATCACCGAGGGCATCGAGGTGTCGTCGGGCGGCGGCGGCAACGGCCAGGACGTCTGACACCCCGTACTCGACGGCCGGGTGGGACACCCCTCCGCTCAAGGGGTGTCCCACCCGGCCGGGATGGGCGCCGCCCCCGTCCCCACGGTGCGGCGCGGTCAGGCCGCCGTACGGTCATCCCGTCGACGGCGGCCTGCGTCTCAGGGAAGGCCGAGGGCCGGCAGTACGGCGGCCTCGACGAACCGGAGCAGGTAGTCCGGGTCCGCGTTGCGGCCTTCCAGTATGGGCCGGACCCGCAGCACACCGAAGATCTGCGCCGGAACGTACTCCAGCGCCGGGTTCCCGGCGGCGACCTCCCCGCGCTCGACGCCGCGCCGCAGGATCTCCTCCAGCGCGCCGATCTCCGGGTCGACCAGTGCCTCGCGCAGCGCCTGCGCCAGTTCCCGGTCCTGGAGGACCGCGTGCCCGAGCGCCTGGAGCAGCGTGGTGTCCTTCGGTGACCACTCCCCCGCGCACCGCGCGACCTCGCGCAGGTCCCCGGCGAGGGTGCCGGTGTCGACGCGGGCGAACCGCGCCTGCCGGCTGGAGCGCAGGGCGGCGGCGACGAACTGCGGCTTGGTCCGCCACTGCCGGTACAGCGTGGACTTGCTGCACCGCGTGCTGGCGGCGACGCCCTCCATGGTGACGGCGTCGTAGCCGCACTCGCGGATCTGGTCCAGCACGGCGTCGAAGAACTCCCGCTCACGCTCCGGCGTGATCTTGGAGCGGCGCGAGGTCCCGGCCGGCCCGGGGCGGTCCGCGTCCTGCGACGTCATCGGCTGGGCTCCTTGTCCCTCGCGTGAGGCGTGCGTCGTGTCGATGCACCAGTGTACCGGTACGCGGCCGTACCGGTACTGAACCGTATCGGTACACTGGCGTATCGGTACGAACCCGTATCGATGAGAGTCGGTACCCGCGCGCACCGTCTGCACCACGACAGAAAGGGCCGGGGATGAATGGCCGCGAGGAGCCTGGACCCGCGGGGTCCGACGCGCCGGCGCGCCCGCCGCTCGTACGTGAACTCCTGCTGGTGGCGGGGCTCTTCCTCGTCTACAAACTCGGCCGGCGGCTGGCGGCCGGCCACACCGGCGAGGCGTACCGCAACGGACACGAGGTGTGGGACCTGGAGCGCGCGCTCCGCCTGCCCGGCGAGGGCGCGGTGCAGTCCCTGCTGCTGCACGGCGACGGGCTCGCGCACCTCGCGAACACCTACTACGCGGTCGTCCACTTCCCGGCCACCGCGGCCTTCCTGGTCTGGCTCCACCTGCGCCGCCCGGCCCACTACGTCTGGGCGCGCCGGACCCTGGCGGCGGTCACCGCCGCCGCGCTGGTGCTGCACCTGGCGTTCCCGCTCGCCCCGCCGCGGATGCTCGCCGTCACGGGCCTGGTGGACACCGCGCGGGCGTACGGGCCGTCGGTGTACGGCCCGCCGGAGGCCGACCGGCTGTCGAACCAGTTCGCGGCGATGCCCTCGCTGCACTTCGGGTGGGCGCTGATGGTGGCGGTCGGCCTGGTCGTCGCCACGCGCGCGCGGTGGCGGTGGCTGTGGCTGCTGCACCCGCTGGTGACGCTGCTGGTGATCGTGGGGACGGCGAACCACTTCTGGCTGGACGCGCTCGTGGCGGCGGCGCTGCTGGGCCTGGCGCCCGTGGTGCTGCGCCCGCCGCGGCACACGACGACGGGGGCGGGGGCGGGACGGACACGGACCCGTCACGTGCCGGTGCGGGACCGGGCGCTCGCGGGGGCGGCACGGTGAGCGCCGTCGTCGTCGCCGTCCTGCTGTCCCTCGTCTCCGCCGTCGCCTACGCCGCCGCGGCGGTGGCCCAGGAACGGCTGGCCTCCCGGTCCCCCGGCACCGGCGCGCTGCGGCTGCTGGCCGACGGCGCCTGGCGGGGGGCGGTCACGCTGAACGCCTCGGCCGCGCTGCTCCACGTGGTGGCGCTCAAATACGGCCCACTCACCGTGGTCCAGCCGCTGGGCGCCCTCACCCTGGTCGCGGCGGTGCCCCTGGGGGCGCGGCTCGCGGGGCGGCCGGTGAGCGCGGTCGAGTGGCGGGGTACGGCGCTCACCCTCGCCGGTCTGGCGGCGGTGCTGGCCACGGCGTCCGGGCCGGCGCCCGACGACGTGCTGGGCGTCCCCGAGGCGCTGGCCGTCGCGGGCGGTACGGCGGCCCTGATCGGCCTGCTCGCGTGGCCGGGGGCCCGGCCCGGTCTGCGGCACGCGTCCGCCTCTGGCATCGCCTCCGGGGTGGCCTCGGCGCTCACCCAGACCGTGACGGTCGCGGTGACGGACCGGTCCGGTCCGCTGCCCGGCGTCCAGGTGGCCGTGGTGGCGCTGCTGGTGGCCGCCTTCGCGGCCGGCGGGCTGCTGCTGTCGCAGACCGCCTACCGGGGCGGCCTGGGCGCCCCGCTCGCGGTGGTCACCCTGGCGAACCCGGTGGCGGCCGCGGTGATCGGCCTCTCCCTCCTGGGCGAACGCCTCCGCGACGGCCCGGCGGGCGTCCTGCTCGCCCTGACCGGCGCGGGGCTCGCCTCCTGGGGCGTACTGCTGCTGAGCCGGGCGGCGCCCCGCCCGGCCCCACAGACACCGGCCGCCCCGGCACCCCTGCCTCGCATGAGCGCTCCCACGGTGCGGCAACGGGCCTCCGCAGAGGAGGCCGTCACCGCGGGCAGTCGTGCCGCTGGGGCGGCACGGGTGGGCGCGGCGGCACCCCGCGAACGCCGGGCTGCGTGACACCCCCCGCCCGGCCCCGGGCGACAGTCAGTCCGTGATGATCGCCGGGTCGCTGACGCCCGGCCGGCCGTTCTCGACGTGCCCCACGAAGCGGCGCAGGTACGCCGGCTCGGCCGCGGAGGTGACCGTCAGGTCGTACCAGCGGTGGCTCCCGCGCAGGTCGACGGTGCGGTGCACGGTGGCACCGGGGCGGACGGTGACGGTCACGGGGCGGCCCCCGTACCCGTCGGCCAGCCGCAGCCGGGCCGTGCCGGAGCCCTCGTTGACGAACGTCAGCCGGACGTCGTCGCCGGTGTGGCGGGCGGTGACCTCGCAGCCGGCGGTCCCGTTCGGGCCACGGAAGACGCGGAGGAACCCGTTCGGGCCGTGCACGGTCAGGTCGTACGAGCCCTCGGAGTACGCGGAGTTCCAGGTGTCCGAGATCTCCTTGCCGGCCTCGGTCGTGTAGGTCCAGGGGCCGTCGGCGCGGTTGCCGGACGTGACCAGGAAGGCGGCGCCCGCCCGGGCACCGGAGGCGAAGGTCAGCGTGAACTTCCCGGTCGCCGGGTCGGCGGAACCGTCCACCGCCGGGGCGTACTTCAGCGGGCGGGCCGGGCGCAGCCCGCGTTCCTGGCGGGGCATGCCGGCGTCGGCCGGGGGCGTGGGCCGGTAGTCGGGGTGCCGGTCGCGGTCCTGCGGCTCGTAGGCGTCGGTGTCCGGCAGGCGGGCCGGCCGGCTGTCCTTGCGGGAGAAGTCGAAGGCACTGGTCAGATCGCCACAGATCGCGCGCCGCCACGGCGAGATGCCCGGTTCGCGCACGCCGAAGCGGCGCTCCATGAACCGGATGACCGAGGTGTGGTCGAAGGTCTCCGAGCAGACGTAACCGCCCTTGCTCCACGGTGAGACGACCAGCATCGGCACGCGCGGGCCGAGCCCGTAGAAGCCCTCGCGGTGGGTCGCGCTGCCCTCGAAGACGTCCAGGGAGACGTCGACGGTGGACCGGCCCTGGGCGGCCGACTTCGGCGGCAGCGGCGGCACCAGGTGGTCGAAGAAGCCGTCGTTCTCGTCGTACGTGATGAACAGGGCGGTCTTCGCCCAGACGGCCGGGTTGGAGGTGAGCGCGTCCAGGACCTGGGAGATGTACCAGGCGCCGTAGTTGGACGGCCAGTTGGAGTGTTCGGAGAAGGCCTCGGGGGCGGCGATCCAGGAGATCTGCGGCAGCCGGCCGGCCTTGACGTCGGCGCGCAGCCGGTCGAAGTAGCCGTCGCCGTTCTTGACGTCGGTGCCGGTGCGGGCCTTGTCGTACAGGGGGTCGCCCGGCCGGGCGTCGCGGTACTTGTTGAAGTACAGCAGGGAGTTGTCGCCGTAGTTGCCGCGGTAGGCGTCGGGGATCCAGCCCCAGTGGCCGGCCGCGTCCAGGCCGTCGCCGATGTCCTGGTAGATCTTCCAGGAGATCCCGGCCTCCTCCAGGCGCTCGGGGTACGTCGTCCAGTCGTAGCCGAGTTCGTCGTTGCCGAGGACCGGGCCGCCGCCCTCGCCGTCGTTGCCGGTGTGGCCCGACCACAGGTAGTAGCGGTTGGGGTCGGTGGAGCCGATGAAGGAGCAGTGGTAGGCGTCGCAGACGGTGAAGGTGTCGGCGAGCGCGTAGTGGAAGGGGATGTCCTCGCGGGTCAGGTACGCCATGGTGGTGGTGCCCTTGGCGGGCAGCCAGCGGTCGTACTTGCCGTTGTGGTAGGCCTCCTGGCCGTCGGGCCAGCTGTGCGGCAGCCCCTCCAGGAACTGCATGCCGAGGTCGTCGGCCTCCGGGTGGAAGGGCAGGACCTCCGTGCCGTCGGCCTTGGTCTGGTGCCACACCGACCTGCCGCCGTCCAGGGTCACCGGGTGCGGGTCGCCGAAGCCGCGGACGCCGCGCAGCCTGCCGAAGTAGTGGTCGAAGGAGCGGTTCTCCTGCATCAGGACGACGATGTGCTCAACGTCCTCGATCGACCCCGAGCGGTGGTGGGCCGGGATCGCGGCGGCCCGCTCGATGCTCGCGGACAGCGCGCTGAACGCCGTGGTGGCGCCCGCGAGTTGGAGGAATCGGCGCCGGTTGACTTCGGGCATGGACGAGGGCCTCTCGTGCGGTGCGGGATGCTGAGGGGGTGCGCGCGAAAGGAGTGTTCCAGGAGCAGCGAACGTGGGGGAAGGGCGCCGTGGCGCGGACGTGAAGGTCGTCGGTACGTGAGGTGCGGCGACGCGCCGTGGACCGTACCGGTCACCGTGCGGACCCGGCCGGGCCCGGTGCGTGGCCGAGCCGGTTGTCCCGGCGCAGCGCCGCCTCGGTGCCGGTGAGGTACACGGCCGTGGCGAGCCACTGGGCCGTGTACCGGTCGGGGTCGCCCTCGTCGAGGCGGCCGAACGCGTCACGGGTGCGGTCGGCGGCCACCGCGCCGAGCGCGGCGGCCAGGGCCGCGCCGGTGGCGAACCCGTCGCGGCGCAGGGCGGCGACGTGGCCGCGCAGGTCGACGCCGCGCGCGGATTCGGCGGCGGCCCGGCGTCCTCCGGCGACGGCCAGTTCGACCAGCCGGCGGACGCGCCAGAGCGGTGCGTCGTCCACGGGGCCGACGGAGGCCGGTTCGGGCGGGGAGGGCGGGTCCGCCGGGAAGTGGTCGTCCCGGAGGCGGTCGTAGCCGAGGTCGGCGCGGCCCTGCCAGTCGTCCGGCAGGCGCAGGGTCGCTTCAGTGCCGGGTACCGGGGCGACGGCGAGCGGGCGGAGGGTGGTGACCCGGTCGGGGTCGGGGCGTCCGACGACCCGGATCCGCAGCCCGGGGTGCTCGCTCAGGCGCCGCAGGTTCGCGGTGTGGGCGAGGGCGGGATGACGGTGCGCGGGGGCCAGCCGGACCGGCCCGTCCCCCCGCCTCGGCAGGACGCGGACCAGGAGGTCCTCGCCGTCGGTGGCGGCGATCTCCACGTCGCGGAGGATCAGTGGCCCGGTGGGCCCGGCCCCGTCGGGGTCCGGGTCCGGCGGGGGCCAGGGCCGTCCGGCGGCGAAGGTGGCGCGGACGCCCGGTTCCGGCAGCAGGCGGCCGTCCGGGGCGACGACCGCTCCGGTGACGATCAGGCCGCCGCGCGACACCCGGAAGTGGTCGCTCAGGAAGGACCGGAGGGCGACGTGGGCGGTGCCGGCCCGGCGGGCGCGGGCGGGGCCGCCGGGCTTGACGTCGGGGAGCGTGTACGCGTGGCCGTCGTCGTCGACGAGGTGGGTGACCACCCCGCCGAGGCCGCCCGGCCCGATCACCGGTTCGCGGCAGACGCCGTACAGCCGCAGCGGTCCGTCGGGGCGGTGGTGGGGGCGGACGGCGCCGATGAGCGCCGGGTCGGGGTCGGCGGACCGCAACCGGTGCGTGACGAGGAGGAGTTCGCGCAGGGCGTCGACCAGTGCGGTGAGGGTGCGAGGACCGTGCGGGTCGCGCTCGTCGCGCAGGTGGCGTACGACGTCCAGGGCGGCGGCCTCGGCACGGTGGAGACCCGCGAGGCGGGCGGTGTGGGCGGCGCGCAGCAACTCCGCCTGAAGGATCGCCCCGGCCCCGGCGGTTCCGGCGGACAGCACGGCTGCCGCCGCCGTCCAGAGCCCGGAGGCCGCCCGTGTCCGGTCGGCGGAGAGGACAGGGGCGGCCCGGCGCCCCGGACCGGCGGGCGGCTCCTTCCCCGCGTCGGGACGGCCGGGGGCGGCCCGGCGGCCGTCGTCAACGGGACGGCCGGTGTCGGCCGGGCGGTCCGGGCCGGTACGGCGACCGTCGCCGGCACCCCGGCCCTGGCCCGCACCCGCCGACCGGCCCCGCCCGGTGGACCGGACCGGAACCGCCGGACGGTCCACGTCGGCAGGACGGGCGGGGGCGGCCCGGTGATCGGGGCCGGTACGGCGACCGTCGCCGGCGCCCCGGCCCTGGCCCGGCACCCCGTGCGGACCGCCGGCCTCGGCAGGACCCTGGCCCGGACCCGCGCCCCGGCCCCGCCCGGCAGGCCGGACCGGAACCGCCGGACGGTCCGCGCCGGCCGCGGGCGTCGTGTCGGCGGCCGGGTCCGGAGCCGGCGCCCGGTCCGCACCCGCCGACCGGCCCCGCCCGGTGGACCGGACCGGAGCCGCCGGACGGTCCGCTTCGGTCGCGGGCGTCGTGTCGGTCGCGGGCGTCGCGTCGGCGACCGGGCAGGCGCCCAGGACCGCCGCCAAATGCAGGCAGCGGGGGGCCAGGAGGCAGGTGCAGTGGGCCTGGCCGGGTTCGGTGACGGTGCCGGACGGGCCGGGGGTCAGGGTCACCCGGGCGTCCTCGCCGCAGCGGACGCGGACGGTGCCGTCCTCGGTGGTGACCGGTGTGCCGGCCAGGGCCTCGACGGCCGCGTCCAGTCTGCCGCGGAGCCGTGTGGTGAGGTGCTCCACCGCGGAGGCGAACACCTCCGGTGCGACGGGCGGGAGGGAAGGGCTCATCGGGTCGCTCCGCGGACGCGCTCGCCCACCCAGCGGGCGAGCGAGAGGGGGCTGAGGGCGGCCACCGGCATTCCGGCCGCGACGAGTCGCCGCGCGACCGGTACCGAGTAGCGAGGGGCTCCGTCGCCGTTCAGGGCGGCGCAGCCCAGCAGGTGGACGCCGGAGGAGACCAGGGACTCGACCTCGGTCAGCAGACCGTCGACCGCGCCGCCCTCCTCGAAGTCGCTGACGACCACCATCAGGGTGCGGTGCGGCACCGTCACCAGGGTGCGGGCGTGCGCGAGACCGGCCGCGATGTGCGTGCCGCCGCCGACCCTCACCTCCAGCAGCAGGGAGAGCGGGTCGTCGATCCGGTCGGTGAGGTCGACGACCCGCGTGCTGAAGGTGAGGAAGTGGGCGGAGAGCATGGGCGCGCCGCCGAGCACGGCGGCGGTCAGCGCCGACCAGACGACCGAGGACTCCATGGACGCGGAGACGTCGACGACGAGGATCAGCCGCCAGTCGCTCTGCCGGGCGGCACGGGTCCTGAAGACCGGCCGCTCGGGGACGATCCGGACGGTGCCGTCCTCCAGGCGGCGGCTGTGGACGAGGTTGGCCCGCAGGGTACGGGGCAGGTCGAGCCGGCCGCCGGGGCGCCGGGTGGGGTGCGGGGTGGTGAGGCCGGTCAGTGCGGGGCGCAGCCGGGTGGCGAGTTCCCGGGTGAGTTCCTCGACCAGTCGTTTGACCAGGGGACGGAGGCGGGCGATCCGCTGTTCGGGCATTCCCCTGGCGAGCGACAGCACGGCGGACAGCAGCTCCACGGAAGGGCGTACCGAGTCCGGGTCGAGGTGGTCGATCACGTCCGTACGGCCCTTGGCCGCGGCGCGTCCCAGGACTTCCTCCCGGATGTCCGGGCCGAAGAGTGCTTCGAGGTCCTCGGCCCAGTGCCGGACGCTGGGGTAACCCGGGCCCTGGCCGGCGGTGGGCTCGTCCGTGTCACCGCCGCGGCCCGGAACCGTCTCCCCCGCCTCCTCCGCGCCGCCGTCCGTGCCCTCGTCCTCGGTCGTCTCCTCCGCTCCGAACAGTTCGTCCAGGGCCCGGGCGTACGGGACCAGCTCCGGGGGGAGTTTCGCCGTGTCGCGGCCGAGCAGCAGCCGCCAGCGGTCGGCGGGGCCGAGGCGTGAGGCATCGGGCTCCGTGTCCTGGACGGGCCGCCGGCCGCTCGCCGTGGACGTCCGCCCGTCCGGGGCGAGGGCCTCCGGGGCAGGACCGCCCGTGGGCGAACCGTCCGGGGCAAGGCCGTCCGAGGTCAGACCGTCCGAGGCAAGACCGCCCAGAGCCGGACCGCCCAGGACCGGACCGTCCGGGGCAGGACCGCCCGTGGGCGGAGGGTTCACCAGGTCCGCCAGGCCCAGTTCGTTCAGCAGGGCGAGCCCCTCGTTGTCCGCCCCGGCCCACCGGCCGGCCGTCTCGGCGGGCGCGGTGAGCCGGAGGCCGGGCCGGGCGCCGAGCCGGTCGGTCACGGCCGCCAGCAGTCGCCCGCGCCCGTCCGGGGTGAGCGCCCGGAAACCGCCGCGCAGCGCGGGAAGCCGGTCGAGGAAGCCCCGGTCGTCCAGGGTCTCGACGCGCTCCAGCAGCGGGTCGAGGGAGGTGGGCAGGGACGCGATCAGCGGTCCGGCGGCAACGAGCAGGCCGGTGAGCCGGCGCTCCAGCCGGTGCCGGGTGTCCGGTGCCGTCGCCGAGTCGATCCAGTCGGCGAGTCTCCTGCCCAGCGGCTCCGGTCCGTCGAGGTCGAGCAGGACCCGGGCGGCCAGGGCCGCTCCCTGGACGAGCGGGGAACCGGTGCGCGCGAGCGCGGACAACTCGCCGTCCAGGCGCAGACCGAGCCGTTCCTCACCGCTGCGGACGGCCAGGGTCACGAGGGCGACGGCGTCCTCCGTCTCGTCGCTGCCGGCCAGCCCGGGCAGGGTGCGGACGGCGGCTTCCAGCAGGACGTCGTGGAGCGCCGTCGCCCGGAGGCGTGTCCGCCCGGTGGTGCCGGGCAGGTGCTCCCGGCGTATCGCCTCCAACAGGTCCATGCACCGCAGCAGTTCGGGAAGCGTGGCCACCGCGGGCAGGACCCGTGCGGCCTGCGTGAGGCAGTCGCCGACCAGGTCCGGCAGGGCGCACCGGGCCGCGGCCCCCAGCAGGTCGACGACCCGTGCCGGGGTGACTCCGCCGGACTCCGTCGCCCGGCGGTGGTGCGCGCGCAGGGTGCCCTCGGCCGCCTGGGCGGCGGTGACCCCTCGGACGCCCACCAGGTCGAGCCGGGCCGCGACCGCCGGGGTCCAGGCCGCCCGCCAGCGCGTGGTGAGGGCGCTCCCCTCCCCTACGGCGGACACCTCGACCGGTTCCGCGTAGCCCACCCCGCACTCTTTGAGCCGCTGGAGCAGGATCTCGCGCCGGGCGTCGAGGGCGGAGCGCAGCGGCGAGAGCCGGACCTCCCGGTGGCCGGTGCTGCCCGGCCCCGGCAGCCGGAGCGAGGCGAGTTCCGCCTCCACCCAGGGGCCGAGACCGGACCGGGGTGTGCCGGGGGCGAGCCGGCCGCGGTCCGTGCCGACCAGCACCGTCTCCAGGACCCGGCCGGGTGGTGGTCCGCCCTGGCCCAGTACGGACGTCACCGCTTCCAGCAGTTCGTCCCGGCCGGGTGCCGCCAGGCCGCGCAGGGTGCCGAGGTCGCAGGCCAGTCGTAGGGCCTCGATCGCCTCGCCGGTGCCCGCGGTGCGGCCGGCCGCGCGGATCTCCCGGCACAGTTCGGTGAGGAGGCGGGCGGCGTCGTCGCGTATCCGGCCGGGGTCGCCGCCGGCGTCGAGCACCGCCTGCTGCCAGCGCGGGTCGCGGATGCCGGCCGGGTATCCGGAGCGGGGGTCCAGCAGGGCGAAGGCGTACGGCACGAGGGAGGTGACGACCGGGGAGCCCGCGCCGGCCGCCTCCCCCGGGACCGTGTCCCCGCCCCCGTCGGTCAGTCCGGGCGCGTGGAAGGCGCCGGTCACCGCGGCGACCCGGCGTCCGCCGGCTCCGGCCGCGGTGACGGCCCGGCGCATGTGTGCCTCCCGGGCGAGGTCGAGGGCCGCGATGCCGCCGCGGGCCTCCCGGTCCCGGCGCACGGCGAGGCCGAAGGCGAGGGCGGCGCGGCGCACGGCGTCGGGTGCGCTGCCGGGTGCGAGCGCCTCCACGGTGCGGTCCCACAGGTCGTCCGTGTCCGGCCCCGCCGCCTCCGGCCCGGACGCTTCCGGGCCGGTCGTCCACTCCGGTGCCGTGAGGGGCAGGTCGCAGCAGATCACCTCCGCGCCCCGGTCCCGCGCCCAGCGGATCGCCGCCAGTTCCGGGGAGAAGTCGGCGAGGGGGTACAGGCGCAGCCGTCCGTCCTCGTACGCGCCGGCCAGGGCCACCGGTGCCGTGGTGCGCGGATCGGAGAGGTACGGCAGCCAGGGCTGGAAGTCGGCCGGCAGTTCGACGCAGACGGCCTCGGCGTCCGCGGCGTCCAGCAGCCGGGGCACGGCGACGGCCAGTGCGGGACTGTGGTGCCGTACGCCGATCAGGTACGGCTCCGTGCGGGCCGCCAGTGCGGCCGCCTCTGCTCTCGCGGTCATGGGTCCAGGTGGGCGGTTCGGCGGGGACGGCCGTACGGGACGGCCGTCCCCCCTTGCGTGGCGGAACTCAGCGGCGGCGCTTCCGCGGTCGCGGCACCTCCAGTTCCTCCAGCTGGGGCCCGTCCCCGTCCTGGACCCGCCGCCAGGCCTCGCGGTAGAGGGCGGCGACGGGCTGGAGGGGCACCACGGCGCCCAGGACGGGCTCCTCGCCGTCCGGCAGGCCGTACATCGGCAGCTTCCACCGCTCCAGCGGGAGGTGCGGGGTGGTGAGCCGGGTCCAGCCGCCGGGCAGGAACAGGGAGCGTCCGGCCTTGGAGCGGTTGCCCTCGATGACGAGGCCGGTGGCGGCGAGTTCGGCGCGGGCGGCCCGCAGCCTGGCCGTTCCGCCGCGCTGTCCGCCCCAGCCGGTCCAGCGGGCGGTGTTGCGGTCGGTGGGGTCCGGCAGGGCGAGCAGCATCAGATGGAGGACGGCGGCGTCCTCGCCGATGCCGCACCGTTCGGCGACCTCCGTGACGAGGTCGGGTACGGACCGGGCGGGATCCTGCGGCCACCACGTCCCGTCCGCGTCGCGCTCACCCGCCACCGGGTTGCCGGGGTCGGCGAGCAGTTCGGCGAACCGCCGGTCGTGAACCAGACGCAGCGCCGTCTCCTGGGCGTTGGGCCGCTCGCCGGTGAACAGGGCCGTCAGGTGCGGGTCGTTGCCGGTCGCGTCCAGCAGCGCGGGACGGATGGCGGGGACGGGTCCGGACCTCCCGGTGCCCAGCACGACCGCGCCGTGGCGTACGAAGTCGTCGCCGGTCTCGGTGGGTTCTCCGGCGGCACGCCGGAACTCCTCCCAGTCGGTCCGCCGGTCGACCTCGATCAGCAGGCCGGGGTGGGACAGCCGTTCGCGCAGCGCGGTGAGGACGCCGGGCAGGGTGGCGCGGATCGGGTCGCCGGCCGGGAGACGGTGGGCGAGCCACGCGGCCAGGGCCACCGAGCCCTTCAGGACGGCGCCGTCGAAGCCGGGTGCGCTCTCGGTGCTCTCCGGGCGGTAGGGGCCGATCCTCCAGGTCAGGTCCCGGGACAGCCGGGGTTCGGCGGTCACGTCGAGGAAGCCGCGCAGTGCCTCGGCCGGTGCCCAGCCCGGGGAGACCACACCGCGGACCGCGTCGTGGAGCAGGTCCTCGGGGAGGGGCGCGCGCCGGCCGAGCCGCTCGTTCCACACCTCGGCCGCGCGGGCGGCGTCGGGGCCGTCCGTCCACAGCCGGGACGGATCGGCGGGCAGCAGCGCCGCCACCACGGCCTGCCGGGCGTCCGCGTCGAGGTTCCTCAGCTCGTCCTTGGCCACGCGCGCGTCGGCCGACTTCACGCCGATCGTCCTCAGCGTCGCCGAGGGCACCGCCACGCGCTCGTCGTCGATCATGGGCAGGCCTGCGACCACCAGCCGGGCCATGGTCGGGGTGACGCCGGTGAGCCGCGCGAACTCCTCGGCGGCCGCCGGGAACCAGGGCGCCGGTCCGCGTCCGGCGAGTTCGGCGCGGAACGCCGCGGCCCAGCCGGGCGGCCGCGTCGGCTCCGGCACCAGCGGTCCGGCGGCGATCAGGGTGTACGGCGCGGGTGTCTCGAACCGGCCGGACGGGTCGTGGAAGAGCGCACCGTAGTGCCGGCCGGTGGAATCGCCACCGGGGTCCCGGTCCTGGAGGAAGCGGAACGCATGCTCGGGGAAGACCAGGAACGCGCCGTCGCCGAGGTCGAGCACGGTCGCGTCCCGGTACCCCTGGATGGCGTCGGGTCCCTCGAACAGGCTCTGGTCCAGCCGCAGCCGGACCCCCCGCCAGTGCCCGGGGTCCAGGTCCGTGAGCCCCTGCGCGTCGAACTCCTCGAGGTAGGCGTCCAGCGCCTTCCGGTGCTCCTCCACGACGGCCTCCGAGCCGGCCCGCAGCGCCAGGATCGCGGGCAGCAAGGGCAGCGCCGGGACGTGCAGGCACTCCAGGGACTCCTGCCTGGCCGCATCGAGGTGGGTCCGGCCCGTGGGAGCCGGTTCGGCCAGACCCCGCAGGGAGCGGCCCAGCAGGGCCGGCAGATCGTAGAGGTGGTGGTGGAAGTCGTAGAACCGGCGGCGCCAGCCGATGGTGAGTCCGACGCCGTTCAGCGCCGCACCGAGCACGCCGTCGCCCACCTTGGGCCGTGGCTCCCGCGACACCTCCCCGGTGACCGCGGAGTCGAGCCGGGCCAGCGCCGCGTCCAGGACGCGCTGCTGCTCGGCGGCGTACCGCACGATGCCGGTGATGCCCGCCCGCAGCGCCTCGTGGCCGACCTCCGGCAGCAGCTTCCGGACCAGTCCGGGCACCAGGTCCTGGTCGTCCCCGGCCGGCGCGTCCGGGTTCCCGGTGTTCCGCGGCCGCTCCGCCACGGCCCCGGTCAGCAGTGCCCGCGCGGTGTCCTCGTCGATCCGGCGGAGCGCCGCGGAGCCCTGCGGGTCGCGGGGCCGGAGCAGGTGCCAGTGGCTCAGGGGCGGCAGCAGCGCGGTGCCCGCGCTGAAGTGCCCGTGCGTCCGGTGCTCCGGGACCTCGGCGAGCACCGTGCCGTCCGGGCCGAGCAGCCGGACGCCGTGCCAGTGCCGGATCACGGCCGGCGTCTGTCCGGTGCCGGGGAAGCGCAGCGCGTGCCGGGGGAAGGTGTCCTCGCCGTCGTCCGGTACGACGACCGAGCGTCCGGCGAGGTCCTCGCCCCGCACCCGGCCGTCCGGCAGCCTCGTCAGGCGCCAGCCGAGGAGACCGTCCACGGGGGCGCACAGGGGACCCGGTACGGCGGTGGGGTCCGGCCGCAGCCAGGAGTTCCGCGACAGGTGGTCCTCGGAGCCGGTGCCCGCTCCCCCGCCGAACCACTCCGGCGCACCGGGCTCGCCCACGGTGCCGCCGGCCGGGTCGTACGCGCGCCAGGTGTGCTGCCCGTCCTCTGCCCCCTGGCCGGCCCACACCCAGTACGACGTCCCGTCGCCGATCACCGGCCGCCTCGCCGGGACCAGGGTGTCCCCCCGGCGCAGCACGCCGTGGCCGGTGGTCCGTCCGCCCCCGGGCAGCGGGAGGGAGACGAGGAGCCGGTCCGCGTCGCGTCCGCCCGCCTCGTCGGCGCTGTCCAGGTAGCCCTCGACGGGCACCGGTGACGGCTCAGGGGTGTGGCTCCAGTAGCCCTCGGTGCCGGTGGAGTACGAGTGCCACCGGACGAACAGTTCGCCGTCCACGTACTGGCAGCTGACGCGCCACAGCCGGTCCGCCATGTCCGGCGGGAGCCGCAGTTCGTGGGTGAGTACCGTGCCTTCCGCGCCGATCACCCGGACCTGGGTGCCGGTCATGACGACGAGATACGGCCAGGCGTCGACGACCCGGACCTCCGGGACACGCTGCCCCGGTTCGCAGGGCGGGAGCGCCTCCTCCCAGGCGGGCCAGCCCAGTTCGTCGAGGACGCCGTTGCGCAGTGCGCGGGCGAGCGCGGGGGCGGTCCCGGTGCTCAGTGCGTCCCGTACCGCCTCCTCGGCGACCGCCAGCACTTCTCCGGGCAGCCGGTCCAGGGTGCTCAGCACGCCGGAGTAGCCGGAGAACGCGGGCAGTTCGGCGGTGAGGTACCTCCGGCTGACCTCGCCCACCCATTCGGCGAGCATGGGCCGCCCGCCGGGGGACTTCGCCAGGGTGAGGAGGGTCTCCTTGTGGTTGTCCCGGCCGTCCTCGGGGCAGCCGCCCCGGAACGCGGGGCGGAAGCGGGTGTCGGCCTCCAGCGCGAGGAGGTCGCGCCGGTTGTCGAGGGCGGCCCAGTCGGTCAGGCCGAGGCTCTGGCCGTCCCACGGGTCCGCCACCGGTATGCGCAGCGACAGGAGCTGGTCGAGGAGGTTCACGTCACCGGCCGGGGGCGGCAACGTGCCGCCGGTGGCGTGCAGTTCGGCACGCAGCGCGTCGGCCATGCGGTCGACGAGCGGAGCGAGCTCCGGCGGGGCGAGACGCCGGCGGTCGACCTCGCACAGGTCGAGGAATCTGCGGGTCCACCCGGCCGTGCCGTCGGGGGACCGTACCTCGGCTGGCAGCGCGGGATCGCACAGTCCGGCGGTGGCGCCGGACTTCTCCAGCAGGTCCAGCCACTGGGACAGGTCCCCGCCCTCCCACTCCTCGGGCATGAGGCCCAGCAGGGTGCCGCGGACGGCGGGCTCCCGCCGGGTCAGTTCCAGCAGGGCCTGCCGGTGCGCCTTCCACCAGGCGGGCGGTGCCTTGAGGGTGCCGGGCAGCGTCAGCATCTCGCGCAGGTGGGCGATCTCCTCCGTCCGCGCGTCCCTGCCCGCGACCGCCTTCGCCAGCTTGCGCAGTTCGGCCGCGCCCGGGCTCGACGGAGCCAGTCCGTGCGCCGCGAGCCGGACGAACAGTCCGCGCAGGTGCCGGAAGGCCGTCGCGGCCGGGACCCGGGAGGCCAGTCCCTTGGCGTAGCTGGAGAGGACCTTCGTCGGCATGGCGCCGGCGAGGGCGAACTCCAGGAACACGGAGTCCATGCGCGCCTCGTCGAACGGCAGCGCGTGGGCCGTCTCGGCCTTGCGCGCGTTGACGAACATCTGGGACGCGTACGCCGTCTCGCCGGCGGCCAGGAAGACCCGGCCGGCCTGCTCGTAGAAGGTCGGCAGGAAGTGCGGTACGGAGCCGGCGAGCCGTTCGCCGATCGACTCGTAGGCGGCGCGGGCCCGCTTCGGGCTCGATCTCGCCTTCCGCGCCACCTTGTTCATCTCCTCGACCAGGGACATGGCGAGGTGGCCGTCCGAGGGGTGGTGGACCAGCACCCAGTCGGGGAAGCCCAGGGCCCGGGGCCGGCCGAGACCGACCTCCACCGGCTCGCCCTCGGGTTCGAGGCCGAGGAAACCGGTGCGCGGGCCGCCGGTCCGCTCCTCGGTGGTGAGGCGTACGACGATCCTGCCGTCCAGGCCCGGATGGCGGTAGGCCTGGGTGTACACGGGCACGGCCCGGTCGCCCGCCCCGCCGGTGCCCGGCGGCAGTACCGCGCCGGCGCGCAGCAGTTCCTCCGGGTCCGCCGGCGCGCCGCCGCGGATCGTCGGGTCGTTCATGAGGGTGTGCCTTTCCCGGGCGTGTGCTGCCGTGGTGTCGTTCACGCGGCGCCGTCCTCGGTCACGGTGCGGCCGGCGTGCAGGGCCGCGGCCATGCGCATGCCCTCGGACCAGGCGACGGGGCCGACCTCGGTCAGCGGCAGGCGGCGGTAGCCGTCCTCGTCGTTCCAGCTGAGGTCACCGGTCCAGGCCTTCTCCTCGGTGTAGGGGTCGCTCATGCCGACCGAGGCGGTGACGACATGCCCGCCGTCCAGGATCCGGTCGACGGCGCTGCTGCCGGAGACCTTGTAGCCGAGGGAGGTGATGCGGGAGGAGAGGTGGAACCACGAGCGGTACTCGGCGCCGGCGAACTCGCGGACCGAGTCGGCGGACCCGTCGAGGCCCGCGGGCTTGTGCCAGGTGGCGCGGTGGATCTGCTCGACGCCCTGCGTCACCCCCAACTCGGCGGCGAACGTGCGGAGTTCCTCCAGGTCCGGGAGGAGGACGGGGTGGGGCATGGTCACCGTGCGGGACGTCAGGCGGACGGTCTCTCCGTCGAGGGTGACCACCCGCAGCTCGCCCGAGTCGTCCGCGTCGCGCAGGAAGCCGGTCTCGTCGGGGCCGTCACCGACGACGACGATGTCGCGCAGCGCGGACCGCCACGCCTCGTCGGGCCAGAGCCGGGCCAGCAGACCGACCGGCACCGGCAGCGAGGACACCATCCAGGTGCCGACCTGCGCGGCGCACTCGGCCGCGTGCCGCTCCAGCCACTCGGCGAACCGCTGGAGTTCTCGCACCTCGGGGCGGTCCCGTATCTCCTCCGGCAGGGTTCCCGCCTGCTCCGCCGGGGACGGTCCCGATGTGGACCGTGCCACCACCCTGCCCTCCACCAGGGCGACTTCGTACGTGTCGCCCGCTGCCAGCCAGCCCATGGATCGCTCGCCTCTCCCGCCACTCGGAATCCGGCACAGCGC
This sequence comes from Streptomyces sp. NPDC018964, assembly GCF_044390325.1. NCBI lineage: Bacteria > Bacillati > Actinomycetota > Actinomycetes > Kitasatosporales > Streptomycetaceae > Streptomyces > Streptomyces sp. NPDC018964. The sequence goes on from NZ_JBIRYZ010000003.1 coordinate 284,156, forward strand.
ATCCGGCAACGGCCCGGTCGGCGTGCCCCGCTGTGACGACGGTCGAAAGACTAGAGGCACCCACCGACAGTCCACCGGCGCCCGCTCCGACCAGAGTCGGCGGGACGGCCCGGGCGACGTCGCCCGTCCGGAAGGGCGGTGGGATTCGCGCCAGATTGGACGGTGACCGTTTCCGGCCGAACCCCGGACGGGGCGGACTCGCCGCCCGGTCCCTCTCGTCCGGCGTGGCGGGTCCGCTCCGTCCGGCGATGTGCCGTCGTAACCAGGGCAACGGGACCGTCGGCGCGGGCGTGACGGCCGGCCGCCGCGTTCCGCGGGGGCCGGCACCTCCCGCCGGAGGGCGTGCGGTTCCGTCGTTTTCGGCCGGGCGGGCACGGCCGTCCGCCTCCGCGAGGGGCACCGGGGACGGCGGATTACGTCCGGTGCGGTTCGCACGTGCGTACGTGTCGTGTTGTTTCGGGTGGATCAGGGCACACGGCTCGTGGCCCGGGAGGGGTGTGGCCGGCTGCCGCGGGCGCAGCCGCTGACAAGAGGTGGGGGAGATGGTTCGTACTGTCGTGGTGCACGACGAGGAATTACTGCGGTCGGCGTTGGTGCAACTGCTCAGGTCCGATGCCGCGCTGGAGGTCTCGTCCATGTCACCCGGCGCCGGACCGCCGGACCGCGACATGCCGTCGCCGGCGGACGTGTGGGTCGTGGACGGTGACTGCCTGCGGGGGCCGGGGCAGGCGCACGACGCGCCCTTCCGCGCGCGGTGCGGGGACCGGCTCGTCGTCCTGACGACCGCCAAGCGGCCGGGGATCCTCCGTCGGGCGTTCGACGGCGGCGCCCTCGGGCTGGTCGACAAGAACGCCCCGGCGCACCGACTGATCACGGCGGTGCACACGGTCGCCGAGGGGAAACGTTTTCTCGACCAGACGCTCACGGTCGCCCTGCTGGAGGGCGCGGAGATGCCGCTGACCACCCGCGAGCTGAGCGTGCTGTCGCTCGCCTCCCAGGGGGCGCCGATGGCCGAGATCGCGGCCCGGCTGCACCTGTCCCGGGGCACCGTCCGCAACTACATGGCCACGGCGATCCGGAAGGTGGGCGCCCGCAACCGGGTCGACGCGATACGCATCGTCCAGAGCGCCGGATGGACGTGACGGGCCGTGCGGTGATCCCGCCCTGACCGGGGCCGGCCCCGGTCAGGGCTCCCGGGCCGGGCCGCCGTTCCAGTGGCCCGTCAGGTCACGGTAGAGCGGCGAGCGTTCCAGCGCCTCCTCGTGCGTGCCGCACACCGCCTCCGTCCCGTCCAGCACCAGCACCCGGTCGGCGCGGACGGCCGACGACAGGCGGTGTGCCACCACCAGCAGCGTTCCCGGGCGTCGCGCGAGGGCCTCCTCCGCGCGCGCCTCGGACGCCGGATCGAGGTGGCAGGTGGCCTCGTCGAGCAGCAGCAGGGGCGCGGGGGACAGGTAGGCGCGTGCGAGCGCGACGAGCTGCCGTTCGCCCGGGGACAGTCCGGCGGGCCGCACCGGTGCGTCGAGCCCGCCCAGGCGCTCGACCAGCGGCCGCAGGCCGAGGGCCCCGACGGCGGCGGCGAGGTCGGCGCGGTCCGCGTCCGGGCGCAGGTACGCGAGGTTGTCGCCCACGGTCCCGGAGAAGACGTACGCCTCCTGGGGCACCAGCACGCGCAGCGCGGCGAGTTCGGCGGGGTCGCGCCCGGTCACCTCCCGGCCGGACACCCGTACCTCGCCGCCGCTCGGCGCGAGTGTCCCCGCGACCAGGCGGGTGAGCGTCGACTTGCCGATGCCGCTCGGTCCGACGACCGCGAGGTGCTCACCCGGGGCGACGCGCAGGTCGAGCGAGTCGAGGACCGGTTCCGCGCGGGCGCCGTAGGACAGGGTCACGGACCGCAGCTCCACCGCCGCGGTCGGTCCGCCGCGCGCCGGACGTCCCCCGCGAGCCGGTGGCGGGGCGCCGGCGTCCTTGGGGCCGGTGGCCGGACGGCACGCGGCCGGGCGCGCGGGCCGCGGCCACGCGTGGTGCCCGACCGTCGGCGCCCCCGCCCCCGCCGGCTCCGGCTCCGGCTCCGGCTCCGGCTCCGGGCCGATGATCCGGTCGAGGACGACCAGCAGCCGGGCCCCCGCCGCACCGAGCGCGGTCATCAGCGTGTGCAGGGCGGGCAGCAGCGACTGGACGAGATAGGTGAAGGCGCCCAGCAGTGCGCCCGCCGTCACTCCTCGTCCGCGCAGCCACGGCACCGCCAGCAGCAGCGCGAGGACGGGCAGCTGACCCGCGACACCGAGCGCCGCCGTGCGCACCGCCGCCCAGCCGGCCAGGACACGGGCCGCCGCGGCGGCCCCGTCGACCAGCTCCGCGCCGCGCCGCGCCGCCCCGGGCGTGGTTCCGTGGGCCGTCAGGTCGCGCAGCGCCGCCCGTGACCGGGCCGCGTGATCGCCCAGCGCCTCGTCGGCCGCCAGAGCGCGTCGCTGAGCCGCCGCCATGGGCCGCAGCGTCGCCAGGAACAGCGCCAGGCCGGCCGTCAGCGGCGGCAGCACCACCACGAGGAGGGCGGGGTGCAGCGACAGCAGCCCCAGCAGCGCTCCGGCGGCGGTGAAGACGAAGGAACGCAGCGTCAGGACGAGACCGGCGAAGCTGTCCCGGGCGATCTCGACCTGATTCGTCAGCCGGGAGACGGCCGCCCGGTCCGTCCCGCCGGCCCCGCCCGGGAGGGCCCGGGCGAAGGACCGGTCGACCGCGCGCCGCACCAGGCCGTCGCGCAGCGGCTCCGTCAATCCGGCCAGCTGGGCGAAGACGCCCCGGATCACCGGGGCACCGAACAGTACGGCGACCAGCGCGATCGCGAGCCACAGCAGCCCCCGGGGTGCGTCACCGGCGAGAAACCCCTGGTCGACGGCGCGGGCGACGCCGTAGCCCACGAGGAACGCCTGCCCGGTCTCGGCCAGCGACCAGAGCGCGAGCCGCGCCAGCACCCCTGTGCGGCGGGCGAGGAAACGGCGGGCGGGCGGCGTGACGCGGCGCAGCGCCCCGGACCCGTCGCCCGCACCCCGCGTCACCGCCGCACCCCCTCGGACCGGGGCCGGCCCACGACGCTCACACCCGGTGCCACAGCCCCGGCGTCCACAGTGAGAAAACGACGGGCGGGAGGCGCGGCGCGGCACGACACCCCGAACCCGACACCCGCACCCCGCGTCACCGCCGCACCCCCTCGGACCGGGGCCGGGGCGTGGTGCCCGTACGCGGTGCCCCGGCGCCGAAGACCGCCCGGTAGCCGGCCACGTCCCACAGTTCGCGATGGGGTGCGACGGCCCGCACTCCCCCGTCCTCCAGCCAGATCACCAGATCCGCCCGGGCCGCCACCGACGGGCGGTGCGCGACGACCAGTCTGGTTCCGGGCCGCACCGAGTGGCGCAGCGCCCGGTCCACCTCGTGCTCCGTGGCGGTGTCCAGACTGGACGTCGCGTCGTCCATGATCAGCAGCCGTCCGGCGTGCGCGAACGCCCGGGCGAGCCCGAGGCGCTGGTACTCGCCGCCCGAGAGCGGCGCCGCGGACAGCGGGGTGTCGTAACCGCTCGGCAGCCGGCGGACGAAGCCGTCGGCGCCCGCGGCACGGCAGGCTTCCCTGACCTGCTCGGGCGACACCCGCCGGGGGCCGGCGGCGACCGCCTCGGCGACCGTGCCCCCGACCGGTGCCGGGCGCTCGAAGGCGTAGGCGACCTCGGTGCGCAGCGCCTCCCGGGTCAGCCGGTCGAGGCGGACGCCGTCCAGCAGCACATGCCCCTCGTCGGGGTCGATCAGCCGCCCCGCCACGGCGGCCAGGACGGACTTCCCCGCTCCGCTGCGGCCGACCACCGCGGCGGTGGTGCCGCCCGGCACCCGCACACCGTCGGCACGCAGGACCTGCCTGCCGTCGCGCACCACCCGCACGCCGCGTAGTTCGAGATCGCCCGGTCCGGCCGGGGGAAGACGTCGCGTCCCGTGTTCCAGCGCGGGCATGTCCGCCAGTGCCAGGGTCCGGTTCCGCGCCTCGCGGCCCCGTACCACCGCGCCCAGCAGGGACGCGGCGCCGCCGACGCCGGCCGTCAGCTGCGCGTACCGGCACACGGCGAGCAGTTCGCCCACGCTCAGGGCGCCCGACGTGAGGCGCAGGCCGCCGACGGCCGTGGCGGCCAGGGTGAGCAGGGGCACCAGGACACCGCTTCGGCCCAGGGCCCGTCCGTGCAGCGTCCACATGCGCCGGCCCAGGGCGTCGAGTCGCGTCAACGGCTCGAGCACGCGCGCCCGTTCACGGGCCCGGGTTCCCGCGGCGGCGATCGTCGCCGCGCCCTCCAGGGCCTCCAGCAGCCGGGAGGCGAGCTGCGACTGCGCGTTCTGGTAGGCGGCCACCGAGGCACCGGTGTCGCGGGCGAAGGTCCGCAGCACCAGCGCCAGGGCGGGCAGCCCGGCCAGTACGCAGGCCGCCACCCACACGTCGACGACGGCCAGCGCCGCGAGCGCGCCCACCGGCGTGACCATCGAGGCCGCCAGCGCCGCCCGGGCCGCCGGGGCGCCGCCCGCGTCGGCGGCGTTGAGGGTCAGGCGGGTCCCGACGTCCCCCGGGGTGAAGGGCCGCGCGTGGTCCGGTACGGCGCGCAGCAGGCCGTCGAAGGCGCGGGAGCGGACGGACGCCGTCCACACGGCGTTGCAGCGGCCGGTGAACAGGGAGGTGAGGCTGTCGAGGAGCAGTTCGCCGAGGAGCAGTGCGGCACTGAGCGCCAGCCAGCGTCCCGCGGCGCCGTCGGCTCCGCCGTCGCGCAGGAGCAGATCCAGTGTGCGGCCGAGGGCGAAGGGCTGGGCCACCGTCGCCGCGGCCGCTCCCACCGAGCACAGCAGGACCAGCGCTTCGGGCGCGCGCCCCGGCGTCGCGCCGTCGGCTCCGTCCCGCGCCCTGCCCGTCCGCCGCACCCGGAACCCGGTCGTCGGCACCAGCCGGCCTCCTTCCGTCCGTCCACCGTGACCGGACACCGGCCGTCCCGGCGTGCCGGGTGGCCGGTGTCCTCCGAAGCGGGCACCGGCGCCCCGGGCGAGAACCCGGGGCGCCGGAACCGAGCGACGTGACGCGCCGCGTCGCCGCGGCGGTCGACCTCCGCGTCAGTTACAGGTGGTGACGCTCAGGCTGCTGTCGCCGCAGAGCAGCAGGCTCGCGCGGCTGCCGGTCTCGACGTCGCCCATGGCCTCTTCCTTGGGGGTCTCCATCGACTGCAGGTCGAGCAGGTTCATGACATCTTCCCTTCGTAGGACAACGGATTCTCTTGCATCACGACCCCGGGAGGGGCCGAGTCATGGGGCCGCCCCGCGTGTGCGGCGGCGGAAGGAACGGCAGCCCGGCGGACGGGGCGCCGTGGACGGAGGCGACGGCCAGCAGGCACCCCGCCGTGCCGGTGGACAGGTCCATGGACAGACGCATCATCTGCTCACCGGGGAAGGCGAGCCGGCCGTGGTAGGACATGGCGTGCCAGGACAGCGCGTCGAGCTGGCGCCGGACGGCCTCCGGACCGGTGCCGGGCACTTCGGCCGTCGTGCGGCCGAGGTACAGCACCATCCCGGCCACACCCCGGTACAGGCCCGGCTGGGCGTAGAACATGGCCTGCGCCGCGGCCACGATCTCGCCTCTCGCCCGCGCGAACTCCTCGTCGTCCCGGTGCGCCAGGTAGTCGTCGAGCACCATGCCGATGCCCACGCTGCCCGCGCCCAGGTAGGGCATGGTGCGCCAGCCCTCGTCCACCTGCAGGGCGCCGCCCGCGCCGCGGACGCAGCGGGCGAGGTCCCGGCGCAGCGCGTCCCGCGCGAGGTCGAGCAGGGCGGGGTCCCGGTCGCGTTCGTACAGCCGCAGGAAGAGCAGGGCGCGTCCCGCGGCCCCGTACAGCAGTCCCGCGCGGCCCCGGCCGGTGCTCCCGTCCCCGGCCGGCCCGCCCCGGGCGGTCAGCTCGGCGCAGCGCCGGGCCGCCGCGTGCAGGGCGGTCTCCCCGGTGGCCGCGGCCAGCGCGTCCAGGGCCAGGCCCACTCCGGCGGTGCCGCTGTGCAGGTCCGGGGCCAGGTGGTCGAAGGGCTGGTCGAGGAGGAGGCCGGCGAGGTCGAGGGCGCGGTCGCGGTGGCCGAGGTACTCCAACGTCCAGGCGAGGCCGGCGAGCCCGTCGTGGAAGCCGGGCGGCATGCCCGACGGCAGCCGCTCGGTCCGCTCCAGCAGCCACTGCTCCCCGTCCTCGTCCCTGCCCGCCCCGCTCCCGGCCAGGGCGTACAGCACTCCCGCCGCGCCGTGGCCGAAGGCCAGTCCGCCGCCGGCGGTGGCGAACTGCGCGATGTCGCCGGGGAAGAGGCGGTCGGTACGGGACGGTGTCGCCGACGCGCGGATGGCGGCGGCCATCGAGTCCCGGCTGCGGGGCCAGTCGTCCGGCCGGACCGGCACCACCGGCCCGGCCGTCCGGCGCGCCGGCCGGGCGCCGGCGGTGGCGTCGCCCGTGATCTCGTCGACCGCCGCGTCCAGGAAGGCCCGGTCCACCGGGAACCGCTCCGCCACCACCTCGGCGAGATGGGCCGCCTTGCCCCGGTCCAGCGCCAGCAGGCTGGTGAGCGGGAGGAACAGCGCGAGCCGCAGACAGGCCAGCGCGTAGCGGTCCACCGCGACGCCCCGCCGGTCGGACGGCGCCACGAACCCCGGGTTGGCGACGGTCTGCCGGCCGGCTTCGCCGACCCGGTGCGCCGCCTCGAAGTCCAGCAGGACGACGCCGCCGTCCTCGCGGATCATGATGTTGAACAGGTGCAGGTCGTTGAAGACCACGCCCCGGGCGTGGACGTCCTCGACGGCGCGTTCCACCCGAGCGTGGACGTCGAGGGCCCAGGTCGTGTACTCGGCCAGCCGCTCCTTGCCGGGGTCGGCCTCGATGAGCGGGTGGCGGCGGGCGAAGAAGGTGTTGAGCGGCTTGCCGTCGATGTACTCCAGCACCAGGAAGTGGTGCTCCCCGACCGTCAGGTGGTCGAGCACCTCGGGTGTGCAGTCGAGGCCGGACAGCCGCTCCAGCGCCCGGCGTTCGCGGTGCAGCCGGGTCACGGCGTCCGCGCCGTCGGCCGCCAGACCGGCGTGCGGCCGGGCCTCCTTGAGGACGACCCGCTCCCCGGTGCGGGAGTCGCGGGCGAGGTAGACACCGCCGCCGTTGGAGAAGTGCAGCGCCGACTCGACGGCGTAGGGCAGGCCGCCCACGGTCAGCGCGTCCCGGGCCTTCAGGTGCGGGCGCAGGAAGGCCGGCGGATCGACCCAGTCCGGCACCCGGAAGACGGGGCCGCGCAGGTCGGGCACCAGCACGCCGTCGGGCCCTGTCACGGCCGGCCGCAACTCCCCTTGCGCGTCATGGCAGTCGCGCCGGGTGAAACCTCCGTACCGGACGTGCACGGGTCCTTCGCCGAGCCGCAGATCGCTCAGGATGTACGGTCCGGGTTCGCCCGCCAGCAGCTCCGACAGCTCGCCCGCGAGCCGTTCGAACCGCGTCTCGTCCGCCGGGTACACGGTGATGAACTTGCCGCTGCCCGCCCGGTCCGCGTACTTGGCGTTGCGCTGGTGCAGCAGATAGCGGCTGGGGACGAACTTGAAGGCCGTGCCGCCGGCGACGCAGTGCCGCCACACGCGTTCGAGCACGGACTCGGCGTTGTCGAGACAGGCGGAGACGTGGATCTTCCACCCCTGGTCGGGCAGTTCGGCGCCGGCCGGACGCAGGGCGAGCCAGTCCCCGCTCTCGTTGCTCTGCCATCCGGGCGGTACGGGCCACGAGGCCGCGGCGTACCGGGAGCGCCCGGTGCCGGCCGGGGAGGCGGTGCGGTGCGGAGCGTCGTAGAAGTACGGGTCCGCGTCGCAGTACACGGCATAGCCCTTGTTCACGCCGGCTCCTTCCCGCCGATCGCTGACGGGCATGACGCTGTCACGCGGCGTACCGCCTCGCACAGTCACCGCTGTCATCACTCCGACGTGCGGAACGCACGGGTAACTTCGCGGACCGGGCGGGACGGGGCCCGCTTCCCCCGCGGGCGGCCGGTGTCCGGCGCCCGACGACGGAGGTTCCGTACGCAGGGGATCCCGCGGCCCCGCCCGGCATCCCCCACGTCGGCGGGCCCTGGCAGATCTTCCCTCCCGGTCGACGAAGGACCAGGTCAGCGGCGCGTCCGATGATGCGTCAAGTGGCGCAACACTTCAGCAACACCACTATCCCTACTGGATCGGTAGGGTTCCGGCCATGCCGCCCACCGACCGCGTCCGAGACCACGCCGGCCAGGGCGCGCCCACCGTCGCCGCCCAGCGCACGCGGCGCCGGCTGCGCGCGGACCGGGCACGCCAGCTCGCCGACCTCCTGCGCCGCCAGCTCCTCACCAGGGGCTTCCCGGCCGGCACCCTCCCGCACGAGTCGACCCTCGCCACCGACTATCGGACCTCCCGCAACACCGTCCGTCAGGCCCTCGACCTCCTCCGCGCCGAGGGCCTCGTGGACCGCCTCCCCGGCGTCGGCACGGTGGTCGTCGCCCGGAAGTACCCCCATGGCCTCGACCGTCTGATGGGCCTCGCGGAAACCCTGCGCGAACACGGCCACGTCACCAACGAGATCCGCACCATGGCCCCCGCACCCGCACCCGCCCCCGTCGCCGAACGCCTCCACGTCCCGCCCGGCACCGACATCCTCTGCGTCGAACGCCTGCGCCGCCTGAACGGTCTCCCCCTCTCCCTCGACCTCACGTACCTCCCCCTCGACATCGGCACCGCCCTGCTCGGCGCCGACCTGGAGAACACCGACGTCTTCCGCCTCCTGGAAACCGTCACCGGCCAACGGCTCGGCCACGCCGAGATCACCCTGGAGGCGGTCAGCGCGGACGCCCACTCCGCCGCCGTCCTCGAGGCCCCGCGCGGCACGGCCGTCCTGATGCTGGAACGCCTCACCCATCTCGCGGACGGCCGCCCGGTCGACCTGGAGTTCATCCGCTTCCGCGGCGACCGCATCACCATGAGCGGCCTGCTGCACCGCTCCCTGTAGACACCACCCGCTCCCTTCAGCGCGACCTTCCCGGAGACAGCCATGCCCTTGGCGCCCCAGCGGGCCGATGTGCCCGTGACCATCGACGAGTCGAAGTGCATCGACGGCTGCACGCTCTGCGTGGACATGTGCCCGCTGGACTCCCTCGCCATCGACGAGCGGAACGGCAAGGCGTACATGCACGTCGACGAGTGCTGGTACTGCGGCCCGTGCGCGGCCCGCTGCCCCACCGGAGCCGTCACGGTCAACATGCCCTACCTGCTCCGGTGAAAGGTCCCGCCCCCATGAAACGCACGGCAGCCGCGGTGTCCGCGGCCGTCCTCCTCTTCCCGCTCACCGCCTGCGGCGGTGACGCCGGGGCCGGTGACGGCTCCACGGTCACCGTCACCGTCGGCTACCAGTCCAGGACCATCAACACGGTCACGGCCGGCACCCTGCTCCGCTCCCTCGGCTACTTCGAGAAGCAACTGGACGCGCTCGGCGACGGCGTCACCTACAAGGTCGTCTGGCAGGACTACGCCACCGGTGCCCCCATCACCGCCCAGATGACCGCCGGGAAGATCGACATCGGCTCGATGGGTGACTTCCCGCTGCTCATCAACGCGGCCCGCGGCGAGCAGCTCGGCCGCCCCACCCGTCTGGTCTCGGTCACCGGCTACAATCCGCGCGGCGGCCTGAACACCATCGTCACGGCGCCCGGCTCCGGGCTCACCTCCCTGAAGGACCTGAAGGGGAGGAAGGTCTCCACGAGCGTCGGCTCCGCCGCCGACGGCACGCTCGTACGGGCCCTGCAACGCGCCGGCATCGACCCCGCCGAGGACATCGAGAAGCTCAACCAGCAGCCCGCGGTGGGCGCTTCGGCCCTCGCCGCGGGCAGCGCGGACGCGCTGTCGCAGTTCGTCGCCTGGCCCGGCCTGCTCGCCCACCAGGGCAAGGCGAAGGCCCTGTACGACGGCGCGCGGCTGGACCTGCCCACCTTCCACGGCGTCGCCGCCCGCGAGGACTTCGCGAAGGAGCGGCCGGCCGTGCTGGAGGCGTTCCTCAAGGCCCAGGCGCAGGCCACCGACCACCTGAACGACCATCCCGTCACCGCCGCCGAGAAGGTCGCGGAGATCACCGGTCTGCCCGCCGAGGTCGTCTACCTCTACAACGGTGCCCACGGCATCGCCACCTTCGACCCGGCGATCAGGCCCCGGCTCGTCTCCGCCCTGAAGCAGGACGTGTCGGTCCTGAAGTCCGCGAAGCTGACCGGTGACGTGGACGTGGACTCCTTCGTCGACGACCGGTACGTGAGGAGGGCGCTGGGGACGGCGTACGCCGAGCGGCTCGCCGCCACGCCCCCGGCCGCCGCGAGCGAGGTGTGGCCGAAGGGCTCCGCGCGGACGCGGACCTTCGGGTCGCCCGCCGGACTGCTGGGTCACGTGGCCGCCCACCGCGACACCGTCCGCGCCGCCTACGTCCCCGACGCCACCACCGGCACCCCGTGGTTCGCCGACAAGGCGGTGTGGGTGGCCGACGGGAGGAAGCTGCTGCCCTTCGTCACGCCGGAGACCGCGCGGGAGTACGTCGACGGCCACGGCGGCGCGCGCGTCGTCACCTACGCCGAGGCCCTGGAGCGGGCGTCGTGACCCGGTACGCGCTGCGCGGGCTGTCCCTGGCCGCGGGACTCGGCCTCTGGCAGCTGCTGACCGCCCTGGACGTCGACCTCTGGCTGCGCTTCTCGCAGTTCCCCACGGTCACCGACGTGGGCCGGGCCTTCGCCGACCGGCTGTCCGGACCCGACTACTGGACGGATCTGACCGACAGCCTCACCCGTATCCTCACCGGTTTCCTGCTGGCCACGGTGGTGGGGGTGGCCACGGGCGTGCTCGTGGCCCGCTCGCGGCTCGCCGGGGACCTGCTCGGCCCGCTGCTGGAAGTCGTCCGCCCCGTCCCGGCCATCGCCCTGGTCCCCGTGGCGATCCTGCTGTTCCCCTCCAACGAACAGGGCATCGTCTTCATCACCTTCACCGCCGCCTACTTCCCGGTCCTGGTCTCCACCCGGCACGCGGTGCGCGCACTGACCCCCGTGTGGGAGGAGGCGGTGCGCACCATGGGCGGCGGCCGGTGGCGGATCCTCGGCTCGGTCGTCCTGCCGGGCGCGCTGCCCGGCGTCTTCGGCGGCCTGTCGGTCGGCATCGGCGTGGCGTGGATCTGCGTGATCTCGGCCGAGATGATCTCCGGCCAGTACGGGGTCGGCTACCGCACCTGGCAGGACTACACGGTCGTCGACTACCCCGGGGTGTTCGTCGGCATGGTCACGATCGGCGTGCTCGGCTGGCTCACCTCCACGGCCGTCGAGCTGCTGGGCCGCCGGCTGACCCACTGGCTGCCGCGTACGTCGTACGTCCCCGGCGGGCGTGCCCCACGCCGGGCGCGCGCCGCCGCGGCCCTCACCCCGGCCGGACCCGGGACCAAGGAGAACGTGCCCCATGACCAGCTCGTCTGACGTGCGGTCCACCGCCCGCGCCGGCGCGGGGATGGCCCTGCGCGGTGCCGTCCTCGGACGGCCCGGCGCGCCCGTGCTCGACGGGGTGGACCTTTGTGTGGCCGCCGGTGAGATCCTCACCGTCGTCGGCCCCTCCGGCTGCGGCAAGTCGACGCTGCTGCGCACGCTGGCCGGACTGCTGCCGCCCCTGGCCGGAGAGGTCACCCAGGACGCGGGCCCGCTGACGGGGCCCTCCGCCGACCGTGCGCTGGTCTTCCAGGAGGACTCCCTCCTGCCCTGGCGCACCCTGCGCGCGAACGTCGAACTGCCGCTCGCCATCAAGGGGTTGTCCCGCTCCGAACGCCGTGCGCAGGCCGACTCCTGGCTCGCCCGCACCGGGCTGGCCGAACAGTCCCGGCAGCTGCCGCACCGCGTCTCCGGCGGGCAGCGCCAGCGCGCCCAGCTGGCCCGGGCCCTGGCGGGAGCGCCCCGTGCCGTCCTGATGGACGAACCGTTCGGCGCCCTCGACGCGCAGACCCGCGCCGGCATGCAGGACCTGCTGGTGGAGGTGCTGCACGGCACGGGCGCCACCGTCGTCTTCGTCACCCACGACGTGGACGAGGCCCTGTTCCTCGGCGACCGCGTGGCCCTGCTCGGCGCGGGCCGCCTCGTCGCCGTACGGGACGTGCCGCGCCCGCGCGAGCGCGCCGCCCACGACGATCCCGCGCGTGTCGCCCTGCGGCGCGACGTCCTCACCTCACTCGGTTCCTGAAAGGCACTCCCGGTGGACACCCCCCTGCAGATCCCGGCCCTCACCGACGCGAACGAGATGAGCTGCGACGTGCTCGTGATCGGCGGCGGCACCGCCGGCACCATGGCCGCCCTGACCGCCGCCGAGCACGGCGCGGACGTGCTGCTGCTGGAGAAGGCGCACGTCCGCCACTCCGGCGCGCTCGCCATGGGCATGGACGGCGTCAACAACGCGGTCATCCCGGGCCGCGCCGAACCTGACGACTACGTCGCCGAGATCACCCGCGCCAACGACGGCATCGTCGACCAGTCCACCGTCCGCCAGACCGCCACCCGCGGCTTCGCCATGGTGCGGCGGCTGGAGTCGTACGGCGTGAAGTTCGAGAAGGACGAGCACGGCGAGTACGCGGTCCGCCAGGTCCACCGCTCCGGCTCGTACGTGCTGCCGATGCCGGAGGGCAAGGACGTCAAGAAGGTCCTGTACCGGCAGCTGCGCCGGCGCGAGATGCGCGAGCGGATCCGGATCGAGAACCGGGTGATGCCGGTGCGCGTCCTCACGGCGGAGGGGCGGGCCGTGGGCGCGGCCGGCTTCGACACCCGCACGGGCGCCTTCGTCACCGTCCGCGCGGGCGCCGTGATCCTGGCGACCGGCGCCTGCGGCCGCCTCGGCCTGCCGGCGTCCGGCTACCTGTACGGCACGTACGAGAACCCGACGAACGCGGGTGACGGCTACGCGATGGCGTACCACGCGGGCGCCGAGCTGACCGGCATCGAGTGCTTCCAGATCAACCCGCTGATCAAGGACTACAACGGTCCCGCCTGCGCGTACGTCGCCAATCCCTTCGGCGGCTACCAGGTCAACCGGCACGGCGAGCGCTTCGTCGACTCCGACTACTGGTCGGGCCGGATGATGGCCGAGTTCGCGGCCGAGGTGGCGAGCGACCGGGGTCCGGTCTACCTGAAGCTGAGCCATCTGCCGGAGGAGTCGGTCTCGGCCCTGGAGTCGATCCTGCACTCCACCGAGCGCCCGACCCGCGGCACCTTCCACGCGGGCCGCGGCCACGACTACCGCACCCACGACGTCGAGATGCACATCTCCGAGATCGGACTGTGCGGCGGCCACTCGGCCTCGGGCGTACGGGTCGACGACCACGCCCGGACGACCGTCCCCCGTCTGTACGCGGCCGGCGACCTGGCCTGTGTCCCGCACAACTACATGATCGGCGCGTTCGTCTTCGGGGACCTGGCGGGCGTGGACGCGTCCCGGTACACGCCGTACGAGGGGGAGCTGCCCCTCGACCAGCTCCAGGAGGCGCACGAGCTGGTCTACCGCCCCCTGCGCAACCCCGACGGTCCGCCGCAGCCCCAGGTCGAGTACAAGCTCCGCCGCTTCGTGAACGACTACGTGGCCCCGCCGAAGTCCGGCGCCCGGCTCTCCCTGGCCCTGGAGGCGTTCGAGCGGATGCGCGCCGACATCGCCGCGATGGGCGCCCGCACCCCGCACGAGCTGATGCGCTGCGCGGAGGTGAGCTTCATCCGCGACTGCGCGGAGATGGCCGCCCGGGCCTCCCTGGCCCGCACGGAGTCCCGCTGGGGCCTCTACCACGACCGTCTCGACCATCCGCGGCGTGACGACGCGTCCTGGTTCCACCACCTCGACCTGCGCAAGTCCCCCACGGGGGCGATGGAGTTCACGGCACGTCCCGTGGCTCCCTATCTGGTTCCGGTCGACGAGTTCAGGCCGGTCGGCGGAGTCTCCCGCCATCTCGGCGAGGTCCACCCGGAGCAGGTGGCGGTCGCGGGGGTCCGGGAGGCGGCGCCGGTGGCGATGCGGCGGGAACCCGACGTCACCGGCGCGCCCGCCCGCCCCGTCACCGGCCCGGACGCGCCGGCCACGCCGCGCCTCCTCGGACTCCTCTCCCTCGCGGAGGACGAACCCCCGCTCTCCGCCCTCGTCCCCTACCTGACCGACCCCGATCCCACCGTCCGCCGGACGGCCGTCACCGTCCTGACGGAGACGGTGCCGCCCGGCACCGGACCGGCCCTGGCCGCCGCGCTCGCCGACACCGACGCCGGTGTCCGCGCCGCCGCGGCCGCCTCACTGAGCGAACTGGTCGGGACGCTGCCTCCCGAACCGGCCCTGCGCGACGGCCTGACCGCCGCCCTGTCCCAGGCGGACCCCGTCGCCCGCGCCACCGCCCTGGACGCCCTGCGCGTCCTGCGCCTCGGTGACACCGGACTGTTCGCGGACTCCCTGTCCGACTCCGACGTCGCCGTCCGTGTCGCGGCGGTGCGGGCGCTGGCGTCGGCCGACGCCGCCGGCGAGCTGGCCCGCGCGGCGGCCGCCGACCCGTCCCGCGAGGTCCGCGTCGCCATCGCCAAGGCCCTGGCCGGTGTGACCGCGGGACGGCTCGACGACACCGCCCCGGCCGGTCCCGGCCCGGTGCACTCCGCCCTGGCCGGGCTCATCGACGATCCCGACGCCCTGGTGCGCGCGGCCGCCTACGAGGCGCTGGGCACGGCCGGCTGCCCCGCTCCCCTGGCCGCACGCGCGCGGGCGGCCCTGTCCGACCCGGCCTGGCAGGTGCGGGCCGGCGCCGCCGCCGCCCTGTCCCTCGCGGATCCCGGCCTCGCGGTCCCCGCCCTCGCCGGGGCCCTCACCGACCCGAACGCCGACGTCCGCAAGGCCGCCGCGGTGGCGCTGACCCGGCACCGGGCCACCGAGGACGCCCGAACGGCCCTGGCCACGGCGGTGACCGACCCGGACGCGGACGTCAGGGCCTACGCGGCCCGGGCCCTGTGACGGCACCGCCGCGGGTGGTGACGTCCCGGGGCCCGGCCGCCGCCCCACGTCGTCAGCGATCACCTGGGCCGTGGTGCGCTCGCGGCGCCGGCGAAGGGGACCTGGGCGGTGGGCCCCGCGTCCGTCACGGTGCGGAAGGGGTGGGTCCACACCCCTTGGGCCGCGAGCTCGGGCAGGACGCCCTCGCCGAACCAGTACGCCTCCTCCAGGTGCGGGTAGCCGGAGAGCACGAACTCCTCGATGCCCAGGGCCGCGTACTCTCTGATCCGCTCGGCGACCTCCTCGTGGCTGCCGACCAGCGCTGTGCCCGCGCCGCCCCGGACCAGCCCGATGCCGGCCCACAGGTTCGGGTGGATCTCCAGGGCGTCCCGGCTGCCGCCGTGCAGGGCGAGCATGCGCCGCTGCCCCTCGGACTCGCTGCGGGCCAGGCCCGCCTGGACCGCCTTGACGGCCTCGGGATCGAAGCCGTCCACGAGCCGGTTCGCCTCCGCCCAGGCCTGCTCGGACGTGTCGCGCGTGATGACGTGCAGCCGGATGCCGAACCGGAGGGTGCGTCCCTGCTCTGCCGCCAGCCTCCGGATCCAGGCGATCTTCTCGGCGACTGCGGCGGGCGGCTCGCCCCAGGTGAGGTAGACGTCCGCGTGGCGGGCGGCGATCTCGCCGGCGATCGGTGAGGAGCCGCCGAAGTACACCTCCGGGACCGGGTCGGGTACGCGGGCCAGCGCGGCGTCCTCGACCCGGAGGTGCTCGCCGGCCAGATCGACGGTCTTGCCCTCCCACAACCCCCGGACGATCTGGAGGAATTCGCCGGTGCGGCGGTACCGGTCGTCCTTGTCGAGGAAGTCGCCGTAGGCGCGCTGTTCGTGGCTCTCGCCGCCGGTGACGACGTTGAGCAGCAGCCGTCCGCCGGTCTGCCGCTGGAAGGTGGACGCCATCTGCGCGGCGAGCGTGGGTGAGACGAAGCCGGGCCGGAAGGCGACCAGGAACTTCAGCCGCTCGGTGTTCTGGCTGACCATCGCGGTGGTGAGCCACGCGTCCTCGCACCAGGCACCGGTGGGGGTGAGCGCGCCGACGAAGCCGAGGTCCTCGGCGGCGCGGGCGATCTGGCTCAGGTAGGCGACCGTCGGTGGCCGGTCGCGGCCGGACGCGGTGGCGGGGGTGCCGTGGCCGCCGCCGACGACGTGGCGGCTGTCGCCGTTGGTGGGCAGGAACCAGTGGAAGGTGAGGGACACGTGGGGGTCTCCGTTCGAGGGGGCGCCGGTCTACAGCAGTCCGTGCCGGGGCGGCCGGGTGCCGCTCAGGATGTAGCGGCCGATGTGCTGGACCTTCCAGCGGACCGGATCGTGCAGGGTGTGCGTGCGGGCGTCACGCCAGTGGCGGTGCAGGCCCAGGGAGTCGAGGGCGGCGCGGGTGCCGGCGACCTCGAAGAGAGCGCTGCCGACCTCCACGGCGGCCTCCGCCGCGGTCACCTTGGCCGCGGCGACCGCGATCGACGCCTCGGCGGCGGAGTCGTCGGTCAGGTCGTCCCGGGCGGCGTCGACCGTCCGGGCGGCCTCGCGCAGCAGTGCCTGCGCCGCCCTGACCCTGAGGCCGAGCTCGCCGAACCGCTGGACGAGCAGCGGGTCCTCCGCGGCCGTCTCGAACCCGCTCTCGAACCACGGCCGGCTCTTCGTGCGGACGAAGTCCACGGCCTCCGCGAGCGCGCCGGAGGCGATGCCCGCGTCGATGGCGGCGTGCAGCAACTGGGCGACGGCCCCGTGGAGCTGGGGACCCCGGAAGGTGAGGTGGTGCGGCACGACCCGGTCGGCGGGGATGGGCACCGACTCCAGGCGGACGGTTCCACTGGCGGTGGTGCGCTGTCCCATGCCGTCCCAGTCGTCCACGACCGTGAGGCCGGGCGCGTCGTGTGGTACGTACGCCACGTGCGGGGTGTCGTCGTCGGCGCGGGCGAGGACGGGGATCCAGTGGGCGAACAGCGCGCCCGTGCAGTAGTGCTTCACGCCGTCGAGGACGTACGACCCGTCCGGGCGCCGGGCGAGCCCGGTACGGATGTCCTGCACGTGCTTGGTGCCCGCCTCGGACTGGGCGTTGCCGAATCGCTTGCCGCGCAGCACCTCACCGAAGAAGAACTCCTGCTGCTCGTGTGTCCCCTGCCGGCGCAGCACGTTGACGTAGACGAAGTGGCTCTGCGGGATCTGGGCGAGGCTGGCGTCGGCGGCGGCCAGCAGCCGGAAGACCTCGGCGAGCGTCTCCGCACGGACGTCCGCGCCGCCGAACTCGGCCGGGACGCTCACGGCCAGCAGCCCGGAGGCGGAGAGCCGTTCCAGCTCCGCGTGCGGCAGCCGGCGTACCGCGTCCCGCTCCGCGGCGTCCTTGCGGAAGTCCGCGGCCAGGCCGGCGGCGACGGCGAGGGCCTCGTCGTCGCCGCCGATCACGACCGGGGCGCTCATCCGGTGGCCGCCAGTAGTGCCGTGCGGCCGCCCAGCGCGAGCGAGAACTGGTCCGTGACCTGGGCCAGCGCCTCGGCCGAGCCCGGCGCGACGATCAGCGAGCCGTCGTCGCCCACGGTGAGGTCCTTGTCGAGGGTGAACCAGCCCGGGACGATGTGCGCGGCACCCATGGAACTCAGCACGGGGCGCAGGGCGTAGTCGATGGCCAGGACGTGGGCGGTGGAGCCGCCCGTGGCCAGCGGCAGCACCGTCTTGCCGGCCAGCGCGTACTGCGGGAGCAGGTCCAGCAGGGACTTCAGCAGCCCGGAGTAGGCGGCCTTGTAGACGGGGGTACCGACCACGAGCCCGTCGGCCCGCTCGACCAGGGCGGTGGCCCGGACGATCTCCGGGTGCCGGAAGTCCGCCCCGAGCAGGGCCTCGGCGGGCAGGGTCCGGACGTCGAACGGGATCACCTCGTGGCCCTGCGCGGTGAGCCGGTCGTCCAGGTGGCGCAGCAGCCGGGCGGTGCGGGAGGTGGCGGACGGACTGCCGGAGAGGGAGAGAACGGTGGCCATGGGAGGACCTTTCAGGAGTACCAGGTGGGCTGCGGCAGTTCGCCGGTGAGGACGTGGCGGCCGACCTCGCGGCGCTTGTAGGCGACCGGGTCGTGGAGCGAGTGGGTGCGGACGTTGCGCCAGAAGCGGTCGAGGCCCTCCGCGGAGGCGGTGGCACGCGCTCCGGTCACCTCGAAGATGCGATGGGTGACGTCCAGGGCCACGTCGGTGGCGCGGGCCTTCACCGCGGCCACCCGGACCTCGAACTCGCCCCGGGCCTGTTCGGTGACCGCGTCCGGGTCGTCGTGCAGCCTCTGACCCTCGGCGGCCACGGCGTCGGCCAGGGCCTCGACGGCCCACAGCTTGGCGGTGAGGTCGCCGTAGATGTCGATGACGTACGGCTCGTCGACGGCGTGCTCATGGCCGCCGTGCAGCCAGGGCCGTGACTTGGTCCGGGTGTAGGTGGCGGCGGTCTCCAGCGCGCCGGCGGCGATGCCGAGGTAGAAGTTGACGAAGACGAGCTGGATGGCGGGCACGTTGAGGGTGTTGTAGACACGCGGCTGGAACCGCTTGTCGACGTAGCCCGCCGCGGCCGACCAGGGGACGCGTACGGCGTCGAGGGTGACGCCGCCGCTCTCGGTGAGGCGCTGGCCGATGTTGTCCCAGTCGTCGTGGAAGGTCAGGCCCTCGCTGTCGGACGGGACGATGGCGAAGACGTGGTCGTCGGTGCCGGCCAGGACGCCTTCCAGCACGGTGACGTCGGAGACCTTGCTGCCGGTGGAGAAGGACTTGCGGCCGGTGAAGGTGAGCGTGTCGCCCTCGTCCCTCACCACCACGTCCTCGTCGCGCGGGTTGACCGCACCGCCGAAGAACCACTGGTTGCGGGCGGCCTCGGCCTCCACGTGCTCCCACTGCTCGCGGGTGCCGACCAGCCGGGCGGCCCAGTTCCACAGGTAGTGGTAGCCGAGCAGCTGGCCGATGGAGCCGTCCGCCTTGGCGACCTCGCGTACGACACGGTAGGCCGTGGGCCAGTCCTGGCCCCCGCCCCCGTGCTCGACGGGGCCGAGGAGGGTGACCAGGCCGGACTCCTTCAGCAGCCGGACCTCGGCGTACGGGGTGGCGGCGGCCTTGTCCCGGGCGGCGGCGTCGGAGGCGAGGACGGCGGCGACCTCGGCGGCGCGGGCGATCCAGCCGGCGGCGCCGGTCGGGGCGGGGGCGGTCTTCCAGTCGGTCGGTGCGGCGGTGCTCATGGGGATACCTCTTTCACTGTCGGTGCCGGTCACGGGTGGTCAGGCGCGGGCGGCGACGGTCTCGGACTCGGGCTGCCGGGCCTCCAGTTCGCGTACGAGGGGCAGCACCCGCTTGCCGAAGTACTCGACCTCCTCCAGGTAGTGCAGGAAGCCGAGGAGGAAGAGGTCGACGCCGAGCCGCTTGTAGGCGACGATCCGCTCGGCGATCTGCTCGGGGGTGCCGATCAGGCCCGTGCGGAAGCCGTCGTTGTACTGGACGAGGTCCTCGAAGTCCGAGTCCTGCCACATGCCCTTGCCGTCGGCGGTGGACTGCCCGGCCTGCCGGACGGCGTCCCGGAAGCCGTGCACGGCCGGGGTGTCGGCCTTGGCGACGATCTCGCGGAGCGT
This sequence comes from Streptomyces sp. NPDC018964, assembly GCF_044390325.1. NCBI lineage: Bacteria > Bacillati > Actinomycetota > Actinomycetes > Kitasatosporales > Streptomycetaceae > Streptomyces > Streptomyces sp. NPDC018964. Next base: position 303,849 of record NZ_JBIRYZ010000003.1, read on the forward strand.
GTCGCGGGCCTCGGCCTCGGTGTCGCGGGCGACGAGGAAGCCGTTGAGGCCGAACTTCGGCGGCGTGCGGCCCGCTCGGGCGGCGGAGGCGCGGACGTCGGCGATCTGCTCGGTGACGCCGTCGAAGTCCTTGCCGTTGCTGAAGTACCAGTCGGAGACGCGGCCCGCCATGGCCCGGGCGGCGGTGGAGTTGCCGCCCTGGAAGATCTCCGGGTGCGGACGTTCGGCGGTGTTCAGCGGCTTGGGCTTGAGGGAGAAGTCGCGCACCCGGTAGAAGTCACCGGCGAGTTCGGCGTGGTCCTCGGTCCAGATCGTCCGCAGGGCGGTGATGAACTCCTCCGCGCGCCGGTAGCGTTCGTCGTGCTCCAGCCAGGGCTCGCCGAGGGCGGTGAACTCGCCCTTGAACCAGCCGCTGACGACGTTGACGGCGAAGCGGCCGCCCGACAGGTGGTCGGCGGTGGCGCCGAGCTTGGCGAGGACGCCCGGGTGCCAGAGGCCGGGGTGGACCGCGGCGATGACCTTCAGCCGCTCGGTGGCGAGCAGCAGGGCGAGGCTGAAGCTGGTCGACTCGTGCTGGTACTCGGCACCGTAACTGGCCATGTAGCGGACCTGGCTGAGGGCGTAGTCGAAGCCGTTGTTCTCGGCGAGGACGGCCAGTTCGCGGTTGTAGTCATAGCCCCAGTCGGTGCGCTGCTCGATGGTGCTGGTGACCAGGCCGCCGCTGACGTTCGGCACCCAGTAGGCGAAGCGGGCGGGGTCGGGTCCGGGCGGGACGGGCATGAAGGGCTCCTGACGGGAATGCGCATGCGAAAAGGCGCGTGCGATGACAGGGAGAGGCGTGGGGTGATCGGGATTCGAGCGTGCGGGGACGCCGTTCCCGGGAAAGCCGAAATCGCCGTGGAAAGCGGCCGGCTGGGGAATTCACACAGGGAGATCAGCGCGAGTGCGAGGGTTTCCCTCGGGTGCGCTCAGACCTGACAGTGACAGCAGGAGCTGGAGACACGCGCAAGGTCGACGTGGCGTCGCCGCGTGAGGTCCTGTCGCTTCATGCCTTCGATCAAAGCAGCAGGGAGTCCGGCCGGTCAAGAATGCCCGGAGTTGATTCCACATGCGGGGAGCAGGAATTCACGAGGTTGTGACAGGGGTTCCCTTGAACCCGGTCGGCGGCGATGGGCAGCCTCGTTGTCGTGCGTATAGAGCAGCTCGAATACCTCGCGGCCGTCACCCGGTCGGGTTCACTGCGGCGGGCCGCGGAGGAACTGCACCTGTCCCAGCCGGCGCTCAGCGAGACCGTGCGCAATCTGGAGCGCGAGCTGGGCGTGGACCTGCTGGAGCGCAAGCGGTCCGGGGCGAAGGTCAGCGACGAGGGCCGGGAGCTGCTGCCGCACATCATGGGCGTACTGGACGCGGTCGACCGGCTGCGCAGCGCGGCCGGCGACCAGCATCGCGTCAGCCGTATGGTCCGGCTCGGCACGGTCAACACGGCCACCGTCCCCCTGGTGATCCCGACCGTGCGGGAGTTCCGGGCCGCGCACCCGCACACCCAGGTCGAGCTGGTCGGCGCGCAGCAGTCCGAGATCCATCGCGGGCTGCTTGAGGGCGCTTTCGATCTGGGGCTGGTGAACTACCTCGAGGGCGACGACCTGCCGCCCGGCTTCGAGACCACCGAGTTGCTGCACGGCCGGCCGGTGGTGTGCGTGCGCCCGGACAGTCCGCTGGCGGCCCTGAAGACGGTGGACGCGGACAGTCTCCTGGCCGAGCCGCTGGTCGTGATGCGGTCCGGCTACGTCATGCACCGCTTCCTGCACCGGCTGCTCGACGGCCGTACACCGTCCTTCTCGTACTCCACGGACGGCGCCGAGATGGGCAAGCTGATGGTCGCCGAGGGCCTGGGGGCGACGGTGCTGCCCGACTTCAGCGTCATCGGCGACCCGCTGGAGCGGCGGGGCGCGATCACGGTACGGCCGCTCGCGCACGACGCGACCGGCGTGCTGCTGGTCCTGCAGAGCCGCCCTTTCGGCCGGGTCCCCCGGGCCGTCCGCGATCTGCACGGGCTGTTCGTGCGCAACGCCCGTGCGTACCGCGTCCCTTCGTGAACCAGACGTCGCGCCTGGACGAGCCTGCCTCGGTTCGATCGGGCCGCTATGGGTCCCGACCGGTGGGACACCCCCATCGGCCTGGTGCGCGCACGTCCCTGTGTGGTCACCTGGCCCCAGGACCGTGCTCGTGAGCCGACTCCGTCCTCCGGCGCCCGACAAGCCCTTTCACGCCGTATCGCGCCGACCGCCGCCGGAGGCTGCCCGCTGCCGTACCGGCGGGTCCTCGCCGTACGCGACGGGCTCCTCCTCGGTGACGGGCAGGACCGGTCCCCAGACGAAAGGCGGGTCCGGGATGTCGCGGCGCAGTACCGGGGCGACATCGGACTGGAAGAGCTGGAGCGAGGCGCGGTGCCGGGCATCCGTCAACCCGTTCGCGTCCGCGTGCAGATGGAGCACCGTGTGCCCGAACTGCTCGTGGTAGCGGTGCACCTTGTCGATGATCTGCTGCGGGCTGCCGATCAGGGCGGAGCTGCGCTCGACGAAGTCCTCCACGGTCTCGAAGACCACCGGCAGGCCGAACTGCCTCTGGAACGCGAGCGTCGACTCGAAGACCGGCCGGTAGACCTCGATCGCTTCCTGGGAGGTGCGGGTCACGAGGAGCCCGGCCGTGCCGGCGCCGACCGCGATCTTCGCCGGGTCGTGGCCGTGGAACTCCCAGCGCTCGCGGTAGTACCTGATCAACTCGGCGTACGGCTCGATGGGGTGGGTGACGTTCGCCGAGAACAGCGGGTCGCCGTGGCGGGCGGCCAGGTCCACCGACTCCTTGCTGGTGGCGCTGCCGTGCCAGACCCGGACGGGCCGCTGGTAGGGCCGCGGCCACACCTCGGCGTCCGTCAGCGGAGGGCGGAAGCGCGTCGCCGCGGTCACTTTGTCCTGTCGCCAGATCTGCCGGAACACCTCGTAGCTCTCGGCGTTGCGGTCCCACTGGTCCTCGGGTGTGACGTGGAACAGCTCGCGCTGGGCGGCGCCGTTGCCCTTGCCGATGATCAGCTCCAGTCGTCCGCCGGAGAGGTGGTCGAGGGTGGCGTAGTCCTCGTAGGCGCGCACCGGGTCGAGGAGGCTGAGCGTGGTCACGGCGGTGAACAGCCGGATGCGCCGGGTCAGTGCCGCGATGTGGCTGAGGACGACGGCCGGCGAGGAGGAGATGAAGGGCCGCTCGTGCCGCTCCCCCACTCCGAAGCCGTCGAAGCCGAGTTCCTCGGCGAGCAGGGCGTTGTCGAGGACCTCGCGGAAGCGGTCGTGGGTCGGCTTGTGCACTCCGGTGACCGGGTCCGGCCGGTGCACGATCAGGGTGATGGCGAGGAACTTCACGACGCCGCCCGTTCGTCGTGGACGTCGTCCGGGTGGGGCAGGCCGAGGTGGTCGCGCAGGGTCGGGCCCTCGTACTCCGTGCGGAACACGCTCTGTTCCTGCAGGAGCGGGACGACCTTGTCGGCGAACTCGTCGAGGCCGGTGGGGGTGACGTGCGGGACGAGGATGAAGCCGTCGCTGGCGTCGGCCTGGACGAACTCGTTGATGGTGCGGGCGATCGTCTCCGCCGAACCGATGAAGTTCTGCCGGCTGCCCGTCTCGATGACCAGGTCGCGGATGGACCAGTTGTGCGCGGCGGCGAGCTCGCGCCACTCGCGGGCGGTGGCCAGCGGGTCGCGGTACATGCGGACCTGGGCACGGCCCTTGGCGATGTGGTCGCCGCCGACGTCGGGGTCGATGTCGGGGAGCGGCCCGTCCGGGTCGTAGGAGGACAGGTCCCGGTTCCAGACGAACTCCAGGTGCTTGAGGGCGGTGGCGCCGCTGACCTGCTGCCGGCGCACCTCCTTGGCGAGTTCCTCCGCCTCGGCGTCGGTGTCGGCGAGCGTGAAGGTGGCGGCGGGCAGGATCAGCAGCTGGCCGGGGTGGCGGCCGTACGTGGCGAGGCGGTTCTTGACGTCGGTGTAGAAGGCCCGTCCCTCCTCGAGGGTGGCGTACCGGCTGAAGATCGCGTCGGCGCTCGACGCGGCGAACTCGCGGCCTTCGTCGGAGTCGCCGGCCTGGAAGATCACCGGGCGGCCCTGCGGGGAGCGCGGCACGTTGAACCGCCCGTGGATGTCGAAGTGCTGTCCGGTGTGGACGAAGGCGCCGGCCTTGGCGTCCCGCAGGAAGGTGCCGGTCTCCTGGTCGGCGAGGATCTCGTCGCCGTGCCAGGAGTCGAAGAGTTCGTTCGCCGTGGCCAGGAACTCCTTCGCGCGGGAGTAGCGCTCCTCCTGCGGCAGGAAGCCGCCGCGGCGGAAGTTCTCGCCGGTGAAGGCGTCCCAGGACGTCACGACGTTCCAGGCGGAGCGCCCGCCGGAGAGGTGGTCGAGGCTGGCGAACTGGCGGGCGACCTCGTAGGGCTCGTTGAAGGTGGAGTTGATGGTGCCGGTCAGGCCGAGGTGCTCGGTGACGGCGGCGAGCGCGGCCAGGACGGTGAAGGTGTCGGGGCGGCCGACGACGTCCAGGTCGTAGATCTGCCCGCCCTGTTCGCGCAGCCGCAGCCCTTCGGCGAGGAACAGGAAGTCGAACTTGGCGCGTTCGGCGGTTTGCGCGAAGTGGACGAAGGAGCTGAACTCGATGTGGCTGCCGGCGTTCGGGTCGCTCCACACGGTGGTGTTGTTGACGCCGGGGAAGTGGGCGGCCAGGTGGATCTGCTTCAGCGGCTTGTTCATGGTCGCGGTCGTTCCTCCGGCTCAGGCGGTGACGGTGGCGTAACGGTTGGCGGGGCGGGCCAGGCCCAGCAGGCCGCGCAGGGTGCCGGCCTCGTAGGCGCGGCGGAAGGCGCCCCGGCGCTGCAGTTCGGGGACCAGCCCCCGGGTGATCGCCGGGAGGTCGTGGCCGGCGACGGCGGGGCGCAGCCGGAAGCCGGTCAGCCCGGCGGCGTGCAACTCCTGCAGCAGGTCGGCGAGTCCGGCGGGCGTGCCGGTGAAGATCCGGGCGTCGCTGGTGTACGGCTCCCCCGCGAGGGCGTCGAGGCGCGCGCGCCGGTCCTCCGCGGCAGCCTGGTCGTCGTCCAGGAAGACCACCACGTCACCGAAGACATGCAGGGGTTCGCCCGCTCGCCCGGCCGTCTCCTGCTCGGCGCGGATCTCGGCGACGATCGCGCGGGCCTGCTCGGCGTCGTGCGGGGTGACGTAGCCGATGTCGGCGGCGCGGGCCACGAGCCGGTACGGAACGGTCTGGTGGGCGAGGGCGGTGACGATCGGCTGGCCCTGTGGTGGGCGGGGTGTGATGGAGGGGCCCCTGACGCTGAAGAACCGGCCCTCGAAGTCGATGTGGTGCAGCTTGTCGCGGTCGATGAAGCGGCCGGTGGCGGCGTCCCGGATCTCGGCGTCGTCCTCCCAGCTGTCCCACAGGCGGCGCACGACCTCCACGTGGTCGGCGGCCTCGTCGAAGAGGCCGGCGACCAGCTCCTGGGTGTCCGGGTGGTCGTAGGCCTCGATGCGCGGGACGGTGCGGCGGCCGAAGTGCGCGGCCTCGTTCGGGCGGGCGGTGATCTGCACGCGCAGGCCGGCGCGGCCCTTGCTGACGTAGTCGAGGGTGGCGATGGCCTTGGAGATGTGGAACGGCTCCGTGTGGGTGGCGACCACCGTCGGCACCAGGCCTATGTGCCGGGTCAGCGGTGCGACGCGGGAGGCGATGAGGACGGCGTCGAGGCGGCCGCGGACCTGGTCGGTCCGTTCGTCCGGGTCCAGGAAGTGCGAGGACTGCGGGCCGAGACCGTCCTCGACGGTCACGAAGTCGAGCAGGCCGCGCTCGGCCTCGGCGACCAGATCGGCCCAGTATCCGGCGGTGAACAGGTCGCGCGGGCGGGCCACCGGCTCGCGCCAGGAGGCGGGATGCCAGCCGGTGCCGTCCAGGGCGACGGCAAGGTGCAGGGGAGAAGGGGGTGTCGGGGACATGGGGTGCCTTCCTGGAGGTCCGTGACGGGAACGCCGCCCTCGCACCGGAGGGAGGAGGGCGACGGCGGTGAGGGAACGGGGCGGGGACGGCGGCCGCTCGCGGATCCGGCCGGGAGGACGCCGTCGCCCGCACGCCCCGGATCGGCTACCCGTCGGTCCTGGGCAGGCCGGGCGGGTTGGTCTCGGACCTGGTCACGGCCTCGTCGGACAGGCCCCAGCGCTCGAGCACCTTCGCGTAGGTGCCGTTGTCGATGACGTGGTTGAGGGCGTCGGTGAGCGGCTCGGCCAGGCCGCTGTCCTTCTTGGTGGTGGCCGCGATGAGGCCCTGGAGGGTGGAGCCGGCGCCGGAGTACGTGCCGACCACTTCCGTCTTCCCGGTGGTGGCCGCGTGGTAGGCGGCGGTCGGGTTGGGGCCGAGGTAGAGGTCGATCCGGCCGGACCGGAGGGCGAGGTAGGTGTCGCTGTCGTTCTGGTAGTACTTGATGTCCACCGGCTCGCGGCCGGCCTTCTCGTTCTCCCTGCTCCACTCGATGAGCAGCTTCTCCTGGTTGGTGCCGCTCTGGACGGCGACGGTCCTCCCGGCCACGTCCTCGGGTCCGGTGACCTTCAGACCGCTGCCCTTCTTCGCCTCGAAGCCCAGGTTGTCCTCGCGGTAGGTGGCGAAGTCGTACTTCTCCTTGCGCTCCTCGGTGACGGTGATGTTGCTGAAGCCGGCGTCGTACTTGGCGCTGTCGAGGCCGACGAAGATGTTCTCCCAGGAGACGGCGTGGAACTCCGGTTCGAGGCCGAGCACGTCGGCGACGAGGTGGGCGATGTCGGGCTCGACGCCGATGAGGGTCTTGTTGTCGGTGGCGTGGAAGTTCAGCGGTGCCGCGCTCCCGGAGGACTGGACGAGTTTCAGCGTTCCTCTCCTGCGGATCTCCTCCGGGACCTCGGCGGCGATGGAGTCGACCTTGCCGGTGGTGACGCGGTTCTGGTCGGGGCTGATGTTGATCTTCGTCTTGCCGCCCGACGTGGCCGCGACCTCGGTCGTGCCGCCGTCGTCGGGGTTGCTGCACGCGGCGAGGACGAGGGCGGTGGCGAGTCCGAGCGCGGCTGCGGCGGTGCGGCGGGGGATCGAGGTGGACATGATCGTGCTCCTTGCCTGCGAAAAGGGGTGAGGACCGGTCAGAGGACCTTGGAGAGGAAGGCGCGGGTGCGCTCGTGCCGCGGGTCGTCCAGGACGGCCGCGGGCGGGCCCTGTTCCACGACGACGCCGCCGTCCATGAACACCACGGTGTCGGCGACCTCGCGGGCGAAGCCGATCTCGTGGGTCACGACGATCATGGTGGTTCCGGTGCGGGCCAGGTCCTTGATGACGTCGAGGACCTCGCCGACCAGTTCCGGGTCGAGCGCCGAGGTGGGCTCGTCGAAGAGCAGCACCTTCGGTTCGAGGGCGAGTGCGCGGGCGATGGCCACGCGCTGCTGTTGGCCGCCGGAGAGCTGCCGGGGGTAGGCGCCGGCCTTGTCGGCGAGGCCGACCCGGTCGAGGAGCCGGCGGGCGGTCTCCTCCGCTGTCCTGCGCGGACGACGCAGTGCGGAGACGGGGGCCTCGATCAGGTTGTCCAGCACGGTCAGGTGCGGGAAGAGGTTGAAGTTCTGGAAGACGAACCCGATGTGGGTGCGCTGCTTCAGTACGTCCTTCTCCCTCAGCTCGTGCAGCTTGCTCCCGGAACGGCGGTACCCGATGAGTTCGCCGTCGATGCTGATCCAGCCGCGGTTGACTTTCTCCAGGTGGTTGATGGTGCGCAGCAGGGTGGACTTCCCCGAGCCGGACGGGCCGAGGATCACGGTGACTTCGCCGGCCCGGACCTTCAGGTCGACGCCGCGCAGCACCTCCAGCGGGCCGAAGCTCTTGTGGACGCCGTGGACGTCCACCATCACCTCACTCATCGGCGGTCTCCCAGGGGCTCGAGGGGTACGACGGGCCGGGCGGGCCGGGCCGCCGCGGCCCGGAGGTCGCGCAGGAAGCGGCGGGCGCGCTGGAGCGGGGTGGGCGGCGGGGTGCGGTCGGCGCCGCGGGCGTAGTGGCGCTCGACGTAGTACTGGGCGACCGACAGCAGGGAGGTGAGGACGACGTACCAGGCGGTGGCGACCAGCAGCAGGGGGATCACCCGGCCGTTGCGGCCGTAGATCACCTGCGTCTGGTAGAAGAGCTCACCGATGGACATCACGTAGACCACCGAGGTGCCCTTGAGCAGGCCGATGATCTCGTTGCCGGCGGTGGGCAGGATCGCGCGCATCGCCTGCGGCAGCACGATCCGGCGGATCTGCCGCAGCCGGGGGATGCCCAGCGCGGCGGCCGCCTCCAGCTGCCCGTGGTCGACGGCGATGACACCACCGCGCACGATCTCGGCGGCGTAGGCGGCCTGGTGCAGCGTCAGCCCGATGACGGCCGCGCCCATGGTGCCGATGATGCTGTTGCTGTCGACGGACCAGAACACCGGGCCGAAGGGGATACCGAAACCCAACTCCTCGTACAGCGCGCTCAGGTTGAACCAGAACACCAGCTGGACGATCATCGGGATGGACCGGAAGATCCAGATGTAGGTCCAGGCGACGGTCTGCAGCACCGGACCGCGCGACAGCCGCATGAAGGCCAGCACGGTGCCGAGGAGGAAGCCGAGCACGGTGGCGTAGGCGGTGAGCTGGAGGGTCACCCACACCGCCTGGACGATCGTCTCGGACAGCACGTAGTCACTGAAGACACCCCACTCCCAGACCGGGTTGGTGGCCAGACCGTGCGCGAACTGGGCGGCCGGCACGATCACGGTGACGGCCGCCACCCAGCGGGCGTAATGGCGGGCGGGGACGACCTTGAGGGAGGCCGGATCGTCCGGAGCGGGCGGGGCCCCGGGGCCGGTGCCCGGGGTGGCCGCGCCGGGCGACGCGACGTCGGTGGTGGATGCCATCGTGGTGTACCTGCTCGACTCTCAGGTGTGCTCGGGCGGGTTGATCCGCGACGTGTCGATCGCGGAGGCGGACGTGCCCCACTTCTCGAGGATCCGGCCGTACGTGCCGTCCTCGATCAGCTCGTTGACGGCGGCCTGGAAGGCCTTGGTCAGGGGGGAGCCCTTCTTGAAGGCGAAGCCGACGTCGAGGCGGTGGAACTCGCCGAGGAAGGCGGTCCGCGAGGCGGGCTGGGCCGCCTGGTGGCGCAGCCCGTTGATGGTCGACATGATCACGTCGATGCGGCCCTGCTGGAGCGCGGTGAGGGTCGCCGCGTTCTCCGAGTAGACCTTCACGTCGTAGGGCTTCCTGCCGGCCTTCGCGCACACGTCCTTCCGCGCGGTGAGGGTCGCCTCGAAGGTGGTGCCGGCGCCGGTGCCGATGGTCAGTCCGCACAGCTGGACGAGGTCGGTGACCTCCGTCGTCAGTTCGGTGTTGCCCTTCCTCACCGCGAAGCCCTGGCCGTCGTTGATGTAGGTGACGAAGTCGATGGTCCTCAGGCGTTCGCCGGTGACCCCGAAGTTTCCGGTGCCGAAGTCGTACTTGCCGCTGCCGAGGGCGGGCAGGATCGTCTCGAAGGACGCGTCCTGCCGCTCCAGCCTGACGCCGAGCACCTTGGCCACGGCGTCGGCGAGGTCGATGTCCTGGCCCTCGGGTGCCTTGTCCGTGCCGTTCGGGTAGTAGGCCCCCGGCGGGAACCCGACCGAGCTGCCTACCTTCAGCGTGCCCGCCTCGCGGACGTCGGCCGGCAGCAGGGCGGCGACGGAGGGCACCTCGCGCACGGCGGCGACCGGGTCGTCGGTCGGGGCGGGGGAGGCCTGGGCGCCCACCGCCGCAGTGCCGTCGGTGTCACCGGAACCGCAGGCGGTCAGCGCGAGCAGCGGCAGCAGCGCGAGGACGGTGACCGCGCCGCGCGCACGGCTTCTGATCCCGGGGAGATTCACAGGTCGGTGGCCTTTCCTGGGTACGGGGTGACGGCGAGGTGCTTCTCGAACGGCAGCGGGCCGATGGTCTCCGGGTCGGCCCCGGTGTCGAACAGCGGCGTGTACCCGGTGGCCAGGTACAGACCGCGGGCCTCCGGCTGGCGCGGCCCGGTGGTCAGGTGGATCCGCCGGTAGCCGCGTGCGCCCGCCTCGCGTTCCAGCTCGGCGAGCACGCGGCGGGCGAGGCCGCGGCGGCGGTGGGCGGAGTGGGTCCAGATCCGTTTCAGTTCGGCGGTGGTCGCGTCGTGACGGCGGAAGGCACCGCCCGCGACGGGATCACCGTTCTCCAGCAGCAGGATCAGACCGCCGTGCGGTTCGGTGAACTCCTCGTCGGGGTAGCGGGAGATCTCGGCGTGCGCGTCCTTGCCGTAGCGCGTCGTGTACTCGTGTCCCAATTCGCACAGCAGGGGTCTCACCCGCGGGTCGGACACCTCCGTGTGAACGACCGTCAGGTCCGTCGTCCGGGTCGCGGAACTCATGCGCCCACCGCCGCGAGGTCCCGCGCGCCGTGTGCCGCGCGTCCGGCGTCGCGCCGGGCGGCCTCCTCGCGGACGGTCGGGATCGCGTGGCGGCCGGAGCCGGCGGCACCGGAGCAGGGGGTGGTGTCGGATCCGTCGTGGTTGGCGGCGGTGCCGGGGAGTTCCACGGGCATGGCAGTGGCCTTTCGGAAGCGGCCGCACGCGGGCAGGGCGAATCGCCCCGCGCCGCAGCACGGGTGACGGCCCATCAGGCAGGTGGGCGGATGTGGGCGTGACGACGTCGGGCGTCAGGAGGAACGGAGCCGCGGCAGCGCGCGTGCGGAGGACTCGGCCCGCGACGGGGTCACCGAGGGAGGGAAGGGCCGGTCAGAGGGCCCGCTGCCGGATCAGACGCAACACGCGGCGGACCACACGCGACCGAAGTCGATGTGGTGGCGCGAAACCAAGCGCTGGTGGGCGGTCATGCGGTCAATTGAGCAGGACATCCCGCTGTTCGTCAAGCGGTGCCCGGATGCCGGGCACCTCATCGGCCTTTCTCTCCCCCGGCGTTGTTGACACATCCGTGCCAGGGGCACATACGATCGACGACGGACCGGCCCCGCCCCGCGCGGCGGCCCTTCCGGCCGCGTTGAGGGACGCGGCGCATGTGACGTCGTCGAACCCCGGCCGCCCCGTGTCCGCGCAGCGCCCGCGCCGTCGCGTTCTCCCACGGCTGTCACCGGGTGGTCACCCACGCCTGCGATTCCCTCCCCCGGAGAGCCTCCCGATGGTCACACCTTCCGACGTCACGTCCCTCCCTGCCTCGCACCCCCCGGAACCAGTGGGCGCCCCCGGGCCCGGCCTGCCGCGGATCGTGCCGCGCCGGCACATCGGCCGGTGGGTGACCGCCGCGGCCGCGCTGCTGGTGTTCGCCATGGTGCTCAACTCGGTCGTCCGCAACCAGGCTTTCCAATGGGGCGTGGTGGGGCGGTACTTCACCACCCCCGCCGTGCTCGACGGGCTGGCGCTCACCCTGTGGCTGACCGGAGCGGTGATGGTGCTCGGTTTCCTGCTCGGCACCGGGCTCGCGGTGATGCGGCTGTCGGGCAACCCGGTGCTGCGCACGCTGAGCTGGGGCTACGTGTGGGTCTTCCGGTCCACGCCGCTGCTGGTGCAACTGCTGTTCTGGTTCAACATCGGCGCCCTGTACCCGACGCTCGGCTTCGGCATCCCGTTCGGCCCGGAGTTCGTCACCGTCAAGACGGTGAACCTGCTCGGTCCCACCCTCACCGCCGTCATCGGCCTCACCCTGCACGAGACCGCCTACGCCGCCGAGGTGGTGCGCGGCGGCATCCTCTCCGTCGACGCCGGCCAGACCGAGGCCGCCCAGGCGCTCGGGCTGAGCAGGCGCCGCACCCTGCGCCGGGTCGTCATCCCCCAGGCGATGCGCTCCATCGTGCCGACCGCCGGGAACATGCTGATCGGCACCCTCAAGGGCACCAGCATCGTCAGCGTGCTGGCCGTGCACGACCTGCTGTACTCGGTGCAGCTGGTCTACAACCAGACCTACCAGGTCATCCCGCTGCTGATGGTCGCGACGCTCTGGTACGTCGCGGTCACCAGCGTGCTCGGCGTGGGTCAGTACTACGTCGAGCGGTACTACGCGCGGGGCGGCTCCCGTGAGCTGCCGCCCACCCCGCTGCGGCGGCTGCGCGGTCACCTGTCCGCCGTACGCGCCCGGTTGAGCGCGTCGGCGGCCGCCGACGCCCGTCCCGTGATCGGCGGTGACCGGTGAGCAGCACCCCCTCCGCAGCCGTCCTGGTCGTCGTCGGGGCGGGTCCGCGTGCCACCGGCCTGCTGGAGCGCATCGCGGCCAACGCCCCCGAACTCTGGGACGAGGAAAGGCAGTTGCACATCCACCTGGTGGATCCGCACCCGCCCGGTCCCGGCCGGATCTGGCGGCACGCGCAGTCACCGCTGCTGCGGATGAACTCCATGGCCGAGGACGTCACCATGTTCACCGACGAGTCCTCCACGATCGACGGCCCCGTACGGCCGGGTCCTTCCCTCGCCGAGTGGGCCGCCCAGTTCTCCGGCAGGGGGCCGCGTCACGCGCCGTACACCGAGCCCGCGGATCCCGGCGTGCTCGCCGAACTGCGCGCCCTGGACGGGACCGACTTCCCCACCCGCCGCGCCCAGAGCGCCTACCTGGACTGGGTGTTCCGCAGGGTGCTGACCGAACTGCCGCCCTCCGTCACCGTCGAGTGGCACCGCGCCACGGCGACCGCCGTCACCGGCCCGCCGGACGGCCCGCAGCGCGTGCGCCTGGCCGGCCGCGCCACACCGCTCACCGCCGACCTGGTGGTCCTCGCCCAGGGACACCTCGGCTCGGCCCCCGCCGCCGAGCACCGCGGCCACGCCGCCTTCGCCCGCCGCCACGGCCGCTTCCACCTCCCGCCGGACTTCTCCGCCGACACCGACCTGTCCGGGCTGCGGCCCGGCGAGCACGTGATCCTGCGCGGCTTCGGGCTGGCCTTCGTCGACCTGGTGACCCTGCTCACCGAGGGCCGCGGCGGCTCCTACCGCACCGAGCCCGACGGCACCCTCACCTACCTGCCTTCCGGCCGCGAGCCCGTCCTGCACGTCGGGTCCCGACGCGGAGTGCCGTACCACTCGAAAACCCGCTACCGCCTCCAGGGCCCCCGGCCCGCCCTGCCGCGCTACTTCGGCCCCGACGCGGTCGACGCCCTGCTCGCCGGGGCCCGCCCGCTGGACCTGCGCCGCGACGTGTGGCCGCTGATGGCCAAGGAGATCGGCTTCGGCCACTACCACGAGCTGTTCCACGCGCACCCCGAACGCACGGTCCTGTCCTGGCCCGACTTCGCCGCCGCCTACGAACACCTCGACTGGTACTCCGACGCCATGGCCGCCCTCGTCACCGAGGCCGTGCCCGACCCGGCGGACCGGCTGGACTTCGAGGCCCTCGACCGCCCCCTGGACGGCCTGTCCTTCCCCACGCCGGACGCCTTCCAGGAGCATCTGCGCCACCACATCGCCCAGGACGTCGCCCGCCGCGAGGACCCGGAGTTCAGCGCCGACCTCGGGGCGTTCCTCGCCCTGCTCTCCGTCTACGGCCAGCTGCCGCGCCTCGTCGCCGCCGGCCGGCTCACCGCCCGTTCCACGGCCGACGGCCTCGACGGCTGGTGGCACGGCTTCTTCAGCTTCCTCGCCTCCGGCCCGCCCGGCTTCCGCCTGCGCCAGCTCCTCGCGCTGTCCCGGGCCGGCGTCGTCCGCTTCGTCGGCGCGGACATCCGGATCGGCACCGACGAGTCCACGGGCACGTTCACCGCCACCAGCCCCACCGTCCCCGGCCGTTCCTTTCACGCCACGGCCCTGATCGAGGCGTACCTGCCCGGCGCCTCCCTCGACCGCACCGAGGACCCGCTCCTGCGCGACCTGTACCGTCGGGGCGCGCTCGCCGAGGAGGTCGTCGCCGACCCCGCCCACACCCACCGCTCCGGCCTGCTGACCGTCTCCCCTGCCGACGGCCGCCTCGTCGACCCCGCCCTCGGCGGCCCCCACCCCCGCCGCGTCGCCCTCGGCGCCCCCACCAACAGCCGGGCCGTCGCGGCCTTCGCCCGCCCCCGCACCGATTCCCCCGGGTTCCGCCAGAACGACGCGGTCGCCCGCGCGCTCCTGCGCGCCCTGGGCACCGCCGGGGCCGGGACGGCGGCGCGTCCGGGGGACGGACGCCCTCTCACCGTGTGAGACCTTCCCCACTTTTCCTATCGAATTACTAGGGAAGCATTGACGGTGTCCGGCGCGGGCGCACAGCATGATGAGCATGTCCCGTACGCAGCAACGACTCGTTCGTCGTCGGCACGTCGACTTCGGTCACGTCGTCAGCGCCGCCTGCTGTCGCGCGTAAGGCACGGCCCGCTCGCCCGTGCCGCTCCGCACCCCGTTTCGCAGGTGATCAGGCAAGCCGCTCACGGCGCCTGACGGCCCGACACACATCCGAGGGACAACCGCCATGACCACGGCACTTCCGACCCCGACCGCCCCGGACGACCGGCTCCTTCCCGACGCGCGCCGTCTTCGCCTGGTGGGCGACGCCGCACGGAACGGCACCGGGGAACACACGCCCGCGCCGCTCGTCGGTTACCTCCTGCTCGTCCCCGAGGGCACCGATCCCGCCGAACTCTTCGTCAAGGACAGGCCGCGCCCCGAGATCCGGCCGGTCACCGCCGTGGACCCGAACCCCGTCCGGCAGGCGGGGGACGATGTCGTCCGCATCGACACCGCACGCCGTTCCGCCGAGGTCGACGGACGCGAACTCGACCTCACCTACCTGGAGTTCGCGCTGCTGGCGCATCTCGTCCGTCATCCCCACCACGTGCACGCGCGCGATCGGCTGGTGTCCGCCGTCTGGGGCTACGCCCACGTCGGCGACGGCCGCACCGTGGACGTCCACATCGCCCGCCTGCGCCGCAAGCTCGGCGAGGCCCACCGGCACCGGATCGTCACCGTGCGGCGCGTGGGCTACAAGTACGTGCCCGGCCCCGACGCCGCGCTCCGCGGCCGACCTTGAGGAGACCACGCCCGTGAAGGCCGTCTCAGCGCCGCCCCCTCCCCCCTCGCCGGCCGGCCCGACCGGGCCCGGCCACGCGCACTGGCTGCGGGTGGCCCGCGAGGCGGCCGACGACCTGGCCACGGACACGGTGGCCAGGGAACAGGCGGGCAAGCCCCCGTTCGACGAGGTGTCCCGGCTGCGCGAGGCGGGGCTGCTGACGCTCCTGGCGCCGGCCGGATCCGGAGGAGGAGGCGCGGACTGGCCCACGGCCTACGCGGTCGTCCGGGAGGTGGCCGCGGCCGACGGCGCGATCGGGCAACTGCTCGGCTGTCACTACTTCCTGTCGTGGAGCGCCCGGTTCTTCGCCGTGCCCGCCCTGGCGGCACGCACGGAGGAGCGGTCCGCGGCCGAGGGGTGGTGCTGGGGCGGCGGTTTCGCCCGTCAGGAGCCTCCCCTGACGCTGACCAGGACCTCCCGCGGCCTGGTGCTCGGCGGCCGGCAGAGCTACACCACCGGGGTCCTGGTCGCCGACCGCCTCGCCGTGCGCGCCGTACGGGAGGACACGGGTGAACCACTCGCCGTCGTGGTGGATCCCACCCGGCACGGCGTCCGGGTCGACGCCGACATCGACACCTTCGGGCAACGGCTCGCGGCCGGCGGCAGTGTGGAGTTCGACGGCGTACCGGTCACCGACGGCGACGTGCTCGGTCCCCTTCCCGCGGACGAGGACTTCCCGTCACCCCGGGCCGCCCTGGCGTCACCGGCCGGGCACCTCGTCTCCGTCCAGCTCCTTCTGGGCCTGGCCGAGGGAGTGCTCGCCGAGACCCGTGAGTACGGCGGGACGGGCCGGGCGCCCTGGCACCTCCCCTGGTCGGCCGGTACCCCCCACGACCCGGAGGTGCTGACCGCCTACGGGGAACTCACCGTCCTCACCCGCTCCGCGTCCGCACTCGCCGATCAGGCGGTGGAGGCCGTACAGGGCGCGCTGGCACTCGGCGAGGACCTCACCTACGACGCGTACGCGGGCACCTCCGCCCTCGTGGCCATGGCCGAGGCCGCCGCCTCCAGAGCCGCGCGGGAGTCCACCACCCGCGCCCTCGACATCATCGGCCCCCACTCCGCCTCCGCGCGGCTGGGCCTGGACCGCTTCTGGCGCGATGCCCGGACCCACACCCTGTACGAGCCCGTCGCCCAACGGCTCCGCGAGGTCGGGGACTACTTCCTCAACGGCGCCCACCCTCCGTTCGTCCTGCCCTCCTGACCCCGCGGCGGTACGTCCGGGCCCGGATCCGCACCCCGCGCGTCCGGGCCTGTCGGCCCGCGGTCCCGGTGGGTTCACCGGCGGCCGTCGCGGGGCACGTCCGCGGCCCCGCCTGCCCGGGACCGCTCCGCGCCTCCCGCCGGGACCCCGGCCACCGCCCTCGGCGCCCTCCGTGCCGCGCGGTCACCGCGCCGGCCGCCGGAACCGGCACGGACGGCGGTCACCCGTGGAGGACGGCCGGAGCCGTACGGGATAATGGGACGCATGCGGATCTCAGCCAGGGCGGACTACGCGGTACGTGCCGCGCTGCAGCTCGCCGCGTCACGGGACGACGGGCCACTGAAGGCCGAGGCCATCGCCGTCGCCCAGGACATCCCGCACAAGTTCCTCGAGAGCATCCTGAACGACATGCGCCGGGGCGGTCTCGTGCTCAGCCAGCGCGGCGGCAACGGCGGCTACCGGCTGGCCAGGCCCGCCGAGTCCATCAGCATCGCCGACGTCATCCGCGCCGTGGACGGACCGCTGGTCTCGGTGCGGGGGGTCCGCCCGCCGGACCTGTCCTACACCGGCCCCGCCGAGTCCCTGCTCCCCCTGTGGATCGCGCTGCGGTCCAATGTGCGCGAGATCCTCGAGGGCGTCTCGCTCGCCGACGTCGCGTCGGCCCGGCTGCCCGACGACGTGGCCGCGCTGACCGACGCCCCGAAGGCCTGGGTGAATCCCTGACGCGCCGGGCCGCCAACCCGGTATCCCGACAGGCGAGATGAGCGCGTCCGCCATGTGAGCACCCCCTTGGGACGGGCGCCTCCTTCTGCCACGATCCCTATCAACCAGGTAGGAAAACTAGGAATCCGTGGGGGTGGCCATGCGAACGCTCAGCCGCGCGGACCTGTCGCTCTTCCTGCTGACCTCGCGCCGCCACATCGACCTCGGCCGCACGTCCAGCGCCCTCTGTCGGCCCGTCTGAGACCGCCCGCGGAGCGCCCGACGGCGCTCCCCGCCCGCGTACGCCTCCGCTCCCGGACCCGCGACGGCGTTCCCGCCGCCGAACGGCCTTCGAACGGGGCGCCCGCGCACGTCCACGCGCTCTCACCTCGCGCTTTCCTCACCTCCCCGACCGGCTTCTTCCCCGAGAGGACACCTCCGTGTCTGCCGCAAGACCGCTCACCGCCCTGCGCACCCTCGCCGCCGTAGCGGCGTTCCCCCTCCTGCTCACCGCCTGCGGCTACGGTTCCGACGCCGCTGACGACGACAAGCGGGCCGAGGTCGCGGCGGGCGCCGAGAAGCTCTCCGCCGACGAGGTGAGGATCGGCTACTTCCCCAACCTCACGCACGCCACCGCCCTGGTGGGCGTCCAGGAGGGTCTGCTCCAGAAGGAGCTCGGCGGCACCGAGATCAAGGCCTCGACCTTCAACGCCGGACCCTCCGAGATCGAGGCGCTCAACGCCGGGTCCATCGACATCGGCTGGATCGGCCCCTCCCCCGCCATCAACGGCTACGCCAAGTCGAACGGCAAGAACCTGCGCATCATCGGCGGTTCGGCCTCCGGCGGCGTGAAGCTCGTGGTCGACCCGGACAAGATCAAGACCCTGGACGACCTCAAGGGCAAGAAGATCGCCACGCCCCAGCTCGGCAACACCCAGGACGTGGCGTTCCTCAACTGGATCGCGGAGAAGGGCTGGAAGGTCGACGCGGCGAGCGGCGCCGGCGACGTCTCCGTCGTCCGCACGGACAACAAGGTCACACCGGACGCCTACAAGTCCGGCTCCATCGACGGCGCCTGGGTACCCGAGCCGACCGCGTCCAAGCTGGTCTCCCAGGGTGCCGAGGTGCTCCTCGACGAGGCCGACCTGTGGCCGGACAAGAAGTTCGTGATCACGAACATCATCGTGTCGCAGAAGTTCCTGAAGGAGCACCCGGATGTCGTCGAGGCCGTGCTGCGCGGTTCGGTGAACACCAACGAGTGGATCAACGCCAACCCGGACGAGGCCAAGGCGTCCGCCAACGCGGCGCTGAAGGAGCTGTCGGGCAAGGA
The DNA here is from genome assembly GCF_044390325.1 of Streptomyces sp. NPDC018964. Lineage (NCBI taxonomy): Bacteria > Bacillati > Actinomycetota > Actinomycetes > Kitasatosporales > Streptomycetaceae > Streptomyces > Streptomyces sp. NPDC018964. Next base: position 322,154 of record NZ_JBIRYZ010000003.1, read on the forward strand.
ACTGCCCGCCGACGTCATCGACCCGGCCTGGAAGTCGATCACCTTCCTCGACGACCCGCTGGCCTCGACCCTCGACGCCCAGGCGGACCACGCGGTCAAGGCCGGCCTGCTGGAGAAGCCCGACCTGAAGGGCATCTACGACCTCGGGCCGCTCAACAAGGTCCTTAAGGCCGAAGGCAAGGAGGAGGTCGACGACGCCGGTCTCGGCACCGAGTGACGGCCACCGCGCCCGAAGCGCTCCTTGGGAGATGACGGCCACGACGACGGCACGGACGGCCGGCCCGCCCCGGTGTTCCAGGAGCACGCGCTGTTCCCGCGGCCGACCGCGGGCGGGGACGCCGGACTCGCGCCGGGGCTCGGGGGATCGCCGAGTCCGCTCGTCGGGATCGGCGTCGGCCCGCCGGTTTCGTCCCGCCGGGGCGGCGCGTGCCGCGCGGCCGGGGTCTGCCGGTCGCGTGCGTCCGCGCCGGTGGACACCGCCGGGCCGGCCGGCCCTCTCACCGGAGCGCTTCCGCCTGGCGGAAGCCTCCTTGTCCGGCGGTCACGGTCGACAGGACCCTGACCCCGACCGTGGAACGCGGGGCGGCGACGCCCCGCCGACAGGGACGGGGCCGTCATGCCGCACATCACCGCCTTCGCCAGGAACCAGTGGTACGTCGCCGCCCACAGTCACGAGGTGGGCCGGGAGCTGCTCGGCCGGACGGTGCTCGGGGAGCCGCTCGTGCTCTACCGCACCGAGGGCGACGGAAGTCCGGTCGTGCTCAACGACCGTTGCGTGCACCGTCGTTACCCGCTCTCCGAGGCGCCGACGCGGCTCGACGGCGACCGGATCGTGTGCGGGTACCACGGGTTCACCTACGACACGACCGGCACGTGCGTGTACGTGCCGGGGCAGAAGCGGGTGCCGCGCACCGCGCGCGTCGCCTCCTACCCCGTCGTCGAGCAGGACTCGCTGGTCTGGGTGTGGATCGGCGACCCGGCGCTCGCCGACGCGGAAAGCATTCCGAGGGCCCGGCACCTGGACTCCCCCGGCTGGGTGACCGTACGGGGCATGGAGCCCGTCGACTGCGACCACGGGCTGCTCGTCGACAACCTCCTCGACCTCTCCCACGAGACCTATCTGCACGGCGGCCACATCGGCACCCCCGAGGTCGCGGAGACGCCGATCACCACCGAGGTCGACGAGGGCGCCGGGATCGTACGGGTGAGCCGGCACATGGACGACGCCGCGTGTCCGCCGTTCTACGCCCGGTCGACCGGGATCGAGGGGCGGATCACCCGCTGGCAGGACATCGAGTACCACGCGCCGTGCCTGTACCTGCTGCACAGCAGGATCGCGCCGGTGGGTGTGCTGCCCGAGCCGGACGGCAGCGACCCGGGCGGCTTCCACACCGAGATCACGTACGCCATCACGCCGTCCGCCGACGGCAAGGTGTACGACTTCTGGGCGGTCTCGCGGGACTGGGCCACCGACGACACCGAGGTGAGCGAGTTCCTGCGGAGCAACAACCACACGGTCGTCATGCAGGACGTCGACGCGCTCAACCTGCTCCAGCGCTCCCTCGGCACCGAACGCGCCGGCTACCAGGAGCTGAGCATCAACATCGACACCGGCGGTCTGGCCGCCCGCCGCATCCTCGCCCGGCTGGTGGAGGAGGGGAACAAGCCCGTGGAGAGGGCCCGATGAGCGGGCGCGGCACCGGCGAGGTCTACCGCGTCGACTGGCTGCCGGGCACCGATCTGCTGCACGGCACCTGTCACTGCGGGCGCGAGCACACCGCGCAGGACCCGGTCGAGATGTGGGAGTGGATGCTCGCGCACCCGTGGGGGCACGAGCCGCGGGGAGCCGGTGCATGACCTCGTACGACGACGTCGGACTCGTCGTGGAGCGGCGGGAGCCGGCGGCCGAGGGCGTGCTCGTCCTCACCCTGCGGCACCCGTCGGGCGCGGAGCTGCCCGGCTGGGAGCCGGGCGCGCACATCGACCTGCTCCTCGGACCGGAACTGGAGCGGCAGTACTCGCTGTGCGGGGACCCGGCCGACCGGGACCGCTGGCGGATCGCCGTCCTGCGCGAGAAGGACGGCAGGGGCGGCTCCGCGTACGTGCACGAGCGGGTGCGGCCGGGCGACAGGGTACGGGCGCGCGGGCCCCGCAACCACTTCCGGCTGGAGCCGGCCGGGCGTTACCGCTTCGTCGCGGGCGGCATCGGCATCACCCCCGTCCTGCCGATGCTGGCCGCGGCCGAGGCGGCGGGCGTCGACTGGACGCTGCTGTACGGCGGGCGCACCCGCGCCTCCATGGCGTTCACCGGGGAACTGGCCCGGTACGGGGAGCGGGTCACGCTCGTCCCCGAGGACGAGGCCGGGTTGCTGGACCTCGCCCCGGTGCTGGACGGTCTTCCGGAGGACGCCCTCGTCTACTGCTGCGGTCCCGGTCCGCTGCTCGACGCGGTCGAGGAGCGGTGCCCGGCCGGAGCACTGCGCGTGGAGCGGTTCCGGCCGCGGGAGCGGGACACCGGCGTGGACCGCGCGTTCGAGGTCGTCCTGGCCCGCAGCGGCCGGACGCTCACCGTCGCGCCGGACGTCTCCGTCCTGGACGCGGTGCGCGGGGCCGGGGTCGAGGTGCTCCACTCCTGTACCGAGGGCACCTGCGGCACCTGTGAGACCGAGGTGCTGGAGGGCGAGCCGGACCACCGTGACTCGGTGCTCACCGAGGCGGAGCGGGCGGCCGGGGAGACGATGCTCATCTGTGTGTCCCGGTGCCGTGGGCGGCGGCTCGTACTGGACCTGTGATCCGCGGGGTTGTCAACTATTGGACCGCGTACGGGGATTGACCTTGTCTCGGCACGGGCCATACGTTCCCGATCGGCACGTTCGTTCTCTCTGCGCACAGCCTGTCGGAGCATCCGGTCCGGTCCCACCGCGGGAGTCACAGTCATGCGTCGTCGTCTGCTCATCGGCCTCACGGCCGCATCCGTCCTGATCGCCGCGACGGCCTGCGGCTCCTCCGACTCCGACGGGTCGGACGGAGCCGGCTCGTCCGGCGGCACCACCAGCGTGACGGTGGGACTCATCCCCATCGTCGACGTGGCGCCCCTGTACCTGGGCCAGAAGAAGGGCTTCTTCAGCGAACGCGGGCTGAAGCTCGAATTCTCCAGCGCGCAGGGCGGCGCCGCCATCGTGCCCGGCGTGGCCAGCGGCCAGTTCGCGTTCGGGTTCTCCAACATGACCTCGCTGATGATCGCCCGGTCCAACGACGTGCCGGTGAAGGCGGTGGCGAACGGTATCGCCTCGACCGGTGTGGTGGGCAAGGACTTCGAGGCGCTCACCGTCAAGGGCGACAGCCCCATCAGGTCGGCGAAGGACCTGGAGGGCAAGAAGGTCGCCATCAACACCCTGAAGAACATCAACGAGACCGCGGTACGCGCCTCGGTGCGCAAGGCGGGCGGCGACCCCGACGAGGTGGAGCTGGTCGAGCTGGCCTTCGACCAGATGCCGGCCGCGCTCGACGGCGGGCGGATCGACGCGGCAATGGTGGTGGAGCCGGCGCTGGCCACGATCAAGAGCCAGGGCGGCCGCGAGATCGCCTCCCCCATGATCGACGTCGCGCCGGAGCTCACCGTCGCCATGTACTTCACCTCCGTCAAGTACGCGCAGGAGAATCCGGAGGTGGTGAAGAAGTTCCAGGAGGCCACCGCCGAGTCCCTGGCCTACGCCGACTCCCACCCCGACGAGGTGCGCGAGATCGTCACCACGTACACGAAGATCCCGGCCGACGTGCTGGCGAAGGTGACCCTGCCGAAGTGGCCGGCCGAGCCGAACCGCGCCTCCATCGAGGAACTGGCGGAACTGGGCGCCGAGGACGGGCTGTTCAAGCAGACCCCGGACCTGGACGAGCTGCTGCCGTGAGGGGAGCCGACGCCGCTCTCGGCGCGGCCGGGCTCGCGGCCTTCCTCCTCCTCGCGGAGGCGGTGCCGCGGCTCGGCCTGGTCGAGGAGGAGTACTTCCCGCCGGTCACCCGGATCGCCGACGCCCTCGGCACGGAACTCGCGGACGGCGCCTTCTGGACCGCGCTCGGCGACACCCTCACCGGCTGGGCGCTGGGCCTGGCGATCGCGGCCGTCTCGGGGATCGTCGCCGGGGTGGTCCTGTCGGTGGTGCCGTACCTGCGCGAGGCGACGGCGTCCACGATCGAGTTCCTGCGCCCCATCCCGTCGGTCGCGCTGATCCCGCTGGCGGTGCTGCTGTACGGCACCGGACTGGAGTCGGTGCTGCTCCTCGTCGTGTACGCCTCCTTCTGGCAGGTGCTGATCCAGGTCCTGTACGGCGTCCGGGACGTCGACCCGGTCGCCGAGGAGACGGCACGGTCGTACGGGCTCGGCACCTGGGCCAGGGTCCGGCACGTGCTGTGGCCGACCGCGCTGCCGTACGTGATGACCGGGGTGCGGCTGGCGGCGGCGGTCGCGCTGATCCTCGCCGTCACCGCCGAACTCGTCATCGGGGCACCGGGCCTGGGCGCGCGGATCGCGGTGGCGCAGACCTCGCAGGCGGTGCCCGAGATGTACGCGCTGATCGTCGTCACCGGACTGCTCGGGCTGCTGATCAACGTCGGGGCCCGGTCGGTGGAGCGGCGGGCGCTGGCCTGGCACCAGTCGGTGCGCGGGGAGGTGGCGGTGTGAGGCGGCTGCTGCTGCGGCTGGTGTTCGTGCTCGCGCTGCCGCTGGTGCTGGTGGCGGTGTGGTGGGTGTCCTCGGCCGGCAGCGAGGACGTGTACTGGCCGCCGCTGCGCACGATCCTGGAGACCTTCCCGGAGGTGTGGACCGGTGAGCGGTGGCGCGGTGACGTGCTGCCCAGCGTGCTGCGGCTGGCGGCGGGCTACGCCCTGGCGGCCGTCGCCGGTGTCGCGCTCGGCACGCTGATCGGCTCGTACCGGAGGGTGCGGGCGGTGTGCGAGCCGGTCCTGGAGTTCCTGCGGGCGGTGCCGCCGCCGGTGTTGGTGCCGGTGATCATGCTGTTCGCGGGCATCGGCGACATGATGAAGGTCGTCGTCATCGCGAGCGGCTGTCTCTGGCCGGTGCTGCTCAACACGGTCGAGGGGGTGCGCGCGGTCGACGCCGTGATGACCGAGACGGCCCGCTCCTACGGCATCACGGGCGCCGCCCGCCTCAAGGAGGTGGTGCTGCCCTCGGCGAGCCCGCAGATCTTCGCGGGGCTGCGGCAGGCGCTGTCGATCGGGATCATCCTGATGGTGATCAGCGAGATGTTCGCCGCCAGCAACGGTCTCGGCTTCACCGTCGTGCAGTTCCAGCGCTCCTTCGCGATCCCCGACATGTGGACCGGCATCCTGCTGCTCGGTCTGCTCGGCTTCGTCCTCTCGGTCCTCTTCCAGCTGGTCGAGCGGCGGGCGCTCGGCTGGTACCACGGTCTGCGCGCCGCCGCCCGGCGGTCCCGGTGAATCTCGCGAAAGGGCGGTCGATGCTCGACGTACGCGGTCTGCGGAAGGTGTACGAGGGTGCGGGGCGGCACGTCGAGGCGGTACGCGACCTGACCTTCACGGTGGAGGCCGGTGAACTGGTCTGTCTGGTCGGCCCGTCGGGCTGCGGCAAGACGACGCTGCTGAAGTGCGTGGGCGGGCTGCTGGAACCGACGGCCGGTGAGGTGTTCCTGGCCGGGCGGAGGGTGGACGGCCCGCCGCCCGGGATGGCGTTCGTGTTCCAGGAGTACGGGCGCAGCCTGTTCCCGTGGATGCGGGTCGGGCAGAACGTCGAACTCCCGCTGAAGCAGAAGGACCTGGGCAAGGCGCGGCGCCGCGAGCTGGTCGCGGACGCCCTCGCCTCGGTGGGGCTCGCGGACGCGGCCGGGGCGTACCCGTGGCAGCTCTCGGGCGGTATGCAGCAGCGGGTGGCGATCGCGCGGGCGCTGGCGTACGAGCCCGAGGTGCTGCTGATGGACGAGCCGTTCGCGGCGGTGGACGCGCAGACCCGCGCCGATCTGGAGGACCTGGTGCGGCGGCTGTGGCGGGAGCGCGGGATCACGGTCCTGTTCGTCACCCATGACATCGACGAGGCGGTGTACCTCGGCGAGCGGGTGATCGTGCTGTCGGCCTCCCCCACCGTCGTACGGGAGCAGCTGAGGATCGACCTGCCCGCCGGGCGGGACCAGTTGGGCACCCGCGTGTCCCCGCGCTTCGCCGAACTGCGGACCCATGTGTACGAGCAGATCCAGGCGGCGAAGCGCGGGGGCACCCCGGTCGAGACGGACACGCCCCCGCTTCACTGAACGACGCGGTGCGGTCGTCGGGCCACCGGGCTCAGACGCGGAGCCACACCGCGGTGTCCTTCGGCAGCCGTCCGTCGGTGTCCAGGGGGCCGCTGGCGAGGAGGACCTCGGCGTGCCCGGGCAGTCCGGCGGGGGTGTCGGCGAGGTTCACCAGGCAGTGTGTGCCCCCGTCGCGGGTGAAGGCGAGCACGCCGTCGGTGGTGGGGAGCCAGGTGAGCGGGCCGTCGCCGAAGACCGGGCGCAGGCGGATCGCCTCGCGGTAGAGGGCGAGCATCGAGCCGGGGTCCCGCGTCTGCCGGTCGGCCGCGTACGACGCCCAACCGGCGGGCTGCGGCAGCCACGGTTCGCCGCCGAACCCGGCGTGCGGCGCGCCGGCCGTCCACGGCAGCGGCACCCTGCACCCGTCGCGGCCGGGGTCGGTGCCGCCGGAGCGGGCGTGCATGGGGTCCTCGATGCGGTCGAGGGGGATGTCGGCCTCGGGCAGGCCGAGTTCCTCGCCCTGGTAGACGTAGACCGTGCCGGGCAGGGCGAGGGAGAGCAGGGCGGCGGCGCGGGCCCGGCGGGTGCCGAGGGCGAGGTCGGTGGGGGTGCCGAAGGCCTTGGTGGCGAAGTCGAAGCCGGTGTCGGCGCGGCCGTAGCGGGTGACGGTGCGGGTGACGTCGTGGTTGCACAGCACCCAGGTGGCGGGGGCGCCGACCGGCGCGTGTTCGGCGAGGGTGTCCTCGATGGAGGTGCGCAGGCGGGCCGCGTCCCAGGGGCAGGTCATGAAGGAGAAGTTGAACGCGGTGTGCAGTTCGTCGGGGCGCAGGTAGCGGGTGAAGCGTTCGGTGTCGGGGAGCCAGACCTCGCCGACGAAGACGGCGCCGTACTCGTCGGCGACGGCCCGCCAGGCGCGGTAGACGTCGTGGAGTTCGTCGCGGTCGACGTAGGGGTGCGGGTCGCGTCCGGCCACGAAGTCCGGCAGCCGGGGGTCCTTCACCAGCAGGGCGGCGGAGTCGATGCGGACGCCGGCCACGCCCCGCTCGAACCAGAAGCGCAGGACGTCCTCGTGCTCCTGGCGGACGGCGGGATGGGCCCAGTTGAGGTCGGGCTGCTCGGGGGCGAACAGGTGGAGGTACCAGTCGCCGTCGTCCAGCCTGCTCCAGGCGGGACCGCCGAACTCCGACCGCCAGTCGTTCGGGGGGAGTTCGCCGTGCGCGCCGCGGCCGGGGCGGAAGTGGAACAGTTCCCGCTCGGGGCCGCCGGCGAGCGCGGCCCGGAACCAAGGGTGCTGGTCGGAGACGTGGTTCGGCACGATGTCGACGATCGTGCGGATGCCCAGGTGCCGTGCCTCGGCGATGAGTTTCTCCGCCTCGGCGAGGGTGCCGAAGGCCGGGTCGATCGTCCGGTAGTCGGCGACGTCGTAGCCGCCGTCCTTCATCGGGGACAGGTACCAGGGGTTGAACCACAGGGCGTCCACGCCGAGTTCGGCGAGGTACGGCAGCCTGGCGCGGACGCCGGCGAGGTCGCCGGTGCCGTCGCCGTCGCCGTCGGCGAAGCTGCGGACGTACACCTGGTAGATGACGGCGGAGCGCCACCAGTCGTCGTTCGGGGCGGGGGTGGGCTGTCCCACGGTGCGTGCCTTTCTCTTCTGTGGACGATGTGCGGTGTCAGCCCTTGGTGCTGCCCGCGCTGATTCCGGCGATGATGTGCCGCTGGAAGACGAGGAACAGCGCGACCATGGGGATGCTGGCGATCACCATCGCGGCGATGAGCACGGTGAGCTGGATGTTCTGCGACAACTGCACGAGGGCCACGCTGATCGGCTGCTTGCCGGTGTCGGAGAAGACCATCAGCGGCCACAGGAAGTCCTGCCACACGGCGACCAGCGCGAAGATCGACACCACGCCGAGCACGGGCCGTGACATGGGCAGCACGACCGACCACAGGGTGCGCAGCTTCCCGGCGCCGTCCATCTCGGCGGCTTCGAGCACGTCCCTGGGCAGTTGGTCGAAGAACCGCTTGAGCAGGTAGAGGTTGAAGGCGTTGGCGACGGCCGGCAGCCAGATGGCGAGGGGGTCGTTGAGCAGGCCGAGGTCGGCCACGGTCAGGTACTTCGGTACGACGAGGGCCTGGGCGGGGACCATCAGGGTGGCGAGGATGCCTCCGAGGACCAGCGTGCCGAAGGCGGGCCGGAGCTTGGACAGGGCGTAGGCGGCGGCCGTGCAGAACACCAGTTGGAACAGCCAGGCGCCGGCCGCCTGCACCACCGTGTTCCACAGGTGGGTGGGCAGCTCCATCAGCTCCCAGGCGTCGGTGTAGCCGCTGGTGCTCCAGCTCTCCGGGACGAGGGTGGGCGGGGTGCGCGCCACCTCGTCCGGTGACTTCATCGCGCCGCTCGCCATCCAGTAGACGGGGAAGAGGAAGGCGAGCGCGAACAGCACGACGACGCCGGTGAACACGGTCCAGTAGACGGCCCTGCCGCGCGAGCGGGCCAGCACGGCCGGGGAGACGAGGGTGCGGGTGGTGCTGCTCATGCGGCCTCCTCTCCGGAGCGGGTGAGGCGGAGGTAGACGGCGGAGAACAGCCCGAGCAGGGCGAGGAGCATCACGCTCAGCGCGCAGGCGCCGCCGAAGTCGTTGTAGAGGAAGGCGTACTTGTAGATGAGGTAGAGGACGGTCACGGTGGCGTTCTCGGGGCCGCCGCCGGTGATCACGAAGGGTTCGGTGAACACCTGCATGGTGGCGATGATCTGGAGCAGTATCAGCATGAGGATGACGAACCTGGTCTGCGGGACCGTCACGTGGCGGATGCGCTGGAGGAGGTTCGCGCCGTCGAGTTCGGCGGCCTCGTACAGCTCGCCGGGGATGGACTGCAGGGCGGCGAGGTAGATGAGGACGGTGCCGCCCATGTTGGCCCAGGTGGCGACGATGACGAGGGAGACCAGTGCGGTGTCGGCGCCGTTGGACCAGTTCGAGGTGGGCAGGTGGAGGAAGCGCAGCGCCTCGTTGGCGAGGCCGGCGCCGGGGTCGTAGAACCACTTCCACAGCAGGGCGCTGACCACCGGCGGGATCATCACCGGCAGGTAGACGACGACCCGGAAGAAGGCCTTGGCGTGCCGCAGTTCGTTGAGCACGAGGGCGAGGACGAAGGGGATCGCGAAGCCGATCAGCAGGGCGAGCAGGGTGAAGGTGAGTGTGTTGCGCCAGGCGGCGCCGAACTCGGGGTCGTTCAGGACCCGGGTGAAGTTGGCGGTGCCGACCCATTCGGGGTCGGAGCCCGGCGTGTACTTCTGGAAGGCGATCACGACGGCGCGGACCGCCGGGTACCAGGAGAACAGGGCGAAGCAGACGAGTCCGCCGGCGAGGAAGCCGTAGGCGCGCAGGTGGTCGGTGAGGCGGCGCCGTCTCCGGTCCCCTGCCGGGGACGGCGCCTTCACCGGTCGGGTCCGCGGGGCCGTGGGCGGCCGTTCAACCGTCTTCGTCACCGGTCAGCTCCGGGCCAGGATGCCGTCGATCTTGCCGGAGGCGTCCTTGAGGAGCCGGTCGATGTCCGCGTCCTCCTGGGTGAGGACGGCGGAGACGACTCCGTCGAGGATGGAGTAGAGCTGCTGGGCGTGCGGCGGCTCGATCTTCATCTCCAGCCGCTGGTTGCCGTCGAGGAAGGCCTGGTAGTTCTCCACCGGGACGTTGGCGTTGGCCTTCTTGACCTGCTGGTCCTTCTCGTCGGCGGCGCCGGTGAAGAGGCGGGGTTCGGGCAGGCCGACGGGGGCGTCGTTCTTCTTGGCGCGGGCGTAGTCGCCGAGGAATCCGTCGCCGGGGGTGAGGAACATGTGGTCGAGCCACTTGAGGCCGGCGCGGATCTGTTCGGGTGAGGCGTTCTTGTGGAACATGTAGCCGTCGCCGCCGATGAGGGTGCCTTCACCGCCGGGCATGGGGGCGAGGGCGATGTTCTCGTACGCGGCGCCCTTCTCCTTGACGAGGATGGGGATGTTGTCGGGGGCTGCGAGGTACATGCCGAGTTTGCCGGCGCCCATCATCTGCTGGACGTCGTTGATGACGAGCAGTTGCTTGCTGCCCATCGACTCGTCCTTCCACCGCATGTCGTGGAGGGTTCGGAGCACGGCACGGCCCTCGGGGGTGTCGATGGTGGCCTTCTCGCCGTCGGCGCTGACCACGTCGCCGCCCTGGGAGTAGAGCTCGGCGGTGAAGTGCCAGCCGCCCTGGTTCTGGGCGCTGTAGTCGGCGTAGCCGACGGTGCCGTCGCCGAGTGCGGCGATCTTCTTGGCGGCGGTGCGGACCTCGGCCCAGGTGGTGGGCGGCCGGTCCGGGTCGAGGCCGGCCTTCTCGAAGAGTTCCCGGTTGTAGATCAGGCCCATGGAGTAACCGGTGCGCGGGATGCCGTAGACCTTGCCGTCGACGGTGTAGATGTCGCGGAGCTGCTGCTGGATGGTGTCGTAGCTCTTCAACTCCTTGACGTACGGGGTGAGATCGGCGGCCTGGTCGATGTCGACGACGTGCTTGGCGTCGGTGAAGTAGGTGTAGAAGACGTCCTCCATCTGTCCGCCGGCGAGTTTGGCGTCGAACGTCTTCGGGTCCTGGCAGGGGAACGCGTCGTGCGGGACGACGTCGATGTCCGGGTTCTCCTTCTCGAAGGCGGCGACGTCCTCCTCGAAGAATTGGCGGTCGACCTTGGCGCTCTTGGGCGGCATGCAGTTGACCGTGATGCGGGTCTTGCCGCCGGCGGCTTCGTCGCCGTCCGAGCCGCAGGCGGTGAGCGTGAGCGCGCCGACGCCTAGCGCGACGAGGGTACGACGGATCCCGGTGCTTCTCATCGGTGGACCCCTTACGGGACAGGAGCGAGTGAACCCCTCGGAACAGGAGCGGTGGGCGGGGCACACTCAAGCACCGACGACATCGGTCCGCAAGATGTCGCGCAGAATCTGAAATTATTCGACAGTGGAGCGGGGCTCAGGGACGGGGCGCCTGGGCGGTCGACCCCCGTACCACCAGCTCGGGTTCGAACAGCAACTCCTCGGGGGCCACCACGCTGCCGCTGATCTGCGCGTTCAGCAGTTCCACCACCGCCTTGCCCATGGCCTCGATGGGCTGCCGGACGGTGGTCAGCGGGGGCTCGGTGCAGTTCATCAGCGCCGAGTCGTCGTAACCGACGACGGATATCCGTCCCGGGACGTCGAGTCCCTTGCGGCGGGCGGCCCGTACGACGCCGAGGGCGAGGGGGTCACTGGCGCAGATGAAGCCGGTGACGCCCCGCTCGATGAGCCGGGAGGCGGCGGCGTGACCGCCCTCGATGGAGAACATGGCGCGGGCGACGTGCTCCTCGGGCACCTCACCGGCGACCGCGCGGGCGGCGGCCAGCTTGCGGGCCGAGGGCACGTGGTCGCCGGGGCCGAGCACCAGCCCGATGCGCTCGTGGCCGAGCGAAGCCAGGTGCCGCCAGGCCTGCTCCACGGCCACGGCGTCGTCGCACGACACGGCGGGGAAGCCGAGGTGTTCTATGGCCGCGTTGACGAGGACGACCGGGATGTTGCGCTCGGCGAGCCGCCGGTAGTGGTCGTGGGGCGCGTCGGCCTGGGCGTACAGGCCGCCGGCGAACACCACGCCGGAGACCTGCTGCTGGAGCAGCAGGTCCACGTAGTCCGCCTCGGAGACGCCGCCGCGGGTCTGGGTGCACAGCACCGGCGTGAGGCCGAGCTGGGCCAGCGCGCCGCCGATGACCTCGGCGAAGGCCGGGAAGATCGGGTTCTGCAGCTCGGGCAGGACCAGGCCGACCAGCCGGGCGCGCTCACCGCGCAGCTGGGTGGGCCGCTCGTAGCCGAGCACGTCCAGGGCGGAGAGCACGGCCTGCCGGGTGGCCTCGGAGACCCCCGGCTTGCCGTTGAGCACCCGGCTGACCGTGGCCTCGCTGACCCCGACCTTCTTCGCCACCACAGCAAGTCGTCGTGTCATGCGCGCAAGAATAACGCAAGAAACGCAAGTCTCTTGCGTCGCCGCGCAAACTCGTCGTCAAGGCGCCGCCCAGAGCCCTCGGACGTGCCCGAGGTGGCGGGTCATCACGGCCCGTACGGCCTCCGTGTCCCGGGCGAGCAGCGCGTCGAGCAGCTCCAGGTGCTCCTCGGCCGACGCCTCCAGCCGCCCCTGCTCCACCAGCGCGGTCAGCCCGTACAGCCGGGCGCGCCGCCGCAGGTCCCGGACCACCTCGACCAGGTGGCCGTTGCCGGCGAGCGCCAGCAGTCCCAGGTGGAAGCGCTGGTCGGCCTCGATGTACGCGATGAGGTCGCCGGCCGCGGCGGCGGTGACGATCTCCTCGGCGACCGGGCGCAGCGCCTCCAGGGCCACCGGGTCCGCGGTGGTGGCCAGGCGGGCCGTCGTGGGGATCTCGATGAGCGCGCGGACGTGGGTGTACTCGTCGAGCTGCCGGTCGGAGACGGCGGTGACCCGGAAGCCCTTGTTGGGCACGGTGTCGACCAGCCCCTCCTTGGCGAGGTCGAGCATGGCCTCGCGCACGGGAGTGGCGGAGACCCCGAAGCGGGCGGCGAGGCCGGGGGCCGAGTACACCTCTCCGGGGCGCAGTTCCCCGGCGATCAGCGCGGCCCGCAGCGCGTCCGCGACCCGTTCGCGGTAGCTGGGCCTGCGGCCGCCCAGATCGGAGAGGGCGGTGTTCACAGGACGAACCCCGCCGGGAACGGGTCGCGCGGGTCCAGCAGGTACTGGGCGGTGCCGGTGATCCAGGCCCGGCCGGTGAAGCTGGGCAGCACCGCCGGGCGGCCGGCCACCTCGGTGGTGCCGAGCAGCCTGCCGGTGAACCGGGTGCCGATGAAGGACTCGTTCACGAACTCGGTGTGCAGCGGGAGTTCGCCGCGCGCGTGCAGCTGGGCCATGCGGGCGCTGGTGCCGGTGCCGCAGGGCGAGCGGTCGAACCAGCCGGGGTGGATCACCATGGCGTGCCGGGAGTGGCGGGCGGTGGCGTCGGGAGCGGTCACCTGCACATGGTGACAGCCGTGGATGGACGGGTCCTCGGGGTGGACGGGCTCCCCCTCGGCGTTGATCGCCTCCATCAGGGACAGTCCGGCGGCGAGGATGTCGTCCTTGCGGGACCGGTCGAAGGGCAGTCCGAGCCGGTCCAGGGGCAGGATGGCGTAGAAGTTGCCGCCGAAGGCGAGGTCGTACGTCACCGTGCGTCCGTCGGGCAGGGTGGCCTTCCGGTCGAGGGCGACGGCGAAGGACGGCACGTTGCGCAGGGTCACGGCGGTGGCGGCGCCGTCCTCGACCGCCACCTCGGCGACGACGACCCCGGCGGGGGTGTCCAGGCGGATGGTGGTGACCGGTTCGGTGGCCTCGACCATGCCGGTCTCGACGAGCACCGTCGCGACACCGATCGTGCCGTGTCCGCACATCGGGAGGTAGCCGGAGACCTCGATGTAGACGACGCCCCAGTCGCAGTCGGGCCGGGTGGGCGGCTGGAGGATCGCGCCGCTCATCGCGGAGTGCCCGCGCGGCTCGTTCATCAGCAACCGCTTGACGTCGTCGCGGTGTTCGCGGAAGTGCAGGCGCCGTTCGTTCATCGTCGCGCCGGGGATGGTGCCGATGCCGCCGGTGATCACACGGGTGGGCATGCCCTCGGTGTGCGAGTCGACGGCGTGCAGGACGAGTTCGCTGCGCATGTCCGGCCCTCCCTACGCGAGTCCGGCCGCGACGGCCTTCTCGGTGGCCGCGCGGACGGCCGCCTCCTGAGCGGGGTCCAGCGGTACGCGGGGCGGGCGGCAGGGGCCGCCGTGCCGGCCGACGAGGTCCATGGAGAGCTTGATGGCCTGCACGAACTCCACCCGCGAGTCCCAGCGGAGCAGGGGGTGCAGTTGCCGGTAGAGCGGCAGCGCGGTGTCGAGGTCGCCGCCGGTGGCGGCGCGGTAGAGCTCGACGCAGGAGCGGGGCAGCGCGTTCGGGTAGCCGGCCACCCAGCCCTTGGCGCCGGCGACGGCGAGTTCCAGCAGGACGTCGTCCGCGCCGATCAGGAGGTCCAGTTCGGGGGCGAGTTCGGCGATCCGGTAGGCGCGGCGGACGTCCCCGGAGAACTCCTTGACGGCGTGGACGTACCCCTCGCCGTGCAGCCGGGCGAGGAGTTCCGGCACCAGGTCGACCTTGGTGTCGACGGGGTTGTTGTAGGCGACGACGGGGAGCCCGGCGGCTGCGGCCTCGGCGTAGTGGGCGAGGACGGAACGCTCGTCGGCGCGGTAGCCGTTGGGCGGCAGCAGCATCACGGCCCGGCAGCCGGCCTCGGCGGCCTGCTCGGTCCAGCGGCGGGCCTCGGCGGATCCGTAGGCGGCGACGCCGGGCATGACGCGCTCCCCGCCGACCGCGGCGACGGCCGTCTCGACGACCCGGGCGCGCTCCTCGGGGGTGAGCACCTGGTACTCGCCGAGGGATCCGTTCGGTACGACGCCGTCGCAGCCGTTCTCCACGAGCCAGGCACAGTGCTCGGCGTAGCGGTCGTGGTCCACGGAGAGGTCGTCGTCGAGCGGGAGCGCGGTGGCGACGAGGACGCCGCGCCAGGGACGGTGGTCGGTCATGAGGGTCCTCTCTCGGGGTGCGGGTCGTGCCGTGGGTGTTCGTCGGTCGCCGCGGGCTGTTCGTGCCCAACGGTCCCAACGAGCTGCTCAGGCCCGGCGTGCTCAGCGGGCTGCTCAGGCCCGGCGGTCCCAGCGAGCCGACCGGACCCGCCGTACCCCGCGGGCTGCTCGGGCCCGGCGTGCTCGGTGAGTCGTTCGGGTCCGGTGTGCTCTTCGTGCTGCCGGGCCAGTACGCCCAGGGGTACGGGTCGTGCGAACGGCCGCCGGGACGGGGCGGGTTCGCAGCCGGCGAGACCCGCCACCGCCGGTCCGCACATCCGGCCCTGGCACCAGCCCATGCCGGCCCGGGTGAGCAGCTTGACCGTGCGGACGTCCCCGGCCCCGAGCGCGAGGCCCGCGCGGACCTCGCCCGCCGTGACCTCCTCGCAGCGGCAGACCACGGTGTCGTCGGTGACCCGGTCGGCCCAGTGGGCGGGCGGGGCGTACACGGCGTCGAGGGCGGCCGCGGATCCGCGCAGCCGGGCGCGGACCCTGGCGACCGGGGCCCATGCGCCGGGGTCGGGCACGGTGCCCCGCAGCCGGGCGGCGATCGAGCGGCCGGCGATGTGCCCCTCGGCGAGCGCGAGCGCGGCACCGCCGACGCCGGTGGCCTCCCCCGCCGCCCACACACCGGGGACGTCGGTGCGCTGTTCCGCGTCGACGGCCACGGCGAGTCCGTCGAGGCGGCAGCCGA
This sequence comes from Streptomyces sp. NPDC018964, assembly GCF_044390325.1. NCBI lineage: Bacteria > Bacillati > Actinomycetota > Actinomycetes > Kitasatosporales > Streptomycetaceae > Streptomyces > Streptomyces sp. NPDC018964. The sequence goes on from NZ_JBIRYZ010000003.1 coordinate 337,731, forward strand.
GGCTCTCGGCGAGGTCGGTGTGCGGGAGCATGCCGTGGCTCACCGCGAGGGTGTCGCAGGGCACCCGGCGTTCGGTGCCGGGCCGGACACGGCCGTGCGTGTCGAGGGCGGCGACGGTGACGCCGGTCAGCCGGTCCTCGCCGTGGGCGCGGACGACGGTGCGCCGGGCGAGGAACGGCACGCGGTGGCGCAGCAGCCGGGCCGCGTACCCGGCGCCCTCGGGCAGCTTGCCGGCCAGTGCTCCGGCGTGCCGCGGCAGGCGGCCCGGGTCCGCGGACTCCACCAGCGCGGCGACCCGCACGCCCGCCGCCGCGAGCCCGGCCGCCACCGGCAGCAGCAGCGGACCGGTGCCGGCCACGACGGCGGTCCGGCCCGGCACGACGAGCCCGCCCTTGAGCATGGCCTGGGCGCCGCCCGCGGTGACGACCCCGGGGAGGGTCCAGCCGGGGAAGGGCAGCACCGTCTCGTACCCGCCGGTGGCCAGCAGCACGGCGTCGGCGCGCACCTCCACCGGCTCCTCCTGCTCCGGTCCGAGCAGCGCGTGCACGGTCGGTCCGCCGGGCGTCCGTTCCACGCACCACACGTGGTGTTCGCCCAGCACGCGCACGGAGCTCGTGGCGAGCCGGTCCCGCAGCCGGGTCCAGGTGCGCCACCGGTGGTGCAGGACCCGGGGGCGTTCCGCGCGGAGTCCGGCGGCGGGCTGCCGGTAGAACTGCCCGCCCGGTTCGGGAGCCGCGTCGACCAGGGCGACCCGCAGGCCGCGCCGGTCTGCCGCGAGGGCCGCGGCGAGTCCCGCCGGTCCCGCGCCGATCACCGCGAGGTCAGTCCGCACGGCCCGTCCCCTCCTGGCTGCGGATCACGTCGCCCGGCCGGGCCGGGACCAGACAGGCACGCTGGTCGGGGCGGTCGTTCACGGTGACCAGGCAGTCGAAGCACACCCCGATCCCGCAGAACACCCCGCGGGGGCGCCCCTCGCCGCGGGTGGTGCGCCACGAGGTGACGCCCGCGGCCCACAGCACGGCGGCGACCGTCCGGCCGGGCAGTGCCTCGATGCGCCGTCCGTCGAAGGTGACCTCGAAGGCGGATCCGGGGCGTGCCCCGGCGAGCTCCAGCGGATTCACCGCACGGCCTCCTTCGCCGTAGGGGGGAAGCGGTCGGGCCGGAACGGGGTGAGGTCCAGTTCCGGTGTCCCTCCGGTCAGGGCCCGGGCGATCAGCAGGCCGGTGCCGGTGGCCAGTCCGATGCCCGCGCCCTCGTGGCCGCACGCGTGGAACAGTCCGGGCGCCCGGGGGTCGGGGCCGATCGCGGGCAGGTGGTCGGGCAGGTACGGCCGGAAGCCGGCGTACGCGCGCAGGGCCCGGACGCCGGTCAGGAAGGGGAACAGGCGGGTCGCTCCCGCCGCCAGGGCCCGCATCACCGGGAGGGACGGGGACCGGTCGAAGCCGACCCGTTCCCGGCTGGCGCCGATGAGCACCGGTCCGGCGGCCGTTCCCTCCACCACCGGGGAGGTCTGCAGTGCCGCCGAGTCGCTGGCGACGTCGGCGACGTAGTCGGCGGCGTACACCTTGTGCCGGATGCGGGGCGGCAGCGGCTCGGTGACCAGGACGAAGCCGCGGCGGGGCAGGACGGGCAGGGACACCCCGGCGCGGGCGGCCAGTTCGCCGCCCCAGGGGCCGGCCGCGTTGACGACGGCGGGGGCGTGGAGGTCGCCGCGGTCCGTGCGCACCCCGCGCACCGTGCCGTCGGCGGCGCGCAGGACCCGGGTCACCTCGCGGCCGGTGATCAGCCGGGCCCCGGAGGCGCGCAGCAGGTGGGCGGCGGCGAGGGCGGGCATCACCTGGGCGTCCTGCGAATAGCGCACGCCGCCCGCGAGGCCGGGCGCCAGGCGCGGTTCGAGGTCGTGGAGCCGGTCGGCGGGGACGGGGTCGGCCGTCACCCCGGCGGCCCGCTGGCCGTCCGCGAACGTCCGCAGTCCGTCGAGCGTTTCGGGGGTTTCGGCGACGACGAGTCCGCCCTTGGCCTCGTACTCGACCGGCCGGCCCAGTTCCCGCGCCACCCGCGTCCACAACCGGTGGGACAGCAGGGCGAGTTCGAGTTCGGGGCCGGGTGCCTTGTCGGAGACGAGGAGGTTCCCCTCGCCCGCGCCGGTCGTGCCGCCGGCCACGGAGCCCCGGTCCACCACGGTCACGGCGAGGCCGGCCCGGGCCGCGTACAGGGCGCAGGCGGCGCCCGTCATACCGGCGCCCACCACCACGACATCGCAGGTCAGCGGCTGGCTCACGCCAGTAATATGTCACACAGCACTGGTGCGGGGAAGAGGGCGGACGTCGCCGGCGAAGGACCGCCTCAGCCGGCGGAGCGGACCACTCTCAGGTGGGAGGCGGCACGGCGGGAGCCCCGGTCCCCGGACGGGGTGCGGCGGACCTCGCGCAGGACCAGCGTCAGCCGGGTGCAGTCCATGTCCTGGAGGGCCGGGGTCGTCTCCGCGACGATCCGGCAGTCCGTGGCGCCCCAGCGAGGGTCGGGGTGGAGCAGCGGCCGTACGGCGCCGTCGTGTTCGGCGGCCTGCTCGCCGACGGCCCGCAGCCAGTGCGGCAGTCCGTGCCGATAGGCGGCCTCCATGATGGGGTCCTGGGCGATGTCGCGGCGGATGGCCTGCAGCCCGTGGTCGTGGCCGTACCGCTCGACGGTCCCGGCGAAGTGGGCCAGCATCGGCAGGCACCAGCTCGACTCGTGGTCGCCGAGCACCGTGGCCGCGTCCGGGTGGAAGAGGACGAACCGGAGGAAGTTGTCGGAGGGCAGGGCCGTCGGGTGCGGCTCGACGTTTTGGAAAAGTGTCCGGAAAGCGGCGTTGGTGAGCAGCACGTCCCAGCGGTGGTCGACCACCAAGGAGGGGAAGGCGGTCGCCTCCAGGAGTACGGCGTAGTCCTGGAAATAGGCGTGGGCCTCGGGAGTCCCGGGGACGGGCCGCGGTGCCGGCCGCTGCCCTCCTGCCTGATGTGCCATCGGGAGGTCACCCCTCTTGCCTGTGCGGCCCTGACGCGGCGCCCCGATCCTGCTGCCCGCACGCGATGCATGTCAACTATCGTGGCATTCCATGCCGATTGACGGCTGAAATTGGCCACAATCGTGGCGAGACCTGGATGTGAGTTCGAGACAACGGCTAGTCTCCGTGAGGTTCACGGCAATCGCTTGTGAGAAGCCTGTGAGAGACGTAGGAGATCTTTCGGTGACGGGTGGCTTCGAGGGTCCGGGCACCACGCCGACGGCCGCGCTGCCGGCCGTCGTCGCCCGCGTCACCGCACTCGCCGACCGGCTCGGTGTGGCGCACGCCGAGGTCTTCGACGCCGGCCGGCTGTCCGCCGCCTCCGGTGTCCCGGAGTCCGTGGTCAAGGCGCTGCTGAGCGGCCGGTCCACGGGCGAGCCCGATGTGCAGGCGCGATTCGTGCAGCGGCTGGACCTGCTGCGCCGCACCCGGCTGAAACCGAACGGCCGCAAGTACACGCAGCAGGAGATCGCCGACGGCGCGGGCATGTCCCGGCAGCAGGCCGGCGCGCTGATCAACGGCGACCGGCGTCCGACCATGGAGCACTGCGACGCCATCCAGCGGTTCTTCCGGGTGCACGCCGGTTTTCTCACCGCCGAGGACCCCGAGGCGCTCGCGGGCGCGCTCCAGCACACCGAGCAGGAGCTGCTGCAGAAACTCGCGGACCAGGAGCGGGCGGCGGCGGCCGGTGACCCGTTGGAGCGGCTGCTGCGGGACCACGGGGTGCGTCAGATCGCCTGGCGGGCCGCCCAGCTGCCCACCGACCAGCACCGCGACAAGGTCGCGGAGTGGCTGGACATGCTCCTGGAGAGCGTCCAGCGGCCCAAGGCCTGAGCCGGGGAGGAGCGCGGGCCCCGGCGGCGGAACGCGCCGCCCGTGCGGCGAGTCGCCGGTGGAGCCGCCCTTCCCCCGCCGGTCCGTACGCGGCGATGGGCGGGCGCCGCGGCCGGCCCGTGCTGTTCCGTACGGCGCCCCTCCCTTCCGGGACGGCGAGCGGGCCGCGGCCCGACAGGGCGGACCGGGACCTCGTCGTGACCGAGGAACGCACGCACGGCGCCCGGCCACCGGCTGGTGGTCCCGGGTCACGAGCCGTGGCACATGCGGGCGGGCACCGCGGTCGCCCTCCCGTCCAGGACGCCGAGGTGGCTACGCGTCCGCCGGGTCCCGCCCTCGACGAGGGCACCGTGCGGGCGACCGTCCTGAAGGTCGCCGCGCGCACCCGGTCCGACCCGGCCGAGGAGAAGGAGACCGGGGCCTTCGGCCTGCCGCCGACCGGCAGGTGCCGGACCCGGCCGGCCGGTACAGCGGGACCGGCCGACAGGGCGGACTGGGGCGTCACCGGGGCACCCGAAGCCACGGGGCCGAGCGGGCACGCCCCGGCGCGCGAGCCCTCCGGGTGGGGGAACCGGGCCGCGGGGCGACCCGGCTGTCAGTGGCGGGCGGCAAGCTGGAGGGGAATCGTCACCGACCGCGACACGGGGAGAACCGCGCGATGCCCACCGCCGTACCGACCGACCGCGAGCGCACCGCCGTCCAGGCCTACCTACGACTGCTGCACACGGTGCGCGCCGCCCTCGACACCCGGCCGGGTCCACCGGGGTCCGCGGGGCCCGCGATGGTGCCGCCCTCCGTGCTCGCCGAGGCGGAGACCGCCCTGGCCCGGGCGGGTCTGACCGGCAACGAGGAGGTGTTCTTCCGGATGCTGCGCGACTGGCACCCCGAACCGTAGCCGGCCGGTCCGGGGGCGGTGGTCGCCGTCCCGCTCAGCCGTGCGGGACGGTGACCGCCGTCGCGACCAGGCCTCCTCCGGTGATCCAGCGGCCGGTGAAGTGGTCGACCACTCGGGTGCCCACGCGCGGGCCGGGGACGAGGAGGGTGGCCCGGAAGCCGCCGCGGGTGTGCTCGCCGGGGTCGGCGAAGAAGTCGAGGTCGGCCTCCAGGAAGTCCAGCCACTTCCCGGTGAGCGGGAACCACGCCTTGTAGACGGACTCCTTGGCGCTGAACAGCAGCCGGTCCCCGTGCACGGCGGGCAGTTCCTCGGCCAGGGCGCCGATCCGCGCCACCTCCTGCGGCAGCGCCACGGAGGCCAGGACACCCTCGGGCAGCGGAGCGTGGGGCTCCGCGTCGATGCCGAGGGACGCCAGGTCGGTGGCGCGGACCAGGGCGGCGGCGCAGTAGCCCTGGCAGTGGGTCATGCTGCCGGTCAGCCCGTCGGGCCAGACGGGGGCGCCCCGTTCGCCGGGGAGCACCGGCCGCGCGGGCACGCCCAGCTTCTCCATGGCGCGGCGGGCGCAGGCGCGTACGGCGGTGAACTCCCGGCGGCGTTTGAGGACGGCGCGCTCCAGCAGCGCCTCCTCCTCGGGATACAGCGGTGCGTCGACGCCCTCGTCGCCGTAGGCCTCGACGGAGACCACCGTCTGCGGCAGCAGCTCCTCGATCATCGCCCCTCCTCCGTCCGCGGCACGATCCGGCGCAGTCGCCCCGGAGGCTGTGGGCGCTTGCGCCATTCGCGCGGGTAGCCCACCGACACCTCCTCGAAGCGGACCCCGTCCTGCCGGGTGCTCCGGGGGATGTGCAGATGACCGTAGACCATGGTGTGGACGGGGAACCGCCGGTGCCAGTCGTCGGTGAGCACGGTGCCGCACCACATGGCGAACTCGGGGTACCACAGGACGTCCGTCGGATGGCGGTGCAGCGGCCAGTGGTTGACCAGGACGAGCGGCAGCCCGTCCGGCACCTCGGCCAGCCTGCGTTCGGTCTCGGCGACCCGGGCCCGGCACCAGGCCTCCCGGCTCGGGTAGGGGTCGGGGTGCAGCAGCTGCTCGTCGGTGCAGACGACCCCGGTGCCGTGCGCGTACTCCAGCCCCTCGGCCTTGGTGGCGCACCCGGGCGGCAGGAACGAGTAGTCGTACAGCAGGAACAACGGTGCGACGGCGACCGGGCCGCCGGGGCCGTCCCAGACGGGGTACGGGTCCTCGGGTGTGATCACCCCGAGGTCGCGGCACTGTTCGACCAGGTGGTCGTAGCGGGCGACGCCGCGCAGCGTGACCGGGTCGCTCGGATGGGTCCACAGCTCGTGGTTGCCGGGCACCCAGACGACCTTGGCGAACCGTCCGGCCAGGGTCTTGAGGGCCCAGCGGACGTCCTCCACGGTCTCCGCGACGTCACCGGCCACGAGCAGCCAGTCCTCGTCCGACTCGGGTCGCATCCCTTCGACCAGCTCGCGGTTCTCGGCGTAGCCGATGTGCAGGTCACTGATGGCCCACACTTGTCCGCCGTCGTCTGTCCCCGACCTCACCCGTCGCTCCTTCAGCCGTCCCGAACGCCACCACGAGATCACATTCGTGCCACCGGGACAAGCGCGCCCCCTCTCCGGCTGTGGTACGGGAGCGGCCGCCGAAGCCGTATAGTCTGCCCCGACACCACCGCCGTGAAACGCCCTTCGCACAGGGCGGTTTGGTGACCCTCCACACTCCTGCCCGGGCGACGGGCCGCTGAGCCCTGCCCGCAACCCCCGAAAGGCGGCCTGCATGATCTCTCGCGTACGCGTCTGGCTCAACCGCACGTACGCGGAGAACGTGTTCTTCATGGATCAGCTGCGGAGAAATCCCTGCGACCGGGCCGTCGAGATCCACGCCACCCACGGCGACCCCGACTCCCCCGTACTGGCCGCCGCCGACACCGCCGAACTGGAGCCCGAGGGGCTGTCCCCGGCGGCGTACGTCGAGTACGCGCTCGCCCAGTGCGAGCGGCGCGGCATCGACGTGTTCGTGCCCCGGCTGCACCAGGCGGCGATCGTCGCGCACCGCGCCGAGTTCGAGGCGGTCGGTACGGCGCTGCTGGCGCCGCCGCCCGAGGCGGTGGCCGTGTTCCACGACAAGGTGATCGCCTATGAGGCGGTCCAGGCGATCGGGGTGCCCGTGCCGCCGTGGTGGCGGGTCCGCGGTGCGGACGAACTCGTCGCGGTGGTGGACGAGTTGGAGGCGCGCGGGTACCGGGCCTGTTTCAAGCCCGCCTCCGGCGCGGGCGGGGTGGGCTTCCGCGTGATCACCCGCGCGTCCTTCTCGCTCACCCAGCTGAGCGGCTTCCCGAGCCCGTACGTGCCGCTCGGCCTGGTGCTGGACGCCCTGCGGGAGGCCGACGAGCCGGTGGACTGGCTGGTGATGCCCCGGCTGGAGCAGCCCGAGGTGTCGGTGGACTGCCTCACCGGGACCGACAACCGGGTCCGGCTGGCGGTGGGACGCACCAAGAACGGCCGGCGCAGGGGCTTCACGCTGCACGAGCAGTGGCTGGAGCCGGCCCGGCGGATCGCGGAGGGCTTCGGACTGCACCACCTGTCCAACATCCAGTTCCGGATGCTGGGCGAGCGGCCCGTGCTCATGGACGTCAACACCCGGCCGGCGGGCGGGCTGCACCAACTGTCGCTGTGCGGGCTGAACGTGCCGTGGGCCGCCGTGCGGCTGGCGCTCGGCGAGGACCCGGGCGAGCTGACGCCGCCGTTCCTGGGCCAGGACTACACGGTGGTGTCGGGTCCGCGTCCGCTGCTGCCGGTGACGCTGTCGCAGCAGCACGCCGACGTGCCCGCGGCCGCGCTGGGGGCCGTACCGGCTCCGGCCCAGCCCGTGGAGCCCCGGACGGCGACCGGAGCGCGCACGTAAAAAATTTCCGGGAAATCTTCCGCCGGGGGTGTATCAGGGGCCGGTCCGCGTGCTCTTGATGGTGACGGCGACTTGGGGAAGCCGCCGGGGGGGAAGCACGGGGGAACGGGGGGCTCGGGTCGGTCGGTCGCTGTCACGGGGGGCGACCGGCCGACCCGAAGCCGTGTCCGCCGGCTATCCGAGGTAGGCGAGGCCGGGGTGGACGGCGGTGTAGCCGTCGACGAGACGGCGGGCCACGTTCACCGAGTCCACGAGCGGATGCAGCGCGAACGCCTTGACGGCCGTCGCGCGGGAACCCGACCGGGCGGCGGCGAGCACCTCGCGCTCGACGGCCTTGACGGCGCAGACCAGACCGGTGGCGTGGCCGGGCAGCGGGTCGACGGAGATGGGGTGCGCGCCACTGGCGTCCACCAGGCAGGGGACCTCGATGACGGCGTCCGCGTCCAGGGGGGACAGGGTGCCGCGGTTGCGGACGTTGAGGATCAGGGTGGCGCGTTCGTCGCGGGCGATCGCCCGCATCAGGGCGAGCGCCACGTCCTCGTAGCCGCCGGACAGGTCCTCGGCCTCGCGTTCGCCCGCGCCCGCCGCCTCCCGGTTCTCGGCCATGTAGGTGGCCTCGCGTTCGGCGCGGGTGCGGTTCCACAGGTCCAGGGCGGGGACGTCGGGGTCGGCCACCCCGGCGTAGAACCGTGCCTGCTGGTCGCGGAGGAACGCGCCCCGGGTCCGCTCCGCCTCCTGGTAGGCGCGTACGGCCTCACGGTTGAAGTAGTAGTAGTGCAGGTACTCGTTGGGGATCGCGCCCAGGGACCGCAGCCAGTCGGCGCCGAAGAGCCTGCCCTCCTCGAAGGAGCCGAGCAGGACGGGGTCGGCGAGCAGGCGCGGGAGTTCGTCGCGGCCGGCGATCCGCAGACCGCGCACCCAGCCGAGGTGGTTGAGGCCCACGTAGTCGATCCACGCCTCCCGCGGCCGCGCGCCGAGCGCCCGGGCGACCCGGCGGCCGAGGCCGACCGGTGAGTCGCAGATGCCGATGACGCGGTCGCCCAGGTGGCGGGACATGGCCTCGGTGACCAGGCCAGCGGGGTTGGTGAAGTTGATGACCCAGGCGTCGGGGGCGAGGCGGGCCACCCGCCGGGCGATGTCGACGGCGACGGGCACGGTGCGCAGACCGTAGGCGATGCCGCCCGCGCCGACCGTCTCCTGGCCGAGCACGCCCTCGGCGAGGGCGATCCGTTCGTCGTGCGCCCTGCCCTCGAGGCCGCCGACGCGGATCGCGGAGAAGACGAAGTCGGCGCCGCGCAGGGCCTCGTCGAGGTCGGTGGTGACGGTCACCCCGGGCGCGTCGGACACGCCGGCGGCCTGCTCGGCCAGCACCCGGGCGATCGCGCGCAGCCGCCCGGCGTCCACGTCGTGCAGGACGACACGGGTCACCCGGCCCTCGGCACGGTCCCCGAGCAGCGCCCCGTACACCAGCGGCACGCGGAATCCCCCACCGCCCAGAATCGTCAGCTTCACACCCGCACCTTCCCGCCACGACGTACCGGGACGACCCTACTCGTGGCGCGACCGCGCCGGGTACGCCCCGCCGCCCGACCCGCTGGAGGACAGCCGGCCATGACCAGCCGCTCCGCGCCCGACCGTCTGCTGTCCGTGCTCGCCGCCTTCGACCACGCGCATCCGGCGCTGACGTTGACGGACATCAGCCGCCGGGCCGGGCTCCCGCTGACCACCGCGCACCGGCTCGTGGGCGAGCTCGCCCGGTGGGGGGCGCTGGAGCGGGACGCGTCGGGGGCGTACCACGTGGGGCTGCGGCTGTGGGAGGTCGCCGCGCTGGCCCCGCGCGGGCTCGCGCTGCGGCAGGTCGCCCTGCCGTACCTGGAGGACCTGTACGAGGCGACGCACGAGAACGTGCAGCTGGCGGTGCGCGACGGGCGCGAGGTCGTCTACACCGAGTGGCTGTCGGGGCGCTCGGCGGTCGGTGTGCGCATCCGGGTCGGCGCCCGCTGGCCGCTGCACGCCACCGGGGTCGGTCTCGTCCTGCTCGCGCACAGCGGCTCCGGCTTCCAGGAGGAGTACTGCGCGGGCCCGCTCGCCGCCTTCACCCCGTACACGATCACCGAACCGGAGGTGCTGCGGCGGGTGCTGGCCGAGGTGCGGCGCTCGGGTGTCGCGGTGAGCGACCGCCAGGTCACCCCGGACGCGCTGTCGGTGGCGGCGCCCGTGCGCGGCCCCGACGGCACGGTGACCGCCGCGGTGTCGGTCGTCGTCCCCCGCTCCGACGCGCGGATCCCCGCCCTGGTCCCGGCCCTGCGCCTCGCGGCCCTCGGCATCTCCCGGGCCCTGGGCCGGCGGCCGGCCGCCCCGTCGCACGGCGGGGACACCTGAAGGGCCGGCTTCCTCCCCGCCCCACGCCCGGCCCACCGCCCGCGGACCACCGACACGCAGCCGCCGTGAAATCCCCCGCACCGGTGAGGACCGGGCTCCCGGCTCCTCGTGGTACCGGTACGGCCCCGCCCCGAGGGGCTTCCCGTGTCCCTCCGGTCCGCCTTCGCGCCGGTCGTCGTCCGCCGGCGCACGGCGGATTCGTAGCCTGGGCCACGAGGTGCCCTCGGTCGTGATGTTCGACAGCAGCTTCCCCGGGGCCGATCCGGTCACCGCCGAGGGGATGCTCCACCTGTTCGCGTACGACCTCGCCGGACTCGCCGGACGCGCCGCTCCCCGACTCCCTCCCGGCCTGAGGGACCAGGGGTCCCTGCTCACCCTGATCGAGGAGTACGGGCTGCTGCCCTACGGCGTCGACATCGCCGACGTACGGCATCGGCTGGCGGTCTTCATGGCGACCGTGGGCGCGATCGACACATACGTGCCCCGACGCGTGGACAGCGAGCTGACCGTGGTCCGGGCGGCCGACGCGGGCACCCTGCTCGACGCCTGGCCGGAATTCGGTACCGCGGGCAGCCGGATACTTACCGTGGCCGGGACGCACTACTCCATGCTCCGGGCGCCCCATGTGCACCAGCTCGCGCGCGCCCTGACAGCCCCCTGACCGGCGCGCGCCCTGGCGTCCGTGTCCTGACCACCGGAGATGTCCCATCAGTACCACCGAACACGAAAGCGGGGGCTCGGCCGCGGCCACCGCCGAGCCATGCTCCGACGTCTCGACCGGGCCGCCCCGGCTGCCCCGCACGTATTTCGTCTGGCTGTCGGGCGCGCTCGCGTCCCTCGTCGGCGACTCAATGCTGTACTTCGCGCTGGGCTGGGCCGCCACCGCACACGGCGGCGCGGTGGCGGGACTGGTGCTCACCGCCGTCAACCTGCCCCGGGTGGCACTGCTCCTCGTGGGCGGCGCGGTCGGTGATCGGCTCGGAGCGCGCCGCGTGATGATCGCCGGTGACTCGGCGATGCTCGTCGTGTCGTTGCTGCTGGCCGCGTTGTCGTACCACTTGGGCGCCGAGCCCTGGTTGCTGATCACCACGGGTGTCCTGATCGGCGTCGTGGACGCCTTCTACCTGCCCGCCTCGGGATCGATGCCGCGCCGCCTCGTCGGCAAGGACCACCTCCCTCGCGCGCTCGCGCTGCGCCAGATCGGAGCACAGCTCATCACGATGGGCGGCGGCCCGCTCGGCGGTGTCCTGGTCGGACTCGCGGGCCTGGCCGGGGCCGCGCTGGTCGACGCCGTCACCTTCGCTCTCGTCCTCGTCGTCCTGATCGCGGTCAAACCACGTCAGGAGGTGTCGGCGGGCGGCGCCAAGCAGCACGTCCTGCGGGAGGCGGCCGACGGCGTACGCGTCGGTTTCAGCCACACGGTGCTGCGGCCGGCGCTGCTTCTCGTGGGGGCGGCAGCCGGGTTCCTGTTGCCCGTCATGCCGCTGCTGCTGCCCCTGCTCGCCCGTGGCCAGCACTGGAGCGCGGGCGTCACCGGCCTCGTGGTCGGTGCCCAGGGCATCGGCATGGTCGCCGTCACACTCGGTGTCGTACGACGCGGTCCGCTGGGCCGGCCGGGTCTGCTCGCCGCATGCGGTCTGATGGTGGCCGGGCTCGGCGTGCTCGCGCTGGCCCTCGCACCCCATATCGGCGCGGCACTGGGGGCAGGACTGGTCGTCGGGATCGGCAACGGGCTGTTCTCCTCGCACATCGGCCCGCTGATCATGACGGTGACACCGGAGTCCCATCTCTCCCGCATCCAGGCTCTGTTGACGCTCATGCAGAGCCTGCCGCTCCTGGTCATGAACAACGTCCTCGGCAATCTCTCAGGCCTGGCCGGCGTCACCCTCGCCGTCACCGTATGCGCGGTCGCGGTTGCCGGGACCGGTCTGCTCGCCCTGGCCTCCCGCCCGCTGCGCACCACCCGTACCGGCCTCGACCCGGCACCGAAACCGGCCTAGAACGGAAACGACGCATGCCACCCCTGCCGCCCCAGCCCGGCTCGTCCACCGAGCCCACCGCCCACCGGGTGCCCCTGTCCGCCGGACAGGAGCGCCTGTGGATCCTGGACCAGATGGTGCCCGAGGGCACCTACAACGTCACCGAGTGCTTCCGGCTGACGGGGGCGTTGGACGTACCAGCACTGCGCGGCGCCGCCCAGGCGCTGGTGGCACGGCACGACGCCCTGCGCACCTGCGTGGACGACGAGGCGGGGGTGCCCCAGGGGCGGGTCATGCCGCCTGACGCGGTGTCGATCGAGGCCACATCTCACGTGGCCCGCGGAGAACAGGAGCTGGAGAACCTCCTGACGGCGGCCGCACTGCGGCCGTTCGACCTGTGGGACGGGCCCCTGCTGCGGGTGACGAGCATCCGGCTGTCAGGCAAGCGGAGTCAGTACGTGGTGCTGCTCGTGATGCACCACATGGCGGTGGACGGCTGGTCGGGGGCGATCCTGCGGCGCGAGTTCTGGGAGCTGTACGACGCCTTCGCGTGCGGCCGCACGCCCCGGCTGCCGGAGTTGACCGCCGCCTACGGCGACTATGTGGCGTGGCAGCAGGCATGGCTGGACAGCGAGGAGGCCGAGGAACAGCTCTCATACTGGTGCGAGCGGCTGACGCCGGCGCCGGAGACCGTCTCGTTCCGGGCGGAAGCCGGCGCCGCGCCGGAGCCCCGGCCCACCGAGGTCGTCGAGTTCACCCTGCCGCCCGCAGCCGTCCAGGCGGTTCGTGACGCCGGCCCCGTTTACGGGACCACGGCGTTCGTCGTGGTGCTCGCCGGGTTCGCGGCGGCGCTGTACCAGGTCGCGCGGACGGACGAGTTCGTCGTCGGGACTCCGGTGACCGACCGGCCGACGGCCGCCCTGGAGGGGGTCATCGGCTCCTTCGACAACACGGTGCTGCTGCGGATCGCACCCGAGCCGTCCGCCACCGTCCGGGAGTTCGTCGAGCACGTACGCACCGTGGCCCTGCACGCCTTCGTCAACAAGGAGATCCCCTTCCAGCGCGTGGTACGCGCGCTCGGCCCCGCCCGGGGCGGCGGTGCGGCACCACCCCTGTGCAACGTGGCGTTCTCCGTCGAGGAGGCGATCGATGAGCGCTGGGACGTGCACGGCGCCGAAGTGGCACCGCATCCCTGGGTGTTCCTGCCGCCGGCGCGCTTCGACCTGACGCTCATGGCCGAGCTCGCCGGGGACACCGTCACGGGCCGTATGTATCTGGACCCCGCGCGCGTACCCCGCCGGGTCGCGGAACGCCTCGCCCACACGACGGCCGACGTGCTGACGCGTCTGTCCACCCGGCCCGACTCCCCGCTGAGGGCCAAGGAGAACGCGGATGACTGACCCTGCGCTGCTCGACCGGCTGCGCGCGGCCTTCGGAGGGCGGTGCAAGCCCACGTCCCCTCGCAGGTGCCTTCCGCGTCCGAAACGGACAGGACGACGTGGCCGTCGGCGTCTCGTATGCCGTCCCTCCGCAACGATCACGCCCGGACGGTGTGTGCGCCGCTGATGAACACCCTCTGCGTACGAATCCGCCGCACCCGCCCCGGCGACCCGATCGGCATGACCGGTCAGACACCCCAGGCCCTCCAGACACCCCAGGCCCTCATGGACGCGACGATACGGAGCGACGTGCCGGTGGGGCGCGTCGCCGCCGAGGCCGGCTCGGGAAGGGCGGGCACGCCGCTCTTCGACGTGACATTCGGTTTCCAGGCATATCACTGCCCCGCGATGGGGTCGGACGTCCAGAGCGAGGTCGGGAGACCGCCGGTGGACCCGATGTTCCCGATCATGTTCGCCGCGGGGCGAGGCCGTCAGGGTGTCCGCGGCGAATGCACTCGCCGAGGGCGCCGGCCTGAACTGCCCTGATCCGTCGGCCACGTTCCGCGCTGTCCGCGAGGACTTCGCCCATGGTTCCGGCCGTCCATCCCGATCCGAACACAGAGAGACGTACGCATGCGCCTGACCGGCAAGCGAGCCCTGATCACTGGCGCCGCGCGCGGCATCGGCCGCGCCATCGCCGTCGCCTACGCCAAGGAGGGCGCCGACCTCGTGCTCCTCGACGTGGCCGACGACATCAAGGGCTGCCCCTGTCCCCTGGGCACGACAAGCCAGTTGGCAGCGACCGCCGACTCATGCCGGGAGGTCGGCGCGTCCGTGGCCGAGTGCGTCGGCGACGTACGCGACAGTGAGCGGCTGCGGGCGGCGACCCGTACCGCGCTCGACCGTTTCGGCGGCATCGACGTCCTGGTCAACAACGCGGGCATCGCCGCTCCCTCGGGCCGCCCGGTGCACGAAATCGCCGACGAGGAGTGGGATTTGATGCTCGACATCGACCTTTCGGGGTCGTGGCGGGCCCTGCGCGAGGTGATCCCCACGATGATCTCCCAGCGCTCCGGCAGCGTCACCGTGACCTCTATGGCAGGCGTGGTCGGTTACCGCTGCCTCGCCGCGTAGACCGTCGCGAAGTACGGTCAGATCGGCCTGACCCGCGCCGCCGCCCTCGACTACGCCCCGCACGGCACGCGCTGTGATCGCGATGCCGGCGCTGCGGCCGGGTGACGGCCTCCATGGGCAGTACGGTCGAGATCGCCTCCATGGCTGTCCGGTGGTCGACGCCGCGGCGGGCCGCCAGGGACCTGGGCAGTCCCTCGCCCGCGTGGTGATCTCGGCGGATCGCGTCGAAGAGTTCGGCGGGGCGGCTTGGTCATCGTCTGCTCCCTGGTCCCGGTCAGCGGGGTGCGGGGGGTGGAACGGCCAGGCCGCGTGCTGCCCAGCCGCCCGCAGGTTCGCCCTCGCCGCGAGCCGGGCGTCGGAAGTTCGTACAGCGCACAGGCGCGGGCTGCTTCGGTCACGGCCGTCCGGCCTCAGCCGCTGAGACGCAGCGGCCCCCGGCTCGGGTCGGCCGGTCCAGGTTCCCGAAGCAGCCCCCTGCCTCGATGAGGTCTGCGGCCCACGTCGGTGTGCCTGTCCCATGGCCGGGTGCCGGCCCCTGGCGTGGCGGGATGGTTCAGCTGAGCCTGTGGGCGGCCGGTGGGGATACGCAGGGCCGGCGCTGCGGCGTGGACGGGGTGGGTGATGCGTGCGTGCAGTCGGTGCGCGAGGAGCGTGGTGTGCTCATCCGGCTCGGGTGGGAAGCGGCCGGCCGTCGGACTTCGTGAACGTCAACCGGTTCACCTTCGGCCACCGATCCCCACCGGCCCTCCCGGCCGGGAGTGGAAGAGGGCCCCGCGCGTGCGTGCGCGCGAGGCCCTCTTCCGAATGCCTCCGGCCGGAGACCGCATGGCCATGGCGGTTCCGCGGTACCCGGCGCCGCACGAGGAGCGGGGGAGGGCCGCCGACACCGAGAGTTTCCCGCCGACCGGAAGGAAACCTCCACCAAAAAGATCATACTTTTAAACTTGAACACATGACGGCATCGATGTTGCTTGAACCGGGGACTTCCTGAAGTGACACGGCGTACTACCCGCCCCCGGCGACGTGACCGCCGGGGAATCACCGACCGCTCCACACGGTTGCCATGATCGCGAGAAAGAAGATGAGCACTGTGAGTGAAACAGCCGTGAGGGTCTTTCCCGGTGAGCGCCGGGCCTCCGCCGGGATGAAGGACCCGGCGGACAAGGACACCCTGGACCACGAGGGCGTCGCGAAGTCCGAGGACGCCTGGCAGGCGCTGCGCGACGCGGTGACGAAGTCGCCCGACCGCAAGGGAGTTGACGCGGAATGACCGACGAGACGACCGAACCGACGACGGATGCCGCGCGGGAGCGGCCGGAGGAACGGGAGGAGACTCCCGCGGCCCTCCCCGCGCCCCCGGCCGACTGGGCCAACCCGCTGCGCGACCCCCGGGACCGGCGTCTGCCCCGGGTGGCGGGCCCCTCCGGCCTGGTCATCTTCGGGGTGACCGGCGACCTGTCCCGCAAGAAGCTGATGCCAGCCGTGTACGACCTGGCCAACCGGGGTCTGCTGCCGCCGGGCTTCTCACTGCTCGGGTTCGCCCGCCGGGACTGGGAGGACCAGGACTTCGCCCAGGTCGTGCACGACGCCGTCAAGGAGCACGCGCGCACCCCGTTCCGCGAGGAGGTCTGGCAGCAGCTCGCCGAGGGCATGCGGTTCGTCCCGGGCGACTTCGACGACGACCACGCGTTCGACCAGCTGCGCAAGGCCGTCGACGAGCTGGACGCCTCCCGGGGCACCAGCGGCAACTACGCCTTCTACCTCTCCGTACCGCCGAAGTTCTTCCCGAAGGTCGTCCAGCAGCTGAAGAAGCACGGCCTGGCCGACGCCCCCGAGGGGTCCTGGCGGCGCGCGGTGATCGAGAAGCCGTTCGGGCACGACCTGAGGTCGGCGCGGGACCTGAACGCGATCGTCCACGAGGTGTTCGACCCGGAGCAGGTCTTCCGGATCGACCACTACCTCGGCAAGGAGACCGTCCAGAACATCCTGGCGCTGCGCTTCGCCAACCAGATGTTCGAGCCGATCTGGAACCGGTCCTTCGTGGACCACGTGCAGATCACCATGGCCGAGGACATCGGCATCGGCGGCCGCGCGGGCTACTACGACGGCATCGGCGCCGCCCGTGACGTCATCCAGAACCACCTCCTCCAGCTCATGGCGCTCACCGCGATGGAGGAACCGGTCTCCTTCGACGCGGCCTCGCTGCTGACCGAGAAGCTGAAGGTGTTCCGGGCCGTGAAGCTCCCGGACGACCTGGGCCGGCACACGGTGCGCGGGCAGTACGAGGGGGCCTGGCAGGGCGGCGCGAAGGTGCGCGGCTACCTGGAGGAGGAGGGCATCGACCCCTCCTCGAAGACCGATACCTACGCGGCGATCAAGCTCGGGGTGGACAACCGGCGCTGGGCGGGCGTCCCCTTCTACCTGCGCACCGGCAAGCGGCTGGGCCGCCGGGTCACCGAGATCGCGGTGGTGTTCCAGCGCGCGCCGCACTCCCCCTTCGACGCCACCGCCACCGAGGAGCTGGGACAGAACGCGGTCGTCATCCGGGTCCAGCCGGACGAGGGCATGACGGTCCGGTTCGGCTCCAAGGTGCCGGGGACCTCGATGGAGCTGCGGGACGTGACCATGGACTTCGCGTACGGCGAGTCGTTCACCGAGTCCAGCCCGGAGGCGTACGAGCGGCTCATCCTGGACGTGCTGCTGGGGGACGCCAACCTGTTCCCCCGTCACCAGGAAGTGGAAGAGTCCTGGAAGATCCTCGACCCGATCGAGGAGTACTGGGCGTCGCACGGCCGGCCGGCGCGGTACACCTCGGGCAGCTGGGGACCCGCGGAAGCCGACGAGATGCTCGCACGAGACGGACGGAGCTGGCGCAGGCCATGAAGATCGACCTGACCGACACCACGGCAAGCAAGGTCAACAAGGCGCTGGTGCAGGGCCGCCGCGCCATCGGCACACCGGCCGTGGGCATGGTCCTGACGATGGTGATCATCACGGACGAGGAGAACGCCTACGACGCGATCAAGGCGGCCGAGGAGGCCTCGCACGAGCACCCCTCGCGCACCCTGGTCGTGATCAAGCGGCACACCCGCACCCCGCGCGAGCGCACCCGCTCCCGGCTGGACGCCGAGGTCCGGGTCGGCTCGGAGGCGGGCACCGGGGAGACGGTGGTGCTGCGGACGTACGGCGAGGTGTCCGAGCACGCCGACTCGGTGGTGCTGCCGCTGCTGCTGCCGGACGCGCCGGTGGTGGTGTGGTGGCCGGCGGACGCGCCCGAGAACCCGGCGAAGGACCCGCTGGGCGCGCTGGGCCAGCGCAGGATCACCGACCTGTACACGGCCGAGAACCCCATGGAGGTGCTCGAGGCCCGCAGGCGCACCTACGCCCCCGGCGACACCGACCTCGCCTGGACCAGGCTGACGCTGTGGCGCTCCATGCTGGCGGCGGCGCTGGACCAGGCGCGGGCGACGGTGACCTCGGCGACCGTGGAGGCCGAGGCCGACAACCCGGCCGCCGAGCTGCTGGCGCGCTGGCTGGAGGCGCGGCTGCGGGTGACCGTCGACCGAGTGGTGACCGCGGGGCCCGTCGTCACGGCGGTCCGCCTCGGCACCGCGGACGGCGAGGTCGTCATCGACCGCCCCGAGGGCCCGCTGGCCACGCTGACCCTGCCGGGGCAGCCCCCGCGCCGGCTGGCGCTGAAGGTCCGTTCCACCTCCGAACTCATCGCCGAGGAGCTCAGGCGCCTCGACGCGGACGAGATGTACGCCGTCGCCCTGCGCGGCGAGGCCACCGAGGAGATCCCCGCCCATGTCTGACGTCCCCGAGCCGACCCGGCGCCCCCAGTGGGCCGCCCTGGAGAACCACCGCGCGAAGGTACTGGCTCAGCCGGACCTGCGCGCGCTGTTCGCCGACGACCCCTCCCGCGCGCAGCGGTACGTCGTGCGCGTGGGCGACCTGCACATCGACTACTCCAAGCACCTGGTCGACGACGAGACGCTCGCCCTGCTGCGCGAACTGGCCGAGGCCGCCGATGTGTCCGGTCTGCGCGACGCCATGTTCCGCGGTGAGCGGATCAACGTCACCGAGGACCGGGCCGTGCTGCACACCGCGCTGCGCGCCCCGCGGGACGCGGTGATCGAGGTCGACGGGGAGAACGTGGTCCCGGCCGTGCACGCCGTGCTCGACAGGATGGCCGACTTCGCCGGCCGGGTCCGCTCCGGCGAGTGGACGGGCCACACCGGCAAGCGCATCCGCAACGTCGTCAACATCGGCATCGGCGGCTCCGACCTCGGTCCGGCGATGGCGTACGAGGCACTGCGCGCGTACACCGACCGTTCGCTGACCTTCCGGTTCGTGTCGAACGTGGACGGCGCCGACCTGCACGAGGCGACCCGCGACCTGGACCCGGCGGAGACGCTGTTCATCGTCGCCTCCAAGACCTTCACCACGATCGAGACGATCACCAACGCCACCTCGGCCCGGACCTGGCTGCTCAACGGCCTGGGAGGCGACGAGAAGGCGGTGGCCCGGCATTTCGTCGCGCTGTCGACCAACGCCGGGAAGGTCGCCGACTTCGGCATCGACACGGCGAACATGTTCGAGTTCTGGGACTGGGTCGGCGGACGCTACTCCTACGACTCCGCGATCGGCCTGTCGCTGATGATCGCCATCGGCCCGGACCGCTTCCGGGAGATGCTCGACGGGTTCCGGATCGTCGACGAGCACTTCCGCACCGCTCCCGCCGAGGCCAACGCCCCGCTGCTGATGGGCCTGCTGGGCGTCTGGTACAACAACTTCCTCGACGCCCAGTCGCACGCGGTGCTGCCGTACTCGCACTACCTGTCGAAGTTCACCGCCTACCTCCAGCAGCTCGACATGGAGTCCAACGGCAAGTCGGTGGACCGGCAGGGGCGTCCCGTCGGCTGGCAGACGGGACCGGTGGTGTGGGGCACGCCCGGCACCAACGGGCAGCACGCCTACTACCAGTTGATCCACCAGGGGACGAAGCTGGTCCCGGCCGACCTGATCGGCTTCGCCCGCCCGGTCGCCGAGCTGAGCGGCGAACTCGAGGCGCAGCATGACCTGTTGATGGCCAACCTGTTCGCGCAGGGCCAGGCCCTCGCGTTCGGCAAGACCGCCGAGGAGGTGCGGGCGGAGGGGGTGCCCGAGGAGCAGGTGCCGCACCGCACCTTCCGGGGCAACCACCCCACCACCACCATCCTGGCCACCGAGCTGACCCCCTCGGTGCTCGGTCAGCTGATCGCGCTGTACGAGCACAAGGTGTTCGTCCAGGGCGCGATCTGGGACATCGACTCCTTCGACCAGTGGGGCGTCGAACTCGGCAAGGTGCTCGCCAAGCGCGTCGAGCCCGCCCTCACCGAAGGCGCGGACGTCCCCGGCCTCGACCCGTCCACGGCCGCGCTGGTGGCCGCCTACCGCGAACGCAGGAAGTGAACTGACATGCAGATCGGTCTTGTTGGGCTCGGCAAGATGGGCGGCAACATGCGCGAGCGCCTCCGCAACGCCGGCCACACCGTCATCGGGTACGACACCAATCCCGAGCTCTCCGACGTCGATCACCTGTCGGACCTCGTCGACCGGCTCGAGAGGCCGCGCGCGGTGTGGGTGATGGTGCCGGCCGGCACCATCACCCAGCAGGTCGTCGACCAGCTCGGAAGCCTGCTCAAACCCGGTGACACGGTCGTCGACGGCGGCAACTCCCGCTGGACGGACGACGAGAAGCACGCCAAGGAGCTGGGCGCCCGGGGCATCGGCTTCGTCGACGCGGGTGTCTCCGGCGGGGTGTGGGGCCTGAAGAACGGTTACGCCCTGATGGTCGGCGGCGACGAGGAGCACGTGGAGCGGCTGAAGCCGATCTTCGACGCGCTCAAGCCGGAGGGACCGTACGGGTACGTCCACGCGGGCAAGGTGGGCGCCGGGCACTTCGCGAAGATGGTCCACAACGGCATCGAGTACGCCATGATGCAGGCCTACGCCGAGGGCTGGGAGCTCCTGGAGAAGGTCGACTCGGTGGACAACGTCCGCGAGGTGTTCCGCTCCTGGCAGGAGGGCACCGTCATCCGCTCCTGGCTGCTCGACCTCGCGGTGCACGCCCTCGACGAGGACCAGCACCTGGAGCGGCTGCGCGGGTACGCCGAGGACTCGGGCGAGGGCCGCTGGACCGTGGAGGCGGCCATCGACAACGCGGTGCCGCTGCCGGCGATCACCGCGTCGCTGTTCGCGCGGTTCACCTCGCGTCAGGAGGACTCGCCGCAGATGAAGATGATCGCGGCGCTGCGCAAGCAGTTCGGCGGCCATGCCGTCGAGTCGGCGGAGAAGGCGTAACGCCGGTGGGGGATCTGCTGCTGGCGCGGCACGGTGAGACGGAGTGGAGCAGGGCGGGCCGGCACACCGGCCGGACCGATCTTCCGCTGACCCCGGCCGGCGAGGCCCAGGCCAAGTCCCTCGCGTCGCTGCTGGCGGGGCGGGCCTTCGGGCTGGTCCTCGCCAGTCCGCTGGTCCGCGCCCGGCGCACCGCCGAGCTGGCGGGGCTGACCGGAGTGGTGGAGGAGCCGGACCTGCGGGAGTGGGACTACGGCGGCTACGAGGGGATCACCACCGCGGAGATCCACCGCACCCGGCCCGGCTGGGACCTGTGGACCGACGGGGTGCCGTCCGGCCGGGAGTTCCCCGGTGAGTCCCCGGAGCAGGTCGGTGAGCGCGCGGACCGGGTGCTGTCCCGGGTGGCCGGGGCGCTGGAGGAGGGGGACGTGATGCTGGTGGCGCACGGTCACCTGCTCCGCGTGCTGACGGCCCGCCGCCTGGGCCTGCCGCCGTCCGCCGGACGCCTGTTCCGCCTGGAGACGGGCACCCTGAGCCGCCTGTCGCTGGAGCACGGCCGCCCGGTGATCGCGGAGTGGAACACGCGGCCGTGATACGCGGGCCGGCCCCGGCCGCGGCCGCCCTGGGCGGTCGCGGCCGGGGCCGGTCCCTGTTCCACCCGGCGGTTCTCCGGCAGGGTGCGGCCCGTCGCCTGTGCGGGCGGTCGCGGCCGGGAGAAGGCCGGCCGGTGGCGGACACCGGTGCCGCGGTCGTCCACGGCTCGGTAGGAGCTCGGACGCTCGGCCGCCCGCGCGTGTCCGTGCCGCGTGCCGGGCGGACCGGGGCGTCGTGGCCGGCATCGCGCTGGACGAGTCCGAGGAAGACGCTGCCGACGGTCCGCTCGGGGCCGTCGGCAGCGCGGTGGCCGGGTTCGCGGTCACGTTCGCCGCGGGGCCGCACGGCGACGACCGGATCGTGGTGGCCCTCCTCACGGCCGCCCCGCGCGTGCCCCCGGTCGTCGCGGCGGTCACGGGCCCGCGAGATCCGTCGCGTCCCCACCGGACGGCTCGGCGGGCGTGCCGCCGGGGAGGGCGCGGGGCGGCCCGCGAAGGTGACGGTCCGACCCGCGTCACAGGCGTTCCCCGACCGGTCAGGAATCAAGAAGCGCAGGTGGAAACGGGCCGCCTAGCCTAGCCTTGCCGCGATGAGGACGCCGGCGGGGAACGCGTACGCGGTCCCCGCCCGACGGAGGGGAACGACGAGCATGACCACGAGGACAGAGCAGCAGCCGGCCGGGCCGCACGCCGCCGACAGCCACGATCTGATCCGCGTGCACGGGGCGCGTGAGAACAACCTCAAGGACGTCAGCATCGAGATACCCAAGCGCCGGCTGACGGTGTTCACCGGCGTCTCGGGCTCGGGCAAGAGCTCCCTGGTGTTCGACACGATCGCCGCCGAGTCGCAGCGGCTGATCAACGAGACCTACAGCGCCTTCCTCCAGGGTTTCATGCCGAACCTGGCCCGCCCCGAGGTCGACGTGCTCGACGGTCTGACCACCGCCATCACCGTCGACCAGCAGCGGATGGGCTCCGACCCCCGCTCCACCGTCGGCACCGCCACCGACGCCAACGCGATGCTGCGCATCCTCTTCAGCCGGCTCGGCACGCCGCACATCGGCCCGCCCGCCGCGTACTCCTTCAACGTCGCCTCGGTCTCGGCGACCGGCGGTTTCACCGTGGACCGCGGTTCCGAGAAGACGAAGACCGAGAAGGTCAGCTTCAGCCGCACCGGCGGCATGTGCACGCGCTGCGAGGGCCGGGGCACCGTCTCCGACATCGACCTCACACAGCTGTTCGACGACTCCAAGTCGCTCTCCGAGGACCCCTTCACCATCCCCGGCTACACCGGTGACGGCTGGGTGGTGCGGGTCATCGCCGAGTCGGGCTTCTTCGACAAGGAGAAGCCGATCCGCGAGTACGGCAAGAAGGAGCGGCACGACTTCCTGTACCGCGAGCCGACCAAGGTGAAGATCAACGGGGTCAACCTCACCTACGAGGGACTGATCCCGAAGCTGCAGAAGTCGTTCCTGTCCAAGGACCGCGAGTCGATGCAGCCGCACATCCGGGCCTTCGTGGACCGGGCGGTCACGTTCACCGAGTGCCCCGAGTGCGACGGCACCCGGCTCAGCGCACTGGCCCGCTCCTCGAGGATCGGCGAGATCAACATCGCCGACGCCTGCGCCATGGAGATCCGTGACCTGGCCGCATGGGTCCGCGGGCTGACGGAGCCGTCGGTGGCGCCGCTGCTGGCCAAGCTCCAGCACACCCTCGACTCGTTCGTGGAGATCGGCCTCGGCTACCTCTCCCTCGACCGCGCCTCGGGCACGCTCTCCGGCGGTGAGGCGCAGCGCACCAAGATGATCCGCCACCTCGGCTCCCCGCTCACCGACGTCACCTACGTCTTCGACGAGCCCTCGATCGGCCTGCACCCGCACGACATCCAGCGGATGAACAACCTGCTGCTGCGGCTGCGCGACAAGGGCAACACGGTACTGGTGGTGGAGCACAAGCCGGAGACGATCGCCATCGCCGACCACGTCGTGGACCTCGGTCCCGGCGCCGGCACGGCGGGCGGCACCGTCTGCTTCGAGGGCACCGTCGACGGCCTGCGGGCGAGCGACACCGTCACCGGCCGCCACCTCGACGACCGGGCCAGGCTGAAGGAGAAGGTCCGCGAGGCCACCGGCGCGCTGGAGATCCGCGGCGCGAACGCCAACAACCTCCAGGACGTCGACGTCGACATCCCGCTCGGTGTGCTCTGCGTCGTCACCGGCGTCGCCGGCTCCGGCAAGAGCTCCCTCGTCCACGGCTCCATACCGGCCTCCGAGGGCGTGGTCTCGGTGGACCAGACCCCGATCCGCGGCTCGCGCCGCAGCAACCCGGCGACGTACACGGGGCTGCTCGACCCGATCCGCAAGGCGTTCGCCAAGGCCAACGGCGTCAAGCCGGCCCTGTTCAGCGCCAACTCCGAGGGCGCCTGCCCCACCTGCAACGGCGCCGGCGTCATCTACACCGACCTGGCGATCATGCAGAGCGTGGCCACGACCTGCGAGGACTGCGGGGGCAAGCGGTTCGACGCGTCGGTCCTCGAGTACCGCTTCGGCGGCCGGGACATCAGCGAGGTGCTCGCGATGTCGGTGACCGAGGCCGAGGAGTTCTTCCGCGAGGGCGCGTCACGCATCCCGGCCGCGCACCGGATCGTGGAGCGGATGGCGGACGTCGGGCTCGGCTACCTCACCCTCGGCCAACCGCTCACCACGCTCTCCGGCGGTGAGCGGCAGCGGCTGAAGCTCGCCGTCCACATGGCCGACAAGGGCGGGGTGTACGTCCTCGACGAGCCGACCACCGGTCTGCACCTGGCCGACGTGGAGCAGCTGCTCGGCCTGCTCGACCGGCTCGTGGACTCCGGGAAGTCGGTCATCGTCATCGAGCACCACCAGGCGGTGATGGCGCACGCCGACTGGATCGTCGACCTCGGCCCCGGAGCCGGTCACAACGGCGGCCGGATCGTCTTCGAGGGCACCCCCGCCGATCTGGTCGCCGCCCGCGCCGGCCTCACGGGCGAGCACCTCGCGGAGTACGTCGGCGTCTGAGGCACGCGCGGTACGCGCCGGGGTGTGCTTCGGTCACGCCCCGGCGCGGCGCGGGATGCCGTACGCCCGTTCCACGCGCAGGCGCAGCACCAGGCGCCGGTCGCGGACCATCGCGGCGCGGTAGTCGTCCCAGTCGGTGTGCTCGCCGTTGACGTCGCGGTACAGCCGGATCAGTTCCTCCACCGTCTCGTCGTAGAGGTTTCCGGCGACGGGCGACAGGTCGGCGGTGCCCTCGGCGACCGTGTAGGCCCACCGGTCGTCGGTGGTGACGTGGTAGGAGGCGCGGAGGTCGCGCCGCAGGTTGCGGGTCTTGGCCCGGTCGTCGGTGAGCGAGACGCGGATGACCCGCTCGTCGGGGTAGTAAGCGTGCATGACGTTCGACAGCTGGGGCCGTCCGTCGCGTTTCAGGGTGACGAGCACCCCGTCGTGCAGCTCGGAGAGCAGGGCGAGCAGTGCGTTCTGTTCGGCGTCCTGGGTCATGACTCGTTCAACGGCCCGCACCGGGCCGGTGTTCCTCCGAGGGGAGCGAGGAGAACGATGACAGTGCTGCGGCAAGAGGCCGCTCCCGCCGAGGCCGGGCTGGACGCGGGGGCGCTGGAGCGCCTGGACCGGCATTTCGCCCGCCGGGTCGACGAGGGGAGGCTGCCCGGGTTCCTGGTGGCCGTCGCCCGGGGCGGGCGCGTCGCCCACCTCACTGCGTACGGGGCGCGGGACGTCGCGGCGGGGCTGCCGGTGGAGAGCGACACCCTGTGGCGGATCTACTCCATGACCAAGCCGGTGACGGCCGTCGCCGCGCTGATGCTGGTGGAGGAGGGCCGTCTGTCGCTGGACGACCCGGTCGGCCGCCATCTGCCGGCGTTCGCGCGGCCGCGCGTGTACGAGGGCGGGTCGGGTGACGGGGTGCGGACCCGCCCTCCCGCCGGCCCCCTCCTCGTACGGCATCTGATGACGCACACCGCCGGCCTGACGTTCGCCTTCTACCACTCCCACCCCGTCGACGCGCTGTACCGCGAGGCCGGGCTGGAGTCGTCGGTGGCGCCGGGGACGGACCTCGCGGGGACGACCGAGGTGTACGCGCGTCTGCCGCTGCAGTTCGATCCGGGCACGCAGTGGAACTACTCGGTCGCCTCGAACGTGCTGGGGCGGATCGTCGAGGTGGTGTCGGACCGGCCGCTCGACGTGTTCCTCGCCGAGCGGATCTTCCGGCCGCTCGGCATGACGGACGCCGGTTTCGAGGTCACCGACGCGCAGGCGGAGCGGCTCGCGGAGATGTACGGGGAGTCCGACGACGGCGGCATCGAGCCGATCGAGGGGCTGCCGCTGCGGGGCCGGCCCCGGTTCCTGTCCGGCAGCGGCGGCATGGTGGCCTCCGCCCACGACTTCCACCGCTTCATGGAGCTGTTGCGCCGCCGCGGTGAACTCGACGGCGTGCGCCTGCTCTCCCCGGCGACCGTGGACCTGATGACCCGCAACCACCTCCCCGGCGGCGCCGACCTGCGCGCCTTCGGCAGCCGTCCCGCACACGACGTGCCCGGCAACGAGGGCGTCGGCTTCGGCCTCGGCGTCTCCGTCGTCGTCGACCCGTCCCGTACGCAGGCCCCGTCCGCCCTCGGCAGCTACGGCTGGAGCGGGGTGGCCACGACCACGTTCTGGGTCGACCCGGGCCGTGACCTGACCGTGCAGTTCTACACGCAGGTGCGGCCCAGGTCGTCCCACACCGTTTTCCGGGACCTCAAACGGCTGGTGCACGAGGCGGTGACGGGCTGACCGCGGGGCAGGGTCAGGACAGGTGGGCCACCGCGTCCAGATGGGGCAGGTGGTGGTCGAGCCGCTCCCGCTTGGTGCGCAGATAGGTGATGTTGTTCTCGCACGGTGGTATCAGCAGCGGCACCTGTTCGGCGACCTGGACGCCGTGCCGCACCAACGCCTCTCGTTTGCGCGGGTTGTTGGACATCAGCCGCACCGAGCGCACGCCCAGGTCCTGGAGGATCCCGGCGGCTACGCCGTAGTCGCGGGCGTCCACCGGGAACCCGAGCGCCAGGTTCGCCTCGACGGTGTCCAGGCCCTCCGCCTGCAGGGCCATCGCCCGCAGCTTGCCGAGGAGTCCGATGCCGCGGCCCTCGTGGCCCCTCAAGTAGACGACCACGCCCGCCCCTTCGGTGACGACCGCGCGCAGCGCCGACGCGAGCTGGTCGCCGCACTCGCAGTGCTGGGAGCCGAAGGCGTCCCCGGTCAGGCACTCCGAGTGCAGCCGGGTGAGGACTCCGTCCGCGCCGATGTCGCCGTACACCAGGGCGACCTGCTCGTCACCGCGGTCGTGGTCCAGGTAGCCGACCGCCTGGAACGTGCCGTACACGGTGGGCAGCGGCGCGTTCACGACGCGTTCCACGCCGGTCCGCCGAGGGGACTTCTTGCCGAGTACGCCTACTTTTTCTGTCATGATTCTCGAGTTCCTAAGCAGAGACGAAAGGCCGTGACGATATGGGTGGTTCACAAAAGCGGTCGGCGGCATACGGCCCGGTGCACGGTCTGTTGCCGGCGGATACTACAGAGGATGTACGGACGCGGGGAGCCGGCGTCTCACGGCAGATCGCGGTACTTCCGGTCGGGAGTTTCGAACAGCACGGTCCGTTCCTGCCGTTGGCGACCGACACGCTGGTCGCCTGTGCGATCGCGCGGGAGATCGCCGACGCCTTTCCGGTGCACCTCCTCCCTCCGGTGACGATCTCCTGCTCCCACGAGCACGCGGCCTGGCCGGGGACCGTCTCCCTCTCCTCCGTCACGCTCCACGCGGTGATACGGGACATCGCCGACTCGCTCCGCAGGTCGGGCACGGACACTCTGGTGCTGGTCAACGGGCACGGCGGGAACTACGTCCTGGGCAACGTCGTCCAGGAGTCCTCCGCCCGCGGTGAGCGGATGGCGCTGTTCCCGGCCCCGGAGGACTGGGAGACGGCACGGGTGCGGGCCGGCGTCGCCACGTCCCTCCTCACCGACATGCACGCGGGCGAAATCGAGACCTCCATTCTTCTCCACACGCATCCCGAATCGCTCCGCCCCGGTTATGAGACCTCCGATCACATCGCGGACGACCGCCGTCATCTCCTCACCACCGGCATGTCCGCCTATACCGATTCCGGTGTCATCGGCCGCCCTTCCCTGGGCACTGCGGAAAAGGGCAGGGAAATCCTGGCAAGCCTGGCGGATTCGTTCGCCGCGTATTTCTCACTGCTGACGTCACCTCCCGGCCCGTCCGGGGGAGTTTGAGGACGAGGTCGAGGGACACGTCCCAGCCCGTCTGGAGGTGCCCCCTCTGGGGGAGTTTGAAGACGAGGCCGAGGGACACGTCCCAGCCCGTCTGGGGGTGCCCCCTCTGGGGGAGTTTGAGGACGAGGCCGAAGGCCGACCGGGGGTCCGGGGGCAGCGCCTCCGGGGACGGGAAGGGAAGGGGCGGCGGGGGCGACATCACCACGCCCACCGCCCCGCACCCCGGCGTACCACCGGCCGACCAGCACCACCGCACCCGGCAGACTGGCCACCAGACTGAGCACCCCGTAGACGACCGCGACGGTCAGCCCCCGCCCCGCCCCGAGCCCCGCCGCCCCGAACGCCCACGCGGTGACCCCCTCCCGGGGCCCCCACCCGCCCACGTTCAGCGGCAGCCCCATCGCCAGCAACGCCAGCACGGCCAGCGGCAGCAGCTCCGCCACGGACGCGTCCGCTCCGGCGACCTCGGCGGCCAGGACGAACATGGCGACGTACCCGGCCAGTACGACGACGGAGGAGACAAGCACACCAGGCGCGTTGCGCTGCGAGAACAACCCCTCGCGCGCCTCCGCGAGCAACCCTGAAGCACCCTTCCGCCGCCCCGGCGCCCGATTCATCCGCACCGCCAGCACCACCGCGCAGGCCCCCAGCACCCCGAGCCCCACCACCGGCGCGGCCTGCCGCACTTCGTCGAGCACCGGCGACGGCATGCTCACCAGCACCACCGCCCCCACGGCGAACAGCGCGAGCTGCCCGGCGGTCCGCTCCAGCACCACCGCCCGCACCCCCCGCCCCATGTCCCCGGCGTCCTGCCCGTGCCGCACGGCCCGGTGGACGTCGCCCAGCACGCCCCCGGGCAGCGCCGCGTTGAGGAACAGGGCACGGTAGTAATCGGCGACGGCGGCCCCCAGCGGCAGCCGGATCCCGATGCCCCGGGCGACCAGCGCCCAGCGCCACGCGCTGAACACGGTGGTCACCAGCCCGATCCCGAGCCCCGCGAGCAGCGTCGGCCCGTCGATGCGGCGCAGCCCCTCCATCAGGACCCCTGTGTCGACGCGCCACAGCAGGACCGCGAGGATCACGACACCGCCGAGCGTGCCGAGACGGGTGCGCACGGCAGGGGTGCTGAGCCGAGCCGCGAGGCCACGGAACCCGGCACTCATGCCGCTCCGTCCACCGGCCGGCACAGCGCGAGCAGATCACTGTGGTGGACGACGACCCGCAACTCCCCCGCCGCACAGGCCTCCAGCCGCTCGGCCAGATAACCGTCGGCGCGCGACGCCAGTTCCGGCCGCTCCTCCACCGCCGCACCGACCCACCCCCGCAGCCACTGCTCGGTCAGCGCGGCCTCTCCGGGGCCCAGCCGCCAGGGGCTCGGGGTGATCCGTACCGTCGCGCCGTGCTCGGCGAACGCCTCGGCGGCCGCCGTGACCGCGTCCGGCCCAAGCAGCCCGCCCCTTCGCTGATGGGCGTTGAACGCCTCCGTGATCTCCCGGTCCAGCGGATGCGGCTCGGTCAGCTCCACCCGTCCGGCCACCGACAACGTCAGCAGGGCCGGGCAGCCGGCTCCCGCGCAGGCGGCGGCGAGGGCGCCGACGTCCTCACGGGTGAGGACGTCGAGCAGCGCGGACGCCGTCACCAGGGAGGCACCGGCCAGCGCGTCGGAGGTGAGCCGGGCGACGTCACCGTGCCGGGTCTCGACGGTGACGTGGCTGCCGTCGGCTGCGGAGCGCGGGGAGGCGACGGCGGCGAAGTGCAGCAGGTAGGGGTCGCGGTCGTGCAGGACCCAGTGCTGGGCGCCGTCGAGACGGGGGGCGAGCCAGCGCCCCATCGAGCCGGTGCCGCAGCCGATGTCGTGGATGACGAGACCGTCCGCCCGGCGCGGCAGGTTGGCGATCCGGATGCGCAGCGGATCCAGCAGGTCGTACGACCGGGCGGCGGCGTCGGCGGGTTCCCGCAGCCGCAGCCACTCGGGCGCGTAGCGGGCCGGTTCGTCGTCGCCGGTGTCCCGCAGTCGCAGGGTGGCCCGCTCCGCGGGGCGGGGTGCGGGGCCCGCCCCGGGGATGACCTCCCGGGTGCCGGGCGGGGCCGGGATCGTCCCGTCGTACGGGGTGGTGGTCGCCTGTTCGGTCATGCGGCCCTCCGGGGTTCGGTGGGAAGCCGGCGCAGTACCGCCGCCAGGCTCTGTGCGGTGCTCGCCCAGCCGCCGAGTGCGGCCCGCCGGCCGCGGGCGGCGGCCTTGAGCCGGCGCCTCACGTCCGCCTCGCCGAACCAGCCGCGCAGTTCGGCGGCGATGGCGGCGGGGTTCTCCGGCGGGACGAGGATGCCGGGCACTCCCCCGTCGGGTGCGCGGCCGACCGCCTCGGGCAGCCCGCCGACGTCGGTCGCCAGCACCGGGATGCCGCGCGCCAGCGCCTCGGTGACCGCCATGCCGTACGTCTCCGCGTACGAGGTGAGCACCATGAGGTCGGCGGTGGCGTAGCTGGCGTCGAGTGCGGCGCCGGCCTGCGGGCCGGTCAGCTCCAGCCGGTCCTCGAGGCCGTGTGCGCGGATGAGTCCGCGCAGGTGGGTGACGTACTCGGGGTCGTGTCCGAGCCCGCCGACGAGCGCGCAGCTCCATGGCAGGTCGGCCACCGCCGCCAGGGCCTCCACGAGCCGGTGCTGTCCCTTGCGCGGGGTCACGGCGGCCACGCACAGCAGCCGGGAGACGCCGTCGGTGCCGGGCGCGAGGGGCGCGATGTCGGCGCCGGGGGCGGCGACGTGGACCCGGTCGGGGGCCAGGCCGTGGTGGGAGACGAGACGGCGTACGGCCCAGTCGCTGGTGGCGATCACCGCGGGTACCGCCCGCAGGACCGCGCGCTCGCGGGCGTCCAGTTCGGCGGCGACGGCCGCGTCGAGCCCGGTCTCGTCGCCGAGCGGCAGATGCACGAGGACGGCCATGCGCAGCCGGCCCTCCTCCGCCTGGGGGACGACGATCTCGGGCACCCCGCAGGCGACCAGCCCGTCGAGCAGGACGACGGCGCCGTCCGGCAGTTCGCGCAGGGTGCGGGCGAGTTCGGCGCGGGCGGCGGCGTCCGGCCGGGGCCAGTCACCGGCCACGGTGTGCCGGTGCACCTGCCAGCCGAAGCCGGGCAGGTCCAGGCACACGCGCCGGTCGTAGGCGTTGCCGCCGCTGGGCGCGGCCGGGTCGTCGACACCGCCCGGCATCACGAAGTGCACGGAGCGCAGGGACATGGGGATGATCCCGCCGTTCCTCGGGAAGGACGCCTGCCGGGGGACGTAGTCCAGGCGGGCGGTGCCGGCCCGGTCGGGGGCCGTGCCGGTCACGTCCATGGTCGTGTCGGTCACAGCGCACGCTCGTAACTCGCCCAGGCGATGTGCGACTCGTGCAGGGTGACGGTGATGCCCGCGATGCCCTTGGCGCCCTCGCCCAGCGCCCCTTTGTGGATGCGTTCGGCGATCCGGTCGGCGATGACCTTGGCCAGGTACTCCGTGGAGGTGTTGACCCCCGCGAAGTCGGGTTCGTTGTCGAGGTTGCGGTAGTTCAGCTCGCCGACGACGGCTCCGAGTTCCCGCGTGGCCAGGCCGATGTCGACGACGATGTTGTCCTCGTCCAGCTGTTCGCGCCGGAAGGTGGCGTCCACGAGGAACGTGGCCCCGTGCAGGCGCTGGGCCGGTCCGAAGACCTCGCCGTGGAAGCTGTGGGCGATCATGATGTGATCGCGGACGGTGATGCTGAACAACGGACGACCCTCCAGGTGCGGCGCGTCTGCTCCCCGGCCGATCTCCGACGGGGATGCCGTGTAGTACGGCCGACCTCCTTCCCCTGTTCAGCGTCCGCCACGTCTTTTCTCAGGTCAGGCGCGCCGGTTCCGCTACGGGGTGTCGTAGCGCACGCGGTGGCACAGGGCCGGGATCTCCCCGGAGGCGAGGCGGGGCATGACGTCGGGCAGTTCCTCGAAGGCGGACTCGCCGGTGACGAGGGCGTCGAGGGCGGGGTCGGCGAGCAGGTCGAGGGCGAGGGCGAGCCGGTCGGCGTAGCTGCGGTTCGCGCGGGCCGGGGAGACGGTGCCGACCTGGCTGCCGCGGACGGTCAGCCGCCGGGAGTGGAAGGCCTCCCCCAGCGGGAGGCTCACCTTCCGGTCGCCGTACCAGCTCAGTTCGACGACGGTGCCCTCGGGGCGGAGCAGTTCGAGCGCCCGGCCGAGGCCCTGCTCGGTGGCGCTGGCGTGCACGACCAGGTCGCACTCGCCGAGCGCGTCCCCGGGCAGCGCGAACCCGACGCCGAGCGCCGCCGCGGTCTTCGCGCGTGCCGGGTCGGCGTCGACGAGCTGTACCCGTACGCCGGGGAACCGGGCCAGCAGCGCGGCCACCGAGCAGCCGACCATCCCGCCGCCGACGACGGCTATCCGGTCGCCGACCAGTGGCGCGGCGTCCCACAACGCGTTGACGGCCGTCTCCACGGTGCCGGCGAGCACGGCCCGCCCTGCGGGCACCCCGTCGGGCACGGGTGTGACGGAGCTCGCCGGGACGACGTACCGCGTCTGGTGCGGGTACAGGCAGAACACGGTCCGCCCGACGAGCGCCCCCGGTCCCTCCTCCACCACCCCCACGTTGAGGTAGCCGTACTTCACGGGTGCCGGGAAGTCGCCCTCCTGGAACGGCGCCCGCATGACGGCGTGCTGGCTCTGCGGCACTCCACCACGGAAGACGAGCGTCTCCGTGCCCCTGCTCACCCCGGAGTACAGCGAGCGCACCAGCACCTCGTCCGCGCCGGGGGCGGGCAGGCCGGCCTCGCGGATCATCCCTCGGCCGGGCGAGTCGAGCCAGAACGCACGTGCGGTGCGGTTCATCGAAGTCCTCCTGAACGATCGGGAAGCCGCGCGCGTACCGAGTGGTGCACAGGCCGCGCACAAGGTAGCGGCGTTGATCGACTCTGTCACACGGCCGGAGGATGCTCGGTGGCCCTGAACAACAGTTACGACGCGAGGCCCGCACAGCAGGAGACCGCCGTGGGGGCGGGCGTGCAGGTCCTGTTGCTGGCCCTGATCGGTACGGCGATCGGCATGGGCCCCGCGGGCTGGCTGACCGGCCTCGCGTTCGCGATCGCCACCTGGGCGGTGCTCTCCCGGGCCCTGCACCGGTCCCGGCCCCGCTCCTTCGGCCCGGCCAACCGGGTCACGCTCGGCCGCGCCACCCTCGTCGGCGGGGTCACCGCGCTGGTAGCCGACTCGTTCCAGGACTCACCGCCCGTCTCGCTCTTCGTCGGTCTGACCTCCGTGGCCCTGATCCTGGACGGTGTGGACGGCAAGGTGGCCCGCAGGACGGGGACGTCGACTCCGCTGGGCGCCCGCTTCGACATGGAGGTGGACGCGTTCCTGATCCTGGTGCTGAGTGTGTACGTGTCGATGGCGATGGGTCCATGGGTGCTCCTCATCGGTGGCATGCGGTACGTCTTCGTGGCCGCCGCGCGTGTCTGGCCCTGGCTGACCGCCCCGCTCCCGCCGAGCACGGCCCGCAAGACGGTGGCCGCGCTCCAGGGCGTGCTGTTGCTGCTGGCCGGGGCGGCTCTGCTGCCGCACGCGGTCAATGTCGGTGTGGTGGTGCTGGCGCTGGGGCTGCTGGTGTGGTCGTTCGGCCGGGACGTGCTGTGGCTGTGGCGGACGTCCCGGGTGGAGACGGCCCCCGCCGAGACCGAGGTACGGCGGGAGCTGGTCACGAGCTGACGGCCGGCCGGGGTGCGGACCCGGTGTTCCATGGGCGGGCGCTCCGCTCCACGAGGGGGTGCCGCGCGACCGTGGCGGTGCGGTGCGGTCCGGTCCGCCCTCCGTGCCGACCGGGTGGCCCGAGCCGGCCGGCGGCTGCCGCCTCGCACCGCGGTCGGCCGCTCCGCGTCCGGCAGGGCGCCGGTAGCCGAGTCGCCGGGCCGGATCCCCAGCAGCCCACGGTGTGGCCTCGGAGCCCCGCCCCCTCACCCCACCGCCTGCTCGCTACTCGACACCCGCCGCGTCGAGGAGCCGGACCAGGTCCTTGCGCCCGTAGCCGAGCACACGGGCCCGGTGGATCGCCGTCAGCATCAAGTGAGCGGCGATCCACCCCCGCACGGCCGTCCCGGTCGACCCCGTACCACTCGTCCGGCTTCTCGACACCCAGGCTGTTCATCACCAGCCCGTGCTCACGGCGGATCTCCGCGACGGTACCGGCGACCGCGTCCAGCAGCGTCTTCCCCGGCCGCTCGCACTCCAGGGCGAAACAACCCCGGTCGACCGGCGCGCACCCCTCCGGCGGACGCGCCCTCAGCCCCGCGTACCGCTCGTCCCCGAACCCGGTGTGCTCGAACTCTTCGTGCACCAGGGCGAACCGGTGGAACCCCGGCGGGACAGGAGGCGGTGGCGGCGTGTACGCCCACCCCGCGTCCTCGTACAACTGCCGCTTCACCTCCTCCTCTTCGATGTGTGTCACGGTGAAGCCAGTGGCCTCGTTCCGCCCGGTCGTCGTACCGTCGGGGTTGCGGTGGAGATGCAGGCTCATGATGTGCTCCGGTCGTCCGTGTCGTGTGAGGACGGGAGTTGTTCCCGTCACCGGATCGAACGGACCGCCCGCCCCACACGTGCCCGCATCGCACAGCACCACCCGATCGTGTGACGCCGCCCACCGAAGGCGACACCGAGCGGCGTCCCGCGCCCGGCGGCGGCACGGAGTGCGTCCGCGGAACCGCCGAGGGCGTCTCGAGGGCGGAGGTCCTGTGCAGCGGAACCGCCGGCGGCACCGAACCGCCCACCGTGCGGGAATGCTCGATCGAGTGGGCGGGGCACCGGTTGTTACGCTCCCTGAGTGAGGATTCCGGGACCCGAAGAGATCCGCGCGCTGCACCAGAAGCACGCGCCCACCGTCGAGGCGTTCGAACTCGTCCACACACACTGCGAGATCGTCTGGAGCGTCGCCGAGCAGCTCATCTCGGCCTCGCGCCTCGACGTCGACGCCGAACTGGTCCGCGCCGGCTGCCTCCTCCACGACATCGGCGTCTACCGCCTCTACGGCGACGGCGGCCGCCTGGACCACGCGAACTACGTCCGCCACGGCCTGCTCGGCCACGAACTCCTGGCCGGAGAGGGCCTTCCGGAGCCCCTGTGTCGGTTCTGCTCCCACCACACCGGGGTGGGGGTCACGAAGGACGACGTCCTGCGCCAGGGCCTTCCGATCCCGCCCGCCGACTACCTCGCGGTGACACGTGAGGAGCGGCTGGTGATGTACGCGGACAAGTTCCACAGCAAGTCCCGGCCGTCGGCGTTCCTCTCCCCCGACGCGTACGCCGCCCACGTCCGCCGCTTCGGCGAGGAGAAGGTGACCGCCTTCCAGGCCCTGCGCGCGGAGTTCGGCGACCCGGACCTCGACCGGCCGGTACCGGAGGGCGGCGCGTCCGTCCGCCCGTGAAACGTCATCGGGCGACGGCCACACCGACGTCGCCCTCGCCCTCGCCCGTACGCTCACGCAGCGTACGGGCTTTCTCCTTCCGCGCGGACGGACGGAGCCGACCGACGTGGCGGCGCGGCCCGCGCGATGTGTGGGCCACGTGACGGGACCGCGAGCCACGTGTGAATCCTTCATGGCTCCGGGTGGCGTTCACCACAGCACCGGAGCAAAGCACCACAACCGACGAACCCGGTACACCCCGCTGAACGACCGGAGTGACGGCGGTTCACATCAATTCAACACACGCACAAGTCACGTCGCACATCACCCTCGATGGCGAACCGCTCCACCCCACCTGCCCTATGATCGTTTAATAGTTGACTTCATCGCGCTTGCAACTCCTCTCCGACGGTTCCTGGTGATCGCCGGCATATCCATCGGTGCGAGTCTCGCCGCGGTGACACACAGGAAGAAAGGTGAACCGCATGGCCCTCGGACTGCTCCGGCGCCGACGTTCCCGCAACGGTCCCGGGGCCGCACCGGACCTCTCGCTGCCCCTGCCGGCCGGCGCCGGCGCGTACGGCTGCGAGGTCGTCGACCCCATGGGACAGCCCCTGGGCGGCGCCGAGGTCACGGTGACCGCCCTGGACAGCCACCGGGTCGCCGCCCACGGCACCACCGATCCGTACGGCCTGTTCATGGCGGCGCTCCCGCCCGGTTCCTACAGCGTGATGGTCGCGGCGGAGGGCCTCACCCCGGCCCGCAGCAACGTCGACATAGCCGCCGGTGCCGCCCTCCCCCCGGCACGCGTCGCGCTGCTGCCCGCGCGCCAGCTGGAACTGCCGCCGCCCGGCACCTGGCTGTTCGACCCGCCGCACACCGCGATCCGCTTCATCGCCAAGCACGTGGGCATGGCTCACGTCCACGGGCGCTTCACCCGCTTCACCGGCGGCATCCAGATCACGCCGGACATGAGCGACTCCCGGGTCTCGGTGCGCATCGACGCCGCCAGCATCACCACGGGCAACAGGACCCGTGACAACCACCTGCGTTCCGCCGACTTCCTCGACGTCGAGCACTACCCGTACATCGACTTCACCAGCACCCGGTTCGTCTACCGGGGCGGCTCCCGGTGGACGCTGAACGGCACGCTCACCATGCACGGCACCAGCCGCTCCGTGGGGCTGGACACGACGTACCTCGGCACGGTGAACGGCGGTTACGAACAGGAGCTGCGCTGCGCGGCCCTGGCCAAGGCTGAGCTGCACCGCGAGGACTTCACCCTCAACTGGCGCTCGATGCTGGCCCGCGGCATCGCGGTCGTCGGCCCGACCGTGCAACTGGAGCTGGACGTCCAGGCGATGTACCGCACCCCCGAGACCCCCACGCCCCCGGAGTAGGCCGGCGCGGCCCGCCCGCCGGACGGCGGGCGGCGGCCCCTCGATTCACGCACAGGGGTCGGGGATCACCTCGGTCGCCGACTCGAGGACCTTCTCCACCCGCAGCACCGCGCTGCGGACGGCTCCCGCCTCCGCGACCAGCACGTCGGGGACATGGGACTCGTAGAAGCGGAGGTACCCGACGGTGCCCACGGTCGTCGTGCGCGCGCCGAGCCACAGCACCATCCTGCGCAGGTCGTCGAACTCGTCGGGATGCGCCTCCTGCCGCACGGTCAGCGCCCACTGAGGCCCGTCGGAGCACAGCTCCCCGACCAGCGCGCCCCCGATCCGCAGCGCCGGCCCCCGGTCTCCCCAGAGGGGGTACGCGTAACCGTCGTCCTGCCGGCCGCCCTCCTCTCCCAGGTGCCAGCGGAGCAGGGCGAGGTCCTGCGGCGGGAGCGAGCCCGGCAGGTCGAGCGTGAGCTGGAGTTCGTAGATGTCGGCCATGATCCGAAGGCTACGAGTCCCGGTACCGGTGCCCTTCCCCACAACCCGGCGAAGACCCCGAACCGTCACGTCCGTTGATCTACCGTGACCTCATGACGACGAAGTCCCTTCCCCATCTCACCCCGACCGGCACCTGCTGGTGCGGCTGCGCCAAGAAGGTCGGAGCCGGATCGTTCTTCGCTCCCGGTCACGACAAGGTGGCGGAGGCGGCGCTGCTCGCGGCCGAATACGGCTCCTCCGTCGCCCAGTCGCCGCACGGACACGGATACGGCCCCGGACGCTCGGTGAGCGCGCGTACCGTGTCCGAGGGCGTCCGGCGGAAGTGCCCGGCCCGCGACCACGTCGGCGCGCCGGCGAGCATCGCCCACCACACGAAGAAGGCGCACGCCGCCATCACCGGCGAGCAGGCACAGGAGGCAGGACGTTGACCGGACCGGACTCCAGCCAGCGCGCCGACCTCGAGAAGGCCGTGCGCACGTACGGCGGCCACTGGGACACCGAACGCGGCCTGCGCACGCTGCGCGACGCGGGGCACGACCCGCAGGACAAGCACACCCGGCAGATCCTGCGCGACCTCGCGAGCGAGGGCCTGCTGGTGAAGGTGGAGGACCGGCCGGTCCGCTACATCGCGGTGCGGACCGGCTGAGGCACGCCGGCCCGCATCACCACCGTTCCTTCCGTCATCCCGGCCGGGGCGTCGTCAGTGACGACGCCCCCGTCAGCGTGGGCGGCTTCGCCCCCGTTGACGCCGAGCCGGCGCCTCGGCAGTGATACAGGACCGAACACAGCCCATAAACTTGGAAATGTTTGGATCACCTTGGAATTCAATGGCCGGGACGATACGCTGCCCGCGTGACCGCATCGCTGGAGGAACTGGAGGAGCGTCTGACGGAGTTGCGCGCCAGGCTGCGTGAGGCACGCCGCGCCCGTGACACCTCGGCCGCTTCCGGCCTCCGACGTGAGCTGCGGGTGGTGGAGGAGGCTTGGGAACGGGCACTGGACGAGGAGGAGGCAGCCGCGCCCGACCCCGGCGAACAGCGGTCCCCGATCCACGTGACCACTCCCCAGGAGGCACTTCCGGCGCGCCCCTCACGGTCGACTTCACGAAAGAAACGTTCCACTCAAGGCGCCGTCCCCGTCCGGGAACAGGTCCATCAGTCACTCACGCTGCTCGGCGCCCCGGCAGCCCCCAAGCTCATCTCCTCCGTGTACGAGGCCTTCTTCGCCGAGCCGCTCGCCGCCACCAAGCTGGCCTCGCTCCGCCGCGACGAGGAACGCTCGTTCAGCGCGCAGGAGTACGCCCGCCCGTACTACATCTGCGCGGCCCTCACCCACGACCGGCTCACGCCCGCGCGCGGCCTGCTGGCCGTATCGGTGTGGCCGCTGGAGCGGCGCGTCATCGCCCCGCTCAGCCCACGCGCCGACTTCCTCACGCATGCCGTCGGCACCGCCGAGCAGATCCAGCGGCTCACCACGGCCGGCCACCCCCCGTCGGACGCCGCCTGGCAACTGCTGCGCCGTTTCGCGCTCAACATCCCCGGCGCGTACGAGAGCGACGACATCGATCCCGCCCGGGTGATCTCCGCCGCCCGCGCCGAGGCGGCGGTCCACCAGGAGCCGGACACCGCCGAACGACGTGCCGCCGCGGACCGTGCGCGGGCCCGGCTCACCGACGTACAGCGGCTTTTCGGTGCCGCACCGCCGCACGACGCACCGCGTGACGCGGGCGGTACGAGCAGCTGACGCGCGACCGGGGCCGCCCCGCCCCGCACCATGCCGTGCCACACCACCCGGCAAGAAGAGAAGCTGCCTCCGCAGCACCCTCTTGAGCCCTCCGACAGCCGACTCGCCACCCTGCGCGGACCACGCTCCCCTCAGCCGTACACCGCGCGCGGAACAACCGCTCTCACCGCCGACCCGGCCCGTTCCCGCCGTGCCGTGCTGGACGCCGACGGGGTCGACAAGGCCGTACTCGCCCAACGCACGGGGGACGAACCGCGTTTCGGGCAGTTCCCCTTCGTCACAGCGCGCGAGCAGACGTTCGAGACACTGGTGAAGTGGGGCGATTACGCGGAACCGATCCGGCTGCTCCGTGAACGGCTCGGCATCCCCGTGGTGGGGGCCACCCTCACGACCTGAGCGAGGTGGGCGGCGACACCTCTCGGAACCGACGGGCGACCGGGAGCCGCCACTTGCTGAAGCGCCTGTGCCTCCTGCCCTCCCGCCACCGCTTCGCCGACGTGGTGATGGCCCGCGCCGGCATCACCGACCTGCTGGACCGCCACCCGCGCAGCGGCCCGGTGCACCTGGACGTACCGCCGAAGTCCCCGGACGGGTGGCGGGCGCACCAGGCGGTGACGGAGCACCTGGAGCGCGACGAACACAAGGTCCGCTTCTGATTTCCACCCGCCTTCGAAGGGGGCGGGAACGGAGGTCTCTCCGGGCGTCTGTCATGCGGTTCGCATGAGTTCCGCGTTGACGGCATCGACCCGTGCGTACAGGGGCCCTCCGGTGACGATGCCCTCCCCCATGCCCCGACGCCGCGGATCCACGTCGATCACGGTGACGAGCGCGTTACCGAGTCCGATCACCACCCACCAGAACCGCTCGTCCGCCCATACCCGCCAGGTCGACTTCACCCACTTCCCGGTGTCCGTACGCACCTCGGCCGAGACCAGCTCCCAGCTTTCCGGTTCGAAGCGGGTCAATGTGTCCAGGGGCGCACCTCGCTGCTCCAGTCGATCGGTCACGTGTGTGCCGTGGGCCTTCAGCCGCATCGGTTCACTCAGGATGTGCCGGACCCGTGTGAAGAGGGAGTCGGGGCCGGACTCGACGTGGAAGCGGACTGTCTCGAAGCGGGGTGGCACGATGAGTTCCTCGCAGAGGACCGGAGATTGTCGGCGGATACGTGATCAGCGGTGACGCCAGAGCTGGTGGAGCCGGAAGACGTCCATGCGCCAGTGCATCTCGAGGGACGCGTCCGGCACGCGCTCCCTGCCCAGGCTGTGACGGATGTGCCGGTAGAGGCCATGCGGTGACAGATCGGCACCGGCGACCAGCGCGGACAGCAACGGCTCGTTCGCGGGGGTGTCGCCGTCGACCATCACGAGGATCTCTCCCTGGTCGTCCGGATGAAGGTAGGGCAGTTTCCCGCCCAGTCGACGGCGCAGGTCTCCCCAGGTGACCGTGGTCCCGGCACGTGCCACCTCCTGGAGGACGATGCGCACCCGGTCGGCGAGAGGACGAAGGGCGTCCATGGGCAGCCGAGCAGTCGCCCGGTCCGCGTCAACGGCGGAAGCGGGCTTGCTGTCGGCCGGGAGACCGGCGGCACTGCTCCCCTCCGTCCGCAGTCGGCTTCGGAGGTTTCCACGCCAGCGTTCCAGCGCTTTCCTCTCCGCCTCCGGCAAGGGGGTGGAGAGGCGGTGACACAGTCGGTCGGCCTCCGCGAGGGCGGAGGCGAGTTCGGGCGTGGCCACTGTGCCCCTGCGTGTTCCGAGGCCGTGGAGGATGGTCCGGACGGCCCGCAGCAAGGGATCCACCGAAGGCTTCGGTTCCTGGTCGCGTACCCACTGTTTGAAGTCCCGCATCAGGCCGGTGACCGCCTCCCGGTCCTGAGGCGAGAGGCGCAGGGCGTAAACGGGTCCCATGTCGCTCCGGACCTGCTTCGCCCGCGCGAGGTCACCGGCCTCACGGGCGGCACGGAACTCGTCGGCCATCCGGTCGAAGACCTCGCGTGCCGCGGTGGCGGATGCCTCGGTCGGTTCGGCCCCCTCCTGGTTCTCCTGCCCGTGAACGGGTGGAGTCCCCCTGTGCCGGCGGAAGACGGTGCGCCAGTGGTACAGCCGCTCCTTGGCCGTACCCGGCAGGAAGGGCTCCCCGATCCGTGACACCAGACCGTCCGCCTCGTCCAGAACCCGGTAGAGGTCCAGGAACGAGAGTGCGTCACCCTCCTCGTCGAGATGCCGGAGGAGGGCCAGGAGACGTGCTTGCGGCCTCTCTCCTGCTCGTGCCTCCGGCGGCCCCATGGGCTCGGGCCTGCCCTCCGGTTCCGCATGCTGTGCGGGGAGGGCTCGGTGTGCCCGGTGAAGACGCTGTCTGTGCCCCCTCCAGATGTCGGCCGCCCGTACCGCGTCGGTCCAATGGGGCCAGCCGAGAGCCAGGAGCACCTGGCGGAAGAAAGGGGGCGGTACGTCGTTCGGTTGTGCCTGCCCGGAGGAGGTGATCAGACTGGACAGCAGCGGCTTGCGTGCCTTGGCGTGGGGCGCGTCGACAGCGGTGAGGAGACGCACCTGACGCACCGGGCTGACGTCCTGGGGACGCGTCCCGGTCTGCTTGAGCAACTCGTGCCAGGTGATGGTGACGCCTTCGCGGGCGGTCTTCAGCAGGACGCGGTTCAGTTCGGCGACGAGACGGTCGTCCGGGGAAGCTGCAGGGCCCGCGGATGCGGCATCGGATACCGCCGGTGGTTCGTCCACGGCCGGCTCCGGTGCCGGTGCGGGCTTTCGCTGTGAGGCAGCACTGGCCTCACCGGCCGGTGAACCGTCCTGTGCGGCCACGACGCCGGCCGGCTTGAGCAGCCCCCACTCCGCCGTCTTCTTGGCGGGGATGCGGATGAACCCCTCGGCCCGCAGGGTCCACCGCGACTCGGGACCGGTGCCCTGCGGGCCGCCGAGCACTGCCGCCCGCTCGGTCAGTGCGTACACATGGTGGGGTTCCGGGGCCGCGGCCGAGGCCGGCAGGGATATCCGGGCGCGGAACAAGGCTGATCCGATGGGCTGTGCGTCCGCGTCGTAGACGCGGCGGCCGTTCTCCTCCGACGACGGCGTGGCACCGGTGAAGGCGACCTTCCCCGGCATGAGGGGAAGAGCCGGACCGGCGACGTCCCCGGCCGGGGCGGGCGCGGTACTGGCCGACGCCGGTTTGCGTTCGCCGGTGGCGGAGTGGGCGGAGCTCTGCGGCGTCACCATTCCCTTGGGCCGCACCCCGTGTGGGGTTTCCCGCAGCCACGGAGTGACGATCCCGGCGTGGACGAGGCGGCACTGGTCGAGGGTCGTCCATTCGACCTGGTGGCCGGGAAGATGCGTTCCGATGTGCACGACGCGGGTGCCGTTCACGGTTTCGCACCGGAAGCGCAGGGCGTGCCCGGTGACTTCGAGTTCGAACGGGGCGAGTTGGCTGTCCGGACCGTACATGCGGACCGTGGGCGGCTTCCCGGCCGAAGCGGCGAACCGTTCCCCGTCCGCCTGCCACTCCTTGAACGATCGCCGGGCCATCTGCACGTGGATCAGGCGGCGCTTCTTCTTCGATCCGAAGCGGATCTCGATCGCGTCGCTAGGGGCGTTCCTCTGCTTGACGTACTGCACGTCGACGTTCGGCTGCCCCTGTTTGCGGAGCCACCTGCTGAGGGCCTCACCGATGTAGAGGTGGTCGGCACTGCTCTCGCCACGCGCGATGCGGTTGCAACGTACGGGTGGACGGTGGGCGAAGTGTGACTTCTTGTCATCGCAGGCACGCAGTGTCAGCAGCTTGCCGCACCCTCCGAGAAGGACGCCGCAGCTGAAGGCGTTGGGCCCGTGGTTCTCGCGGAGTCGTTTCGCGGCTTGTTTCTCGTAGGGAAGGAACACGGGGATGTCGCCGTCAGGGCCGCCCCGCACGGCGGTCTGGACCTTGCGGGTGTCCTCTTCGTCGAGTCCCAGGATGGCCGGGGTCATGGAAGGCCGTCTCCTTGCTGCGCGTGCGAAGCCTCCCACCTGCGGTGATACCGCCTCGAGGCCACTCGCGGCGAAGTGTCGCATCCATCCGTGGATCATGTCGATGGCCCGTGACGGGCAACACATCCGTACATGAGGGCGTACACGGTGGACACAGCGTCACGGCCCGGTTCACACCGGATCGTCCGGTTCAGCCGCTGTACCGGAAGCGCACGGGCCCGTCGAGCACCGCACGGGCGCTCTCGAAGTCGGCCAGGCGAACCGCGACCGTGGCGACGGCGAGGCGTTCCGGGAGCGCGGTGGAGAACTTAAGGCCGCGTACGGTCCGGGGGCCCACGTCGGGCAGGGCCAGGCTCTCGCCGACGTTCTCGCGGGCCTGTGCTTGTTCCGCCGCTCACACAGCCAGGCACCATCGCGCCGTCCGGACGGCGTGTCACGTCTCCTCAGGGCACGATGGCGAACTCCAGGGTCGCTTGCGCGAGGTCGGTGAGGAACCGAGCACGGTCGAAGCCCTCGCTTTCGATCGTGCCCGGCGGAGGGGTGTTCATGAAGCTGAAGTGACCGGCCCCCGGCACGACGCGAAGGTCGACCTGGGCCGATGCGCTCTTCAGACGGACGGCCTGCTCGACGGGCGTGATGGTGTCCGTCTCTCCCGCGTAAACGAGCATCGGCGCTTTCACCGCGTCCAAGGCTCCCGGAGCGGCGAACCAGCCGGCTGCGGGCGCGTACAGGACGAGACGGCCGACACGTGGCTCGCGTGGGACATCCAGCGGTCTGCCGTCCCGCCCCCAGGGCGTCGCACCGGCGAGACAGAGGCCGGCCCATCCACCTATCGAGTGGCCGACCACCACGACAGACGCGTCCTCGGACGCCCACCGGCGGAGGGCCTCGACCAGCCCGGCCGGGCGTGCGAGCAGCTCGGCGGTGGTCGCCTCCCGGGCGGCGAAACGCTCGAAGTACGGCGCGATGACCTGGCAGTCATGGGCTGCCAGATGCTCCAGGAGGGGCCGGTAACGCTCCGGGTCGCCGCCCGCTCCAGTCGCGAAGAGCACGACACGCTCACGGTTCGTGGGACCAAGTGTCAGTGCCCGCATCTCGCTCCTTCACCACAGCGCCGTTCCCCGAAACCCGCCCGCGGGTCACGCCTCGCTCATTTACGGCCTCAGGTTAGCGCGCGGCAGATCGCGGCATCCGAACGGCGCCTGCGTCAGCAGGGGCCAAGGCCCTCTGAAGCGGCGGTAGCCATCCTTCTCCGCCAGGGACACCATGCGCCTCCTCCGTCGGCCGGCGCTTATGGGTTGTGTCGTTCATCTTCGAACCGGCTTGACCGTCACCACAAAGCGCTGCTGGAATCACTCTCCGTACAGACAACAGGGCGGGAAGTGGAGTCACATGGCGGCGCTCGACAACGTGAAGCTGAAGGACGTTCTGGCGGATGTCGCCTCGGGTTCCTTACAACTGCCCGACTTCCAGCGGAACTGGAAGTGGGACGACGACCGGATCCGGGCGATCATCGCGACGGTCACGCTGGACTACCCGCTCGGCGTCGTGATGACACTGCAGACCGGCGGTGCCACCCGGTTCCGTTCCCGGACTCTCACCGGCGCACGGCCGGACGGGGACCCGGAGGCCGACCTCCTGCTGCTGGACGGGCAGCAGCGCCTCACCTCGCTCTTCCAGTCCTTGTGGCTGGACGCCCCGGTGGAGACGGCGGACTCCCGGGGCAAGCCCATCCAGCGGTGGTACTACGTCGACATCGCGAAGGCCGTCGGGCCGTCCTCCGACCGCGACGAGGCCGTCGTGTCCGTCCCGGCCGACAAGGTGCTCCGGACGGACTTCAACCGCACCGTGGTGCTGGACCTGAGCACCACCGAGGCCGAGTGCGCGGCCGGTCTCTTCCCCCTCCACTTCGTCTTCGACGCCCAGCGCGTCAACGAGTGGAAGAAGGCGTACATCAAGGCGGACGAGGACCGGAACTGGGACCTGTGGGGCCAGTTCGACGAGGCGGTCCTCCAGCAGGTCCGCGCCTTCCAGGTACCGATGATCCGGCTGGCCGCCTCCACCTCCATGGACGCCGTCTGCGCGGTGTTCGAGCGGGTCAACACGG
The DNA here is from genome assembly GCF_044390325.1 of Streptomyces sp. NPDC018964. NCBI lineage: Bacteria > Bacillati > Actinomycetota > Actinomycetes > Kitasatosporales > Streptomycetaceae > Streptomyces > Streptomyces sp. NPDC018964. Next base: position 382,666 of record NZ_JBIRYZ010000003.1, read on the forward strand.
GCGGCGTGCCCCTGAACGTCTTCGAGCTGCTCACCGCGACCTACGCCGGGGACCGCGACTACGTGGAGCGGACCGGGGACTACTACCAGCTTCCCGAGGTCTGGCGCGAGATCAAGCAGCAGCTGGCCGGCAAGTACCCGGTCTTCGGCCGTCTGGAGAGCGGCCTCGAGAACGGGCTGAGCAGCATCGACTTCCTGCAGGCCATCGCGCTGGTGCGCACCTGGGAGCGGAAGCAGGAGGGCCTCGGGACCACGGTGTCCTGCAAGCGCCGCGACCTGCTGGACCTCCCCCTGGCCGACTTCGTGCGCCTGGCGCCCAAGCTCGCCGACGCCTTCGCCTGGGTGGGTGACTTCCTGGAGCGGCAGTGCATCGTCCGCCCGAACGATCTGCCGTACAAGACGCAGCTCGTCCCGCTCGCGGCCGTTCGCGCCATCCTCGACACGGCGACCGACGGTCCGGGGACGGAGGAGAAGATCGAGCAGTGGTACTGGTGCGGGGTGCTCGGTGAGATGTACGGCGGCTCCACGGAGACACGCTTCACCAAGGACGTCGAGCAGCTCGTCCCCTGGATCGCACAGGACGAGAGGGCGCCCGAGACGGTCACGGAGGCGTTCTTCTTCGCCGACCGCCTCGACACCCTCACCACCCGCAACAGCGCCGCCTACAAGGGCATCTACGCCCTGCTGATCAAGCAGGGCGCGGTGGACTGGCACTACACGAGCACCCCGCTCAGTCCCGGCCGGCTGGACGAGTACGGCGTGGACGTGCGGCAGATCTTCCCCAAGACGTGGTTCCGACGGGGCAACAGCAACGGTCTGCCCACCAGTTCGATCGTGAACAAGACGCCCTTGTCCTACCGCGCGTCGATGGACATGACGGGAGCGCCGTCGTCGTACCTGTCCACGATGATCGCCGCGTCCGACATGCGTCCCGAGTGGTTCGACGACCTCCTGACCACCCACCTGATCGATCCGGACGCGTTGCGCGAGAACGACTACGAGCGCTTCTACCGCGACCGCTCCAAGCAGTTGCAGGATCTGGTGCACTCCGCCATGGGCAAGAGGACGATGCTCCGTGACCTGCCGGAGGGCGACGCCCGATGACGACCAGGCCGCACGAGCGGGAGGTCACCTCGCTCAAGGGCAGGACCGTTTCCGTGCAGGAGATCCTCGACCTGTTCCAGGTCAGGGTCCGCGACCACCGGACGGTGCACCGGATCTCGCAGGCGTTCACGGACGCCGGGCTGACCACGCTGCCGGACTTCGCCGTCTGCGGTCTGCGCAGCACCGTCGACGTCGTGCCGCTGGCGGCCGTTCCGGCACAGCGCACGCCCGCCGGACCGGAGGGTGAGGCCGATGAGGCGGACGAGGCCTTGCCCTCGCACGCCCTGCCGCAGCGGCTGTTGCTCGGCGACATGCCGTCGGCGCGGCGCGGCCTGGTGTCCGTGGGGCCCGGCACGCCCCTGTCCCAGACGACCTTCCTGATGCGTACGAAGGGCCTCTCCCAGGTGCCGGTGACCACCGGCATGGCGCAGGTCCACGGGGTCGTCACCTGGGGGTCCGTGGCCAAGATGTACGAGGCGGGGAAGGAGGCCACGCTCGACAACGCGATGGAGAAGGACTCGCTGCCCGTCGCCGACGCCCGCCAGGAGTTCTTCACCGCCCTCCCGGTCATCCGCGAGCACGGTTACCTGCTCGTCCGCGGCGACGACGGCTGCCTGTCGGGCCTCGTCACCGCCGCGGACGTCACGGAACGCTTCGAGGGGGCGGCGCGCCCCTTCTTCATCGTGGGCGAGATCGAGTCGCTGCTGCGCCGTTGCCTGGGCGCGGCCCTGGACACGGAGGCCATCAAGGCGGTCCAGACGAACAAGAAGCCGGAGCAGCGCACCGGCCAGGTGTCGGACCTCATGTTCGGCGACTACCTGAGGCTGCTGGACGGCGACCAGACGAAGCAGTCCTTCGCCGAGCGGGCCGACCGCAACTGGGAGGCGCTGAAGTGGCCCAACATGCCCCGGGAGCAGTTCGTCGGCCTGCTGAAGCGGGTGAAGGACATCCGCAACCGGATCGCTCACTTCGACGAGAAGCCACTCCCGCCGGAGATGATCGACGAGCTGACGACCTTCGCGAAGGTGCTGCGGGCGTTCGCGTCGTGACGTGGCGGAGGAGGTTCGGTCCCCGGGAGCAGTGGGCCGCGTTCACCGCCTGCGCGGGTGAGATCACCGTCTGACGACGGACCGTTCGGTGTGCCTCGGGATCAAGGTCTGAGGCACCCCGGGCCGTGTCCTCATCCCGCTCCGAGGGCGAACCGCTCGCTCAGCAGTGCCTCGTGGAGGCGTAGGGTGCGGCCGTCCGGCCTCGATGTGCCCCAGGGCGAGGTCCGCCCACCCGGTCTCGGCGACGTGCCGCTGTACGGCGACGGTGGGGGCGTCGGTGGGCGGGTCGGTGGGCAGCCAGCGGGCGAGGCGCCGCCCCATGCGGGCGCGTCCGATGCGGGCGGACTCCTCCGGCTCGGCGGAGAGCCGGTGGTCCTCCAGGCGGCGGACGGCGTCCGCCACCGCACTCGTGTCACCCGCCGCGAGGGCCCGGCCGACAGCGGTGAACCGGGCTTCGGGTCCGCCGCCGGGGCCCGGGGCCGGTCCGAGGAGCGGGGCAGGGCTCAGGGGTGCGGATGGCCGGTGCGGCGGCGGACCGGCTGTCCCGGCCGGTGACCAGGACGGATCCGGCCGTACGGCAACCGGACGGGTACGACGCTCACGGCGTCGGCCGGTTCAGGTCGATCGGGTTCGCGGCATCCGCACTCTTCATCCCCCTCGTACCGAACATCACCCGTACGGCCTGCGCACAGCGCCCTGCATCGGCACTCCCACCGGCCCCGTGCCGTATCCCCCAGCGCACCGTCCGTCCGTGCGGGCAGCTCCGGTCCCGCCGTGAGTGCTACGGCCGCCATCACCCCGACGCACCTGACCGTGGCGGCGGTGTCGGCCCCGGGACCGGGCGGCCGATCCGCCGGGGCGGGAGCCGGCACCGCCAGGAGGTGACGACCGCCGGCCCCGAACGGGCCGCGAACCGCGCCGTACGGGGACGGCCCCGCCGGTGCGTCGCGCGGCCGGGAGTGCCCTCCGCAACGCCGCCCGGTGGTCACCGGCCGACGCGAAGACCTGACGGATCCCGGGCTCGACACCTATCCGCTGCGTTCAAGGCATTGACACGTGCATTACAGAGGCTTTACGTTCCGGCCACCTGAGAGCGCTCTCAGACTCCCCTCCTGTCATGACTTGAGGTGTCACATGCCATCCCCCCGCACCAGACCGGCAGCCGTTCTGCTGCTGGCCTCAGCCCTCGTCGCCGTCGGCGTGGGCCCGGCCGCCGTGCCGGCGGCCGCCGCCACCGTCCCGGTGGGCTCCGGCAGTTACTCCGACACCCGGCCCGCCGGCACGTCGAGCCCCACCACCAACACGGGAACGCCGGTCACGCCCAAGGTGACCGCCGCCGCCAGGAACCGGCCCGTGCCCACCAACGACTGGTGGTCCTCCCTCGCTTTCCAGCGCTACGGCGACAACCCGTACTCGACCCCCATGTACGGGCACCCCCTCACCTACCAGGCCACGGCCGGCGGGCTCGACGTCGGCTATCCGACGACCCCCTCGATCGTCGGCGACGGCCGCCAGTACGAGTACGCCCACAAGCGCGACCTCACCATCGGGCTGACCGGCCTCAACTCCCCCGACACCAAGGCCGACGACTGGTCCGACTGGACGGTCACCCCCTACTGGTCCGACGGCACCCGCACCCTGCGCACCACCATCGGCCACGGCTCCCCGTTCGTCTACGCCAAGGGCTCCGGCGGCAACGCCCAGATCACCACCGCCGGCGCGCCCGCCGTCTTCGCCGACCAGGGCAACGTCCTCGGCATCACCGTCGCCGGGCACCACTACGCGCTCTTCGCCCCGACCGGCAGCGACTGGAACGTCTCCGGCTCCACCGTCACCGCGGGCCTCGGCTCGAAGGACTACTTCTCCGTCGCCGTGCTGCCGTCCACCGGCGCGCTGGCGACGTTCAAGAAGTACGCCTACAGCTTCGTCACCGGTTCCAAGGTCACCTGGAACTACAGCGGGGGCACCGTCGGCGCCACCTACACGCTCACCACCGAGGCGAAGGAGGGCACCGAGCGCGGCACGCTCCAGGCCCTCTACCGCCACCAGTGGCTGCACACCACGGACCCCCTCACTTCCTACACCTACGTCTCCCCGCGCGGCACCATGAAGGTCCGCGAGTCGGCCTCCTTCACCACGAGCCAGAAGGCGTCGGCGGTGCTGCCCGCGCTGCCGAAGTCGAGCGGTGTGGACGCCGCCCGGCTGCGCGGCTACCTGAACGAGGTCGTGAACGCCTCCGACCCCTTCTCCGGGGCCTCCGACACCTACTGGACCGGCAAGGCCCTCGGCCGCCTCGCCCAGCTGGTCCCGGTGGCCGACCAGATCGGTGAGACCGGCACCCGCGACCGGATGCTCGGCCTGATGAAGGGCAGGCTCCAGGACTGGTTCACGGCGGGAGGCGCGAACGAGTTCAGCTACGACAAGGACTGGAAGACCCTCACCGGTTACCCCGCCTCCTACGGCAGTGACACCGAGCTGAACGACCACCACTTCCACTACGGCTACTACGTCTACGCGGCGGCGATCGTCGCCCAGTACGACCCGGCGTGGGCCGCCGACTCCGCCTGGGGCGGCATGGTCGAGACGCTCGTGCGGGACACCGCCAACCCCAGCCGCACCGACTCCGCCTTCCCCTTCCTGCGCGGCTTCGACGTCTACGCGGGCCACAGCTGGGCCTCCGGCCACCAGGGCTTCGCCGCCGGCAACAACCAGGAGTCCTCCTCGGAGTCCACCAACCTCAGCGCGGCCCTCGTCCTGTGGGGCTCCGCCACCGGCGACACCTCGCTGCGTGACCTCGGCACCTTCCTGCTGACCACCGAGTCGGAGTCGATCGCCCAGTACTGGTTCGACGCCGACGAGCAGGTCTTCCCCTCCTCCTTCGGCCACGACACGGCCGGCATGGTGTGGGGCAGCGGCGCCGCCTACTCCACCTGGTGGACCGCCAACCCGGAGGAGATCCACGGCATCAACGTCCTGCCCGTGACCGGCGGTTCGCTCCACCTCGGCGGCGAGAAGGCCGCGATCCGGCGCAACATCGCCGAGATGGAGCGGGAGAACGGCGGTCCGGCCGTCGAATGGCGCGACATCCTCTGGGAGTTCCAGTCCTTCGCCGACCCGGGCACGGCCAAGGCGAAGTGGGACGCGGGGCATGCCGGCTACACCCCCGAGCAGGGGGAGTCGAAGGCGCACACCTACCACTGGATCAACACCCTCGACACCCTCGGCGCCCCGGACGCCTCCGTGACCGGTGACATCCCCTCCTCCGCCGTCTTCACCAAGGGCACGACCCGCACCTACGCGGCCCACAACTACGGTTCCACGGCCCGCACCGTGACCTTCTCCGACGGCAAGACCCTGTCCGTGCCGGCCCGTTCCACCGCGACCGGCACCGGAACCGGTTCGGGAGAACCCGACCCCGACCCGGAACCGCCGACCGGCAACACCTTCCAGCTGCGCTCCGGCGGCACCCTGACCACGGCGACCGGTGGCACGGCGGGCAGCGACACCCTCGCCTCCGCCGACGGCGCCAACCACGACGGCACCCCGTACCGGCCCCTCGTCTACGAGGTCCGTGGTGTCAACGGCACGCTCGCCCCGGGCGCGCAGACCGCCTTCCGGCTCCAGGTGGACGCGGGCACCGCGGTCGGGCTGGGCCAGCAGGCCCGGATCAGCTACGACCTCACCGGTGACGGCAGCTTCGACCGGACCGAGACGTACCACTACTTCGCGACCGACCCGGTCGCCGGATGGGAGGAGTACTCGCAGGCACGCGGCCTCAAGGCGACCACGGGCACACCGGGTGACCTCAAGGGCGGCACCGTACGCCTCGAGGTGTGGAGCGCCATCGGCAACGGCACCGCGAAGCTCCAGACGGGCACGGACAAGTCCGTGCTGGTGATCCCCTACGGCTGAACCGGCGAAGGCCGTTCCGCCCGCCGCTCGTGCCGGTCGGACCGGCACGAGCGGCGGAGGCGGCGGAATCGCCTCACGCGACGGCGGTCCCCTCCAGCTCGACCATCTGGCCGGGAACCGCCAGCCGTGTCACCCCGAGCATCGTGGTGGTGGGCGCCACCCCGGCGGCGCCCAGCCGCGACGCCAGCACCCCGTAGTGCGGGAACAGCAGATCGACGTCGGTGGTGTAGACGTTGAGCCGGACGAGGTTCGCGAGGGACATGCCGGCCTCACCGAGCACGGCTTCCAGGTTGTCGAGGCTCAGCGCCAACTGCGCGGCCATGTCACCGTCGTGCCGGGGCTCGCCGTCGCCGCTCATCGCGGTCTGTCCGGAGCAGTACAGGGTCCGGGTGTGCCCGGAGACGACCTCCCCCTGGTTGAACCCCATCTCCACCGACCACGTCACGGGGTTGACCGCCGTTCGTTCCACTGCCACATCGGCTCCCTTCGGTTCATGAGAAGCACGTCCACCGGCGCGGTGACCACCGCTGTCGGTGTCGCTGCTCACGAGCCTTCCAACGAATCACGACACCCTCGGTCATGTATTCGGTACGGTTCCCGCATGCGCGCCGATCGGCTGGTCTCGCTGGTGCTGCTGCTGCGTCAGCGCGGCCGGATGACCGCGGACACACTGGCCCGCGAGCTGGAGGTGTCCACCCGTACCGTGCTGCGCGACGTCGAGGCGCTGTCCGCGGCCGGCGTGCCGGTCTACGCCGAACGCGGCCGACACGGCGGGTTCGCGCTGCTGCCCGGCTTCCGGACCGAGCTCACCGGACTGAACCACGACGAGGCCCTCGCCCTGCTGACCACCGGAACGGGGCGCGGCGAGCAGGTGTTCGGCCTCGGCCCGGCGCTCGCCTCGGCCGTACGCAAAGTGGTCGACGCGCTGCCCGAGAACCATCGGACCACCGCGAGCGACGCGGCCCGGCGCATTCTCGTCGAGCCCGACACCGACCTGCTCCCCCGCCGGCCGGTCACCGAAGGGGTGTCCGGCACGACGATGACCGAGATCCGGCGCGCGGTGCTCACCGGACACAGACTGCGCATCCACTACGCGGCCACGGACCAGGCACCGCGGTGGCGCACGGTGGACCCGATCGGCCTGGTCACCGTACGCGACCGGGGCTACCTGCTGGCCACGAGATCTGGCGCGGACCGCACCTACCGGCTGTCGCGGGTGCTGGCCGCCGAGGAACTCCCCGAACCGGCACGGCGACCGAACCAGGTCGACCTGGACCGGGTCTGGCGGGAACGCTGCGCGCGGTTCCTGTCCAGCGACCACATCACCGTGCTGGCACGGGTGACCCCGGAGCGGCGGGAGGACCTACTGAGCACCGTGGTGGCCGTCCGCGCCGCGGAACCGGACGCGGACGGCTGGCTGCGTCTGGAGGTGACGTTCCAGGACCTGCGACACGCCGAGTGGGCGCTGTGGCAGCTCGGCACGGACGCGGAAGCCCTCGCCCCGGAGTCGTTGCGCGCCTCCCTGCGCGACCGCGCCGCCGCGCTGGCCGCCCGCTACGGGGACTCGTCCTGAGGGTCGGCCGGGTCCGCGGCCCGGAACCGGCTCGGCGACGTCGGCCACGCCGCCTTCGAGCCCGCTCCGACCGGCCGCCGGCAGGTCGTTCACCGGCCGGCCGACGGCGTGCCCTCCGGGGCGCGACAAGGCCTGCGGCAGGGAGGCGGAGTGGACGCGTGCTCCACCACGGTCTCGAAGTCCTCGTCCTCGCTGCTGATGCTCTTCCCGGTCAAAGGAGTGACGGCGCACGCGCCGCATGTCAGCCCCGTTGCAGGTCCCCGCGGTCGATCGGGGCCAGGAGCGGCGGCTCCGACTGTCCTTCGTAGCCGAGGTGGAGTTCCTGCCGGGCGCGCGTGGCCATCACGTAGTACGACATGCGCAGTGCGGCGGAGGTGGGGTCCGTGCCCGCGTCCGCGTGGGTGTCGGGGATGACGACGGTGTCGAAGCCCAGCCCCTTGGCGCTGCGGCGGTGCACGATCACGATGCCGGGGCGGCCGAGGTCGAGGTTGCGGTACTGGCCGCCCTTGGACTCGGACGTGTACAGCTGGGGCTTCAGGCGCGGCGCGCGGTTCTGGACGCTGCCGAGCAGGGAGAACTGGGTGTGCTTGGTGGCGGCGATCACCCCGATGCTCTTCCCCGGCTGCGCCTCGGCGAGCAGGACGAGCAGGTCCACGACGCCCCGCTCGTGGAAGCGGTGCAGGCGCGGCACCGGTCCCTGGCGGCCGGGCAGGACCGGCGTGCCGGCACCGGTGTGGAAGTGGGCCGCGAAGGACGCGATCTGCTCGGTGTTGCGGTGGTTGCCGTCGAGTTCGTGCCGGGTGCACCGGCCGAGGTTGCGGACGATCTCGTCGAGGGTGGAGTTGGTGTCGGTGAGCCGCTGGCACTGGTCCGCGAAGACGGTCGTACGGGCCTTGAGCATGCGGCAGAGCAGGTAGAACTCGGGCGGCAGGTCCTGGCCTTCGTCGATGACCAAGGTGGGCCCGACGGCCGGGGCGGTCTCGGCGGCGCGGTTGTGGAGGGCGTCCCAGTCGTACCAGCCGTCGCCGCCGCCGGGCGGTGTGGTGCCGTACCAGTCGGCGAGCCAGCGGTGTGCGGTCATGACGCGGACCGAGCGGTCCGCGGGGCCCAGTGCGTGCGCCGTGCCGGCGAGCGACTGGCGCAGCAGGTTGGAGTAGGTCAGCAGGACCACCGGGGTGCCGGTGAGGGCGAGCATGGCGGCGCGCTGCGCGGCCAGTACGCTCTTGCCGCTGCCCGGGGGCCCGCTGACCAGGTGGTTGCCGTCGAAGGGGAGCCCGTCGACGCCGGACCGCTGGTCGGGGTCGAGGTCGAGGTAGGTGACGGTCACTGTTGCTCCAGGGCGCCCGCCGCGGCGGCGCGGGCCGCGGTGATGATCGACTGCAGGTAGCCGGGGACCCGTTCGCCGCCGACGACGAGGGCCCGGTCCAGGAGGCTGTTGCCGGTCTCGCAGCTGGTCTCGGGGAGCAGGGCGCAGGCGTGGCAGGCGGCCCGGTTGAGGTTGCCGAAGCCCTGTCCGGGGTGTTCGGCGCACAGCGGGTCGGCGGAGCACCAGGCGGCGGACTCGGTCATCCTCAGCAGTGTCTCGGCCAGCCGCGGTGGTTCGCCCTGGCGGACGAGTCCGCCGAGGGTGCCTTCGGCGTCCCCGGCGGCGGTGTAGACGAGGATGCCGTACTGGTCCTGTTCGGGGCGGGCGTAGATCCGTTCGCGCAGGCTCGCCGTGGTGTAGCCGGATTCGAAGGACAGCTGGCGGATAAGGAGGTGGGCCAGGGTGTGCAACAGGACGAAGCGCGGGGAGAGTTCGGGACCGGTCACGTTCCGCAGGCGGTCCTTCTGGAAGGAGCGGTCGAGGTCGGCCCGCATGCCCTCGACGCGTCCGCGTACGTCCGGGTCCTCCTCCCAGTCCTTCAGCGCGCCGTGGTTGAGGGTGAGGAGGATGCCCTCGCCGAAGACCTCGACGGCGGGCAGCCACTTGAGCCGGCGCGAGGTGTCGGCGGGGACGACGGCGGCGTCCGGGGAGACCCGGGTGAAGCCGGACAGGGCGCGGACCTCGCGGAGCCGGTCGGCGAGGACGACGCGGCCGAAGCGGCTCGCGAGACCGGCCCAGGGTTCGGCGGTCTCGCCGGCCAGGCCGAGCATGGTCTCGCGCAGGGCGAAGTCACGGGTGGCGGGTGGGGCGGGTGCCGTGAAGGCTGCCCATTCCTCCCGGCTCAGGTCGGGCCGTGCGGGGCCGTCGGACGCGGCAGCGGTGGCGGTGGTGGCGTCCGGGCTCGTGCCGCCCGTCTCCTCGGCCAGGAGTGCGTCCAGCAGGCCGTCGTCGGCTCCCGTGTCCTCCTGGATCATCTGCCGGAACAGGACGGCACGCGGTGAGGAGGCGTCGCGGCACAGCGACACCCACAGGTGGTGTTCCCGCACCTGGTCCGCGAGCGCGTCGTCGGCGTGGGCGGGGGTGTCGGTCTCGGGGATGTCGAGCGCGGAGTGCACGATCGGGTAGTAGAGGTTGCCGGCGGTCCGCTGCACGATCTGCACCGGGCGCGGGCACTCGACGGCTTCACTTGCGCGCTGCCAGGGGTTGCGTCCCGGGCAGCGCATGCCGTGGGTGCCGAGGATGTCGAGCAGGTCCCGGACGGCTCCGCAGCCCTTCGCGGTGCAGGCGACGGAGAGCGCTTCGAGGCCGGAGGCCCGTTCGGAGACGAGGAAGCGCAGTTTCTCGCGTTCCCCGCACTGCCGCCGCTCGCCCCCGTCGCGCCGTGAGTGTGCCCAGAACCACCAGTCGACGTCGCCGAGGTGCCCGGCCTGGCAGATCTGCACGAACCGCATCGGCGCCAGCGTCCGCGCCGGGGAGCAGGAGGGGCAGCGCGGTGCCTGGCCGCGCTTCTCGTCGGCGATCCGCCACCGCTTCATCCGCCGGCAGGAGCCGCAGAACAGCCAGGAGGGGAAGCGGATGTACGGTGCTCCGGGCGCGTCGGCGACGTCGAAGCGGTCGTTGGCGGTGGCGGGCGCGGCGTAGAAGCCGGAGACGCCGAGGCGGTCCGCGAGGCGGGGCGAGTCGACGGGCTGCCTGCCGCGGGCCGGCCAGTCGCCGATGCCGGTGGCGACGAACGACTCGCCCTGGATGTCGAAGACGGCCCCGACCCCGAAGGGCACCACGGTCTGCGACTGACGTACCCGGAGTGTGCGGCTCACAGGTCGGCTCCCTTCACTGTCACCTGGCATTCCCGGTCGACGTTGCGCATCGAGTTGGGTGTCTCCCACAGGCCGTGGAGCTGCTCGAAGCTCTTGATGAGGTGGGACTGGCCCTTGCCCTGGCTGCGGTAGTACAGCTCGCGTCCGTCCTTGCGGGCCTGGCGCGCGAGGTCCTCCCATTCGGCGAGCAGCCCGTCGAGTTCCTCGCGCACCGCGTCGCCGGTCCCCGGTTCGGCGGTCTCCGCCCGCTGTGCCAGCTCCTCGGCCAGCGCTTCCGCTTCGGGCATCCGGTCGAGGATCAGTCCGGCCTGGTTCTCGGCCGCGAGCCCGAGCCGGTGGCGTACGAGGACGACGAGCACGGCGTGCAGGGCGCGGCGGCGGGAGGGCACGGACCAGGGGGTGACGCTGGTCGGTTCGACGTGCCGGTAGAGCGCGCGGTGGTAGACGTCGAAGGTCTCGTAGTGCGAACGGTCCCTGGGGCGGGTGGCGTTGAAGAAGGTCACCACGAGTCCGGGCACGGCGTGGCGGCCGACGCGGCTGGTGGCCTGGATGTACTCGGCGGTCGTCTTCGGTTGTCCCTGCATCAGCATCAGGGCGAGCCGCTTCACGTCGACGCCCACGGAGAGCATGTTGGTGCAGGGCAGGAAGGACACCGATCCCGTGTCGTCCCAGCTCTTCTCCAGCCGGTCGAGGAGCACGGGCTGCTCGGAGCGCGGCAGGTTGCTGGTGAGTTCCTCGACCTGCTGGTCCGGCAGGGGGCGTACGCCGCTGCCGGAGTCGAGTCCGGCGAGCTGGGCGGGGATGTCGTCGGCGGCGGCGGTGACCGTGCGGCCCAGTTCGCGCAGGCTGTGGTGGTAGGCGACGAGCGTCCAGTAGGCGTCCCGGTGTTCCTCGGGCAGTTCCCAGGCGCCCTGGAGCAGGGCGGCGGCGGTGGCGACGGAGGCACGGCCGGCGGTGTGTCCCTGGGCCATGACACCGACGTAACGGCGGCCCGGCCGGGAGGTGTCGGGTTCGGCGAAGTAGGAGTGGCGGGCGTCGAGTCCGGCGGGCGGGAAGAGCTGGACGTCGCCCCCGTACAGGGCGCGGACCTGCTCGCCGGAGCGGCGGATGGTGGCGGTGGACGCCACGACCTTGGGCCCGGTGCCGTCCGGCCCGGTGCACAGTCCGAGGACGGCGGACTCGTAGAGGCCGACGGTGGTGCCGAGCGGGCCGGTGAGCAGGTGCAGTTCGTCCTGGATGACGAGGGACGGCGGCCGGTGCCCGGTGCCGGCGCCGAAGAGCCGTCCCGCACGCGGTTCCCAGGCGAGGCGGGCGAACTTGTCGACGGTGCCGAGGACGAAGGTGGGCGGACGGTCGTACAGGTGGTCGTCCACGACGGCGACGGGCAGCTCGTCGTGGAAGAGGCACTCGTCCCGGGGGCAGAAGAAGGCGAAGGAGTCGGCGCCTGCCCGCACCCCGTAGTCGCCGATGTCGGGCGACTTGTGGGCGGGCAGGACGCGGGTGCCGCACCACGGGCAGCGGTCCAGGATGAACACGTCGTCCGGGGTGGCGGCCGCCCGCGCGTCCTCGAAGTCGCGGCGCGCCTTGTCGTAGCTGTTCGCGGTGGTGGTCTCACCGACCCACAGCCCGATGGAGAACGGTTCCTCGCCGTAGGTGGCCGGGTCGGCGCGGCGCATGGATTCCAGGGCGCACACGGTCGTCGCGGCGCGCTGGAACTGCTGGGTGGTCAGCAGGCTGAGCGTGTACCGGCTGAGTACGGCGGTGCCCCCGCCGTCGGGTCCGCTCCGGCGCAGCACCATCACGAACGCGGCCAGCAGCAGGTACGCCTCGGTCTTGCCGCCACCGGTCGGGAACCAGATGAGGTCCGTGACGGCGCGGTCCGGGTGCCGGGGGTCGACGGCGCCGTCGACGGCCAGCAGGAAGAACGCGAGCTGGAAGGGGCGCCAGGTGGCGTCCGCGTACGGTCGCGGGTCCGGCGGTACGCCGTCGTCGCGGCGGGGGCGCCGGGTGCCGGCGAGGTCGGCGGCGGAGTGGCGCATCTGCAGCGCCATGGCGTGGTTGGCGGCCCGGAAGGCGTGCAGCAGTTCGGGGCGCCGGGGGTCGCAGAGGGTGCGGACGCCGGACTCGATGCGGGAGACCGCGGTGCCGATCCGTCCGAGGACGCGGTCGGCCGCCTCACGGCCCCATGCGGGTACCTCGGTGTTGAGCTGGCCGACGTACCAGGCCCGGTAGGCGGAGGCGAACTCGAAGAGCTCTTCGCGGAGTTGGTCGGTGGAGACGGCCGGGTCGGCGAGGTGGGTGAGGCTGAGCACGGGGGTGTCGGTGAGTCCGGCGGCTCGTACGCCCGTGACCTCCGCCTCGGGCATGACGGCCGCCCGGAGTCCGGTCACCGTCCGGTCGTCGCCGTCCCACAGTTCCTCGACGGCGCACCCGTGGCCGACGGCGTGGGTGCGCACGTGCCGGTACTGCAGGCGCAGTTCCTGTTCCTCCGGGTCCCTGCTGGCCAGGCGCACGCTCGGGTACGGGAGCACCTGCCCGTCGGCGGGCCGGGCCCGCAGCTCCACCTGGAACAGCATTCCGTCCCAGTGGGCACTTTTTCCGAGCGCGGAGTCGTACCGGGCCGCGTTGACGAGGGCGACGGTGACGAGCTTTCCGTTGCCGAAGTCGCGGCGCGTGACGCGCAGTTCGGCTCGCGCGTCCAGGACGGGGACCTGGTCCCGGTCCGGGCCGAGGAGGTGCGTCTCGGCCGGTATCGCGATCCGCTGCCACGTCCGGCCGCGCTGACCGCTGCGCGACCGGGTGCGGTAACGGGCGGCGGAGCACTCGATCTCGAGGGTCTCGGCGTCGGTGTAGAAGCTGAAGCCGAGGGACGACGGCAGCCAGGAGTTCGACTCCGGCACGGGGTCGCCCGCCGGCGCGGTGTCCTCGGCCCCCCGCTCGGTGCCGGCCCCGTCGAACTCCTCCTTGGCGAGGTCCAACTGCCCCTGCAAGTCCGCTTCCTGCGGGTAGAGGGTGCCCATGAGGTACTGCCGGTCGGGCGGTGCGTCGAGCGTCTCGTCGTCGCCGCCGACCGGACCGACGAGCTGTCGCCGCAGGTAGGAGACGAGTTCCTGTCTGGGGTCCATGGGATTCCTGGTGTTGATGGGGGTGGGGAGGGGACGGGTGGGTGGCCGGTGGGCTCAGGAGCGGCGCCAGCGGTCCCGGAGGGAGCCGCGACCGCGGTCGGCCGCTTCCTGGGCCGCGGCCAGTTGCGCCTGTGCTTCGCCGAGCCGCGTCTGTGTCTCGCCGAGTTGCGTCTGCAGGTCGGTGACGCGGAGCCAGGCCTCGTGCTCGCTCCGGGCGATGCGCTGGGCCGCCTCCCGCTCGGCCTCCTCGGCGCGCCGCCGGGCCGCCTCGACGAACAGGTCCCGCTGGGCGACGGCCGCCTCGGCCTCCCGCAGACGTGCCTCCACCTCGGTGACGCGCAGTCGGGCACCCTGGAGGTACTCCTCCCGCGCCGAGGCGGCGGCACGCTCCCGCTCGGCGGCAGTGGTCTCGGCCTGCCGTACGCGGGCCTCCAGTTCAGCGGCAGTCGTCTCGGCCTGCCGTACGCGGGCCTCCAGATCGGCGGCAGTCGCCTCAGCCTTACGTGCACGGGTCTCCAGCTCGGCGACCAACGCCCCGGCGGCGCGTTCACGCTCGGCGGCCACCGACTGGGCCTCGCTCAGTCGTGCCTCGAGGTCTCCGATGCGTGCCTCGGCGCCTTCGCGGTAGTCGCGCAGCCTCTGCTCCAGCTCGTCCGCCCGCTGCCCGGTGCCGGCCGTCTCCCGGGCGGCCTCCTCCGCACGCTCGGCACGGCGCAGCACCGCCCCGTAGGCCTCGCGGTGCTGCTCCTTCAGACGCGCGAGGTGCTCCTCGGCCTGGCGCCGCACCTGCTTCTCGCGCCGGTCCCGGGACCGGTCCGCGCGGTGCAGCAGCACCTCTTCCCACGCGTCGAGCTGTCGCTCGGCTTCGGCCCGGACGGCCGCGACACGCTCGTCGGCGGCGCTCCGCTCCTCGCTCAGCCGACGTTCGTGTTCTCGCTCCAGCGAGGCGAGCTCAGCCTCGTACCGTTTCCGGGCCTCGTCGAGGAGCCGCTCGGTGTCGACCGGCGGCTGTGCGGGCGGCTCGCTCGCGGCATCGTCGAAGTCTCCGGGCGTGGGCTCGGTGCGCGAGGTGTGCGCGGCGACGAACTCCCGCAGGGCGTCCCGCACAGCGAGGCGCGCATCATTGCCCACCAGGGGTTTCGCTGCCAGGTACGCGCAAGGAGTCGCCCCGGCCAGCACTCCGGCGGGCCACTCGAAGAAGTGCTCGGGGCGCAGTTCCAACCGTCTGAGCGCGTCGAAGACGCTCTCGAGTACTTCCAGGGCCCGGACGACGTGCCGGTTGAGCATGCCCCGTTCCCGCGCGGCGCGCACCACGGCGTCCGCCGCGGACGGGCCGAGCAGCACGGACAGTTGCAGATGGCCCAGGGCCAGCAGTGCGTACTCGGCGAGCCAGGCCACTTCCCCACCCATCGGCGACCGCGTCAGCGTCAGGGCCTTGTCCCAGTCGGCGGTGATCTGCGGCGTATCGGCCGGGCCGGTGGTCTCCGTCGACCGCCCTGTCTCCGGTGCCGGTGCCGGTTCGGAGTCGGGCACCTGTGTGACCTCGGGTTCCGGTACCCGCTCGCTCTCAGGTTCCGGTGCCTGCTCACTCTCGGCCTCCGGTACCCGCTCGGGCTCCGCTGCCCGCTCACCCTCCGCCTCCGCCGGTTTCGTCACCACGGCGAGGAACTCCCGCAGCGCGTCCCGTACGGCCAGCCGCGACTCGCGCTCGACCAGGGGTCTGCGTACGAGATAGTCGTGGGGCGTCGCTCCGACGAGCGCTTCGGCGGGGCGGTCGAAGAAGTCCTCCGGGCGCTGCCCGGCGGCCACCAGGGCGTCGAAGACCCGGCGCAGCACTTCCAGTGCGGTCAGCACCGGACGCGAGAGGCGTCCGCCGCTGTGGGCGTCCCGCACGACCACGTCGGCGGCCGGCTGCCCCAGCACCGCCGTCAGGCCGTCGTCCCCCAGTGCCGTACGTGCGTAGTCGGCGAGCCACCAGAGGTGGTCGACGGGCTCCTCCGCCATCCGGCGGGCGCGCTCCCAGTCGGCGGCGACGGCGTCCGGAGCCGTGGTGTCCACGGCCTCACCGGTGTCCGTGAGCTCTCCCGCGGGGGCGTCTTCCCGGGGGATCGCGGGCACCGCGTTCCCCGCCTCGACTGTCGGCGTGTCGCCGTTCGGCTCCGTCTCCCCGACCACCGGGGCGGGTGCCGCAGCCGCAACAGCCGCCGCCCGCTCCCCGGCGGCCCGGGCGATGCGCTCCGCCCTGGCCTTGCGCAGGGCGATCCGGGCCCGGGCGGTGCGGGCCGCGTGGGTGGCGCGGGCGATCCGGGCCGCCCGCTTGGCCTCGGCGGCGCGTTCCGCCGCGCGCTCGGCCTTCTCGCACACGGCGTCCAGGCCGACCAGTCCCGCCTCGCGCACCCGCTCCCGCAGTACGGGCCGGACCTTGCCCTCGATCTGCCGGATGCGTTCCCGGGTGACGCCGAACTCGCGTCCGAGCTCGTCCAGGGTCGAGGGTTCGTCCCCGTCGAGTCCGAGCCGCCGCACCAGGATGCGCGCCTCCCGTTCGGTGAACGTGTCCAGCACGGCCAGAATCTCCGCCGCGTGCAGGGCGCCCACCACCTGCCGCTCCACCGACGGCAGGACGTGGGTCTCCGCCACGAAGTCCGCCAGGGTCGCACCGTCGCCGATGACCCGGTCCAGGGAATCGGTGCGCCGGGTGAGCTTCCGGATCTCCTGCACCTTCTGCAGGGTCATGTCGCACCTCACCGCGACGTCGGCGTCGCCCGCGTGCCGCCCTTCGGCCGCGAGGGCGCGTTCGGCCCTGGCCACCTTCCGCATCTGTTCGTGCATGTGCACCGGGACGCGGATGAGGGTGCCCTCATCGGCGATGGCCCGGGTGATGGACTGCCGGATCCACCAGGTGGCGTAGGTGGAGAACTTGTTGCCCATGGTCGGGTCGAACTTCCGCGCCGCCCTGAGCAGACCGAGGAAACCGTGCTGGAGGAGGTCGTCGTGGTCGAGCCCCTGCTCCTGGTAGAGCCGCGCCAGGGAGCGTACGAGCCGCTGGTTGTGCACCACGAGACAGTCCCGGGCACGGATTCTGAGGTCTTCGGGAGGGAGGGCCTTCAGTTCGTCCTCGTCCGGTTCCCGCGCGATGTGGTCCGGTCCGCCCCGCAGCAGCACGGCGAGGCCGACCTCGGCCTGCGCGCTCAGCAACCGGCTCTCGGGGCGCCGCACCCGTCGGTCGGTGTCCAGGACTGCGTGCGCCGCGGCCACCGACTCCGCGAGGTCCCCTCGCGACACGTCCCCCGCGTCCACGTCCTGCCCCGGACTCGGCGCGTCCTCCTCCGGCCCCGGCGCATCGTCGGACGTATCCGGCTCATCGATCTCCTCACCGTCCCCGGCGCCCCGCTCCCCCTCCGGGTCCCGCACCAGAGCCCTCGCGCGGAGCTGAGCGGCCTCATGCGCGCCGAGCCCGGCGAGCCGGACCACACCGTCGACGACCCGCGGGGTCACGTACCCGTCGGCGTCGGCATAGCGGGCCAGCAGGTCCTGTACGAGCGACAGGCGGGGGGACACATTTTCTGCACGATCCCGTGCAACCTTTTCACCACTCCGCTGGTCACCCCCTGCGTGCACCTGCAATTCCCCCACGGGCAGCCCCAGCCGGGCCAGCTCCTGACGCAGCCGCTCCCGCTCGGCGTCCCCCAGCGCGAGCGTCCGTACGCTCTCGAGGAAGACGTGCTCCGGGACGACGCCGTCCACGGCCGCGCGCCGCAACCGCGCCAGCACCTCACCGAGCGCCGCGCGCAGACCGGACGGTCCGGCGTCGACCGCAGACCACTGCGCCATTAGTTCACCTCTAAACTTCCCTCGACCACCCACGCTAGGCCCTACACGTTGATGATGTCAACGCACTGTCACCTACCACTTTGATCGCCCTTCGTGTACGGTTTCGCCTGCCGTCGCTTCCTCTCTGTCACGATGGGTGGGCGCAGCGACACGTGGGGGGTTCCCGTCCGCCCGGGCAGGGCAGGACGCGGGGACGTGCACGAGGGACGAAGGAGCGAGGGGCAGTGAGCCAGGAGCTGGTCGACGGCAGGTTCCGCATCGGACAGGTCATCGGCAGGGGCAACATGGGGGAGGTCCACCGCGCCGAGGACCTGCACGCTCCGGAGGGCTCCCCCGAGCGCACCGTGGCCGTCAAGACGATCCTGCGCAGTCGCACGGGTGCGCGGATCGACACCGGTGGCGATGGCAAGGCCGTGCAGCGCTTCTCCCGTGAGGTGCGCATCACCCGCAGGCTGCGCCATCCCAACCTGACCCGTCTCGTGGCGGGCGGCATCGACGAGCGGGCGGGGGGCCTGCCGTTCCTGGCGATGGAGTTCCTGGACGGCGAGACGCTGCGCGACCTCGTCGAGGAGGAGCCCCAGCTGCCCGTCTCCTGGGCCGCCGCGATCGGCGCGCAGATCGCCGCCGGCCTCGCCGCCGCGCATGCCGCCGGTGTCGTGCACCGCGACCTGAAGCCGGCGAACGTGATGCTCACGCAGGGCGGCACGGTCAAGGTGCTCGACTTCGGCATGGGCAGCATCGCCGACGACCCGGACCAGACCCGGCTGACCAGCACGGGCGTCAGCGTCGGCACCGCCCGCTACATGGCTCCGGAGCAGTGCCAGGCCAAGCAGGTGACCCAGGCCGCCGACCTCTACGCGCTGGGCTGCGTGCTGTACGAGATGCTGGTGGGCGTTCCGCCGTTCACCAGCGAGTCCGCGTACGAGCTCGCCGACCGGCATGTGAACCAGCAGCCGGCCCCGGTCCGCGCGATCCGCGGCGAGGTCCCCGTCGAGCTGGCCCGGCTGGTGGAGCGTCTGCTGGCCAAGGACCCGGCGGACCGCCCCGCCGACGCGGTGACCGTCCGGGAGGCGCTGCTGCCGCTCGCCGTGCTCGACGCCGGGGCGTCGCTGCTGCCGCACTGGGCCGCGCTCGACCCGACCGTGCCCGTGCGCGAGGCGGCGCCCGCCCCGGCCTCCGCCCCCACCACCACCGCCGACGACGACGCAGAAGAGCCCTCCGTCGCGCAGGATCCTGCCGCCGGAGCCGGCATGGACGTCTTCGGCGTCCACCGGGCCCTCATCAAGGACTACCGCTCCTTCACCGAGGGCGGCACCGTCATCCGTGACGACCGCGTCGCCGCCTTCGTGGAGAAGGACCTCGACGACAAGTCGCAGTGGCCGGACCCCTGGCTGTCGCTGAACCCGTTCTTCCAGGGCGGCGGCACCGTCGTCGAACTCGCCCAGGAGAAGGTGCTGCACCCCGAGTGCGCCCGTATCTTCCAGGCGAGGAAGACCGAGGGCGGCACCGTCTGCGACGGTCGCCCGCTCACCCTCCACCGCCACCAGCGCGACGCCATCGACGCCGCCGCCTCCGGCGCCTCGTACGTGCTGACGACCGGCACGGGGTCCGGCAAGTCGCTCTCCTACATCGTGCCGATCGTGAACAAGGTGCTGCACGAGCGCGACCAGGAGGGCCCCGACGCCCCCAAGCGGGTACGGGCGATCATCGTCTACCCGATGAACGCGCTCGCCAACAGCCAGCTGCGCGAGCTGGAGAAGTACCTGCGCGACGGGTACGGCGCCGGCAAGGAGCCGGTCACCTTCGCCCGTTACACGGGCCAGGAGGACGACGAGAAGCGCCGGGAGATCCGCGACAACCCGCCGGACATCCTGCTCACCAACTACGTGATGCTGGAGCTGATGCTCACCCGCCCCGCCGACCGGGCGAGCCTGATCCGGATGGCGCGGGGCCTGGAGTTCCTGGTCTTCGACGAGCTGCACACCTACCGCGGCCGGCAGGGCGCCGACGTGGCCCTGCTCATCCGCCGCGTCCGTGAGGCCTGCCGGGCCGGGGACCTGCAGTGCATCGGCACCTCGGCGACCATGTCGACCGAGGGCGCCTGGGAGGACCAGCGCCGCGTGGTCGCCCAGGTCGCGAGCACCCTGTTCGGCACGAAGGTGCGGCCCGAGCACGTGATCGGCGAGACCCTGGTCCGTGCGACCCGTGAGGCACCGGACGCCGTCCCGGCCGAGCGCCTCACCTCCCCCGCCGCTCCGCGCGCCTACGACGACCTCGTCCGCGACCCGCTGGCCCGCTGGATCGAGAGCCGTTTCGGCCTGGTCGAGGACGCGGCGTCGGGCCGTCTGGTCCGGCAGCGGCCGGCGAAGATCGAGATCGCCGCGAAGGAACTCAGCGAGCAGTCCGGCGTGCCCGAGAAGGACTGCGTCGCCGCCATCCGCGCCACCCTGGAGGCGGGTTCACAGGCCCGCCACCCGCTCACCGAACGCCCCCTTTTCGCGTTCCGGCTGCACCAGTTCCTCTCCAAGGGCGACACGGTGTATGTCACCCTGGAGGACAAGCTCTCCCGCCACCTCACCCGCTCCTACCAGCTCG
The DNA here is from genome assembly GCF_044390325.1 of Streptomyces sp. NPDC018964. NCBI lineage: Bacteria > Bacillati > Actinomycetota > Actinomycetes > Kitasatosporales > Streptomycetaceae > Streptomyces > Streptomyces sp. NPDC018964. Next base: position 403,037 of record NZ_JBIRYZ010000003.1, read on the forward strand.
AACAGCCGGGCAGCGGCGGCAAGCTGCTGATGCCGCTGGCGTTCTGCCGGGAGTGCGGCCAGGAGTACCTGACGGTGTGGCGCACCGAGAAGGACGGCGAGGTCCGCTATGAGGCCCGCCGCGACACCTCGGCGACCGGCGGCCGGCAGGGCGACGGCTACCTCTACGTCGACCACGAGCGGGAGTGGCCGTCGAACGTGCAGTACGCCGTCGACGACCGTCGGCTGCCCGAGTCCTGGCTGGAGGTGGACGACCGGGGCCAGGAAGTCGTCAAGCGCGCCTACCGCGACCGGGTACCGCGCGCGGTCACCGTCGACCCGTACGGGCAGGAGGGCCAGGGCGAGTTGAAGGCGGCCTTCATCCCGTCCCCGTTCCTCTTCTGCCTGCACTGCGGGGTGGCGTACGAGCAGACGCGAGGCCGTGACTTCGCCAAGCTGGCCACGCTGGACCAGGAGGGCCGTTCGTCGGCGACCTCGCTCGTCTCGGCGTCCATCGTGCGGTCGTTGAAGTCGGTTCCGGAGGAGGCCCTGGACAAGGAGGCGCGCAAGCTCCTCACCTTCGTCGACAACCGGCAGGACGCCTCCCTCCAGGCGGGCCACTTCAACGACTTCGTGCAGATCACCCAGTTGCGCGGGGCCCTGTACCGGGCGGCGCTGGACGCGGGCGAGGACGGCCTGCACCACGAGGAGCTGGCCTCGGCGGTCACCAACGCCCTCGCGCTCGCCCCCGCCGACTACACCGGCGACACGGACCTCTCCCCCGGCCTGGCCCGCAACGCTGCCCGCACGCTGCGCGACATGGTCGCCTTCCGGCTCTACCTCGACCTGGAGCGCGGCTGGCGCATCACCATGCCGAACCTGGAGCAGACGGGCCTGCTGGAGATCGACTACGAGGACCTGCACTGGGTGGCCGGCAAGCAGGACCGCTGGGAGAGCACGCACCCCGCGCTGCGGGACGCCGACCCGGCGCTGCGCGCGGAGATCGTCAAGGCGCTCCTCGACGAGATGCGCCGCTCGCTGGCGATCGACGTGTCCTACTTCCGCGACGACACCTTCGAGTCGCTGCAACGGGCCACCGAGGAGCGGCTGGTGGACCCGTGGGTGCTGTCGGCCGGTGACAAGCCGAAGGTCGGCACGGCGTACCCGCACCCGTCCCGGCCGGGCGCCGACCGGGCCAGCCTGTTCCTGTCGGCGCGCGGCAAGTACGGCAAGTACCTGAGGCGCGCGGACACTTCCTTCGCCGGGCTGGACCAGGACGACCTCCAGCTGATCATCACCCAGCTGCTGACGGTCCTCACCAAGGCGGGCCTGGTGAAGGAGGTCGAGACCGTCCCGCAGCGCCCCGGCCGCTTCCGCCGCCCGTCCGGACCGACGACGACCGGCTACCGGGTCGCCGCCCAGTCCCTGGTCTGGCGGGCCGGCAAGGGCGAGTCGGGCGCGCACGACCCGCTCACCCGCACCTACCAGAGCGGTGACGGCCCGCGCATCAACACCTTCTTCCTGAAGCTGTACCGGGAGACCGCCGACGCGCTCGCGGGCCTGTTCGCCCGCGAACACACCGCGCAGGTGGCGCCGGAGGACCGGGAGAAGCGCGAGGAGGCGTTCCGCAAGGCGGAGCTGAAGCTGCTGTACTGCTCCCCCACGATGGAGCTGGGCGTCGACATCTCCTCCCTCAACGCGGTGATGATGCGCAACGTGCCGCCCACGCCCGCCAACTACGCCCAGCGGTCCGGCCGTGCGGGCCGCAGCGGCCAGCCCGCGCTGGTGACGACGTACTGCGCGACGGGCAACAGCCACGACCAGTACTACTTCCACAAGTCCGACCGCATGGTCGCGGGCGCGGTCGCCCCGCCCCGCCTGGACCTCGCCAACGAGGACCTGGTCCTCTCCCACCTCCAGGGCATCTGGATCGCCGAAGCGGGCCTGCGCCTCGGGCGTTCCATCCCGGACGTGCTGGACGTGTCCCACCCGGACACCGGCGACCGCCCCGACCCGGCCCTGGAGCTGCTGCCCGACATCCTGGACGCCTCGCACGACGACGGCGCGCAGCGCCGCACGGTGGACGCGGCCCTGGCCGTCCTGGGCCCGCTGCTGAAGGAGTTCGCCGACACCACCTGGTGGCACGACGACTGGATCCAGGACAAGGTGCGCACGGTCCCGGAACGCTTCGACCGCGCCTTCGACCGCTGGCGCAGCCTGTTCCGCGCCGCGCTGGACGACCAGTACGTGCAGAACAAGCGCCGTCTCGACTACAGCCTCACGGAGACCGACCGCAACCGCGCCAACGCCCGCCGCCGCGAGGCGGAGACCCAGCTCAACCTGCTGATGAACGAGAGCGTGGACAGCAAGTCGGTGCTGTCGGACTTCAACCCGTACCGCTACCTGGCCTCCGAGGGGTTCCTGCCCGGCTACAGCTTCCCGCGCCTGCCGCTGGCCGCGTACATCCCGACGATCGGGCGCCGCCGCGGCGACGGCGACTACCTCCAGCGGCCGCGTTTCCTCGCCATCCGCGAGTTCGGCCCCGGCTCGCTCATCTACCACGAGGGCGCCCGCTACCAGGTGACCCGCATCCAGCTCCCCCCGGACTCCTCGGGCGAGCTGACCACGGGCGAGGCCCGCCGCTGCGCGCACTGCGGCTACCACCACGACCCGAAGGACCGCGAGGACCGCTGCGGCTTCTGCGACGAGCCGCTGAGCTCGGCGACGTACGGGCTGCTGCACCTGCACACCGTGTACACCACGCGCCGCGAGCGGATCTCCTCGGACGAGGAGGAGCGGCGCCGGGCCGGCTTCAGGCTGGAGACGTCGTACCGCTTCCACGACCACGGCGCCCGCCGGGGCCGCCTGAACGCGACGGTCGCCGACGCGGCCGGCGGGCAGCTCGCCGAGATCGCGTACGGGGACTCCGCGACCGTCCGTATCACCAACACGGGCCGGATACGGGCCAAGAAGGACGAGCCGCCGGGCTACTGGCTCGACCTGGCGGACGGCCGCTGGATGAACGACAAGGACGCCTCCGAGGCCTCCGGCGACTCCAGCGAGCTTCCGGTGATCGACGCGGACGGCAACGAGCGGCGCCGCAAGAAGCGGGTCATCCCGTTCGTGGAGGACCGCCGGAACATCCTCGTCGTCACCCTCGACGAGGCGCTGCCCGAGCCGGTCGCGCTGACGCTGATGTACGCGCTGGAGCGGGGCATCGAGGCGGCGTTCGAGCTGGAGGACGCCGAGCTGACGGCGGAGCTGCTGCCGCCGGACGACGGTCCGCGCCGCCGCATCCTGTTCATGGAGGCCGCGGAGGGCGGCGCGGGCGTCCTGCGCCGCCTCCAGGCGGAGGGCGACGCCCTGGCCAAGGCGGCCCACCGGGCCCTGGAGATCTGCCACTTTGACTCCGACGGCACGGACAGGGGCGGCAAGGAGCACCGCGGCGACCGCGCCTGCGCGCTGGGCTGCTACGAGTGCCTGCTGACGTACGGCAACCAGCTCGACCACGCCCGGATCAACCGCCACACGGTGGCGGCGCTGCTGGTGCGCTTCGCGTCGGCGACGGCGACGCGGGAGGCGCGCGGGGAGTCGCGGTCGGAGCAGTACCGGCGGCTGGTCGCCGAGACCTCCGCCCCCTCCCCGGCCGAGCCGACGGTGGTGGAGGCCGCCGCGGCAACGGAGCTGGTGGAGCAGGGCGACTTCCTGGGCTGGGTGAAGGCCAAGGGCCTCAACCTGCCGACCGAGACCGGCGCCCTGCTCACTGAGGCCAACGCGATGCCCGACTACGTCTACCGGCAGCCCGGCACGCGTCTGGCCGTCTTCGTCGACCTGCCGGACACGGAGCAGACCGCCCTGCGCGACGAGGACGCCGAGGAACGCCTCTTCGACGCCGGCTGGGAGGCCGTCCGCTTCTGCCCCGGGGACGACTGGGACGCGCTCGCCGGCCGCTACGCCGACTGCTTCGGCAACCCGACCACCAACTGACCGCCCGCACCGCTCCTTTCCGAGGATCTGACGACTGACATGGCACTCACGTACTCCGCAGGCTCCCTGGTCACCGCACGCGGCCGGGAATGGGTCGTACTCCCCGAGAGCGAGCCCGACCTGCTGGTGCTGCGCCCGCTGGGCGGTTCGGACGACGACATCGCGGCGGTGTTCCCGGCCTTCGAGACGGTGAAGGTCGCCGAGTTCGCGCCCCCGGAGCCCGGCGACCTCGGCGACCAGCGGGCGGCCGGCCTGCTGCGCACGGCGCTGCGCGTCGGCTTCCGCTCGGGCGCGGGCCCGTTCCGCTCGCTGGCTGGCATCGCGGTCGAGCCGCGGGCGTACCAGCTCGTCCCGCTGCTGATGGCGTTGCGCCAGAAGACGGTGCGCATGCTGATCTCCGACGACGTCGGCATCGGCAAGACGGTGGAGGCGGGCCTGATCGCGAGCGAGCTGCTGGCGCAGGGCGAGGCGACGGGCCTGGCGGTGCTGTGCTCGCCCGCGCTGGCGGAGCAGTGGCAGCAGGAGCTGCGGTCGAAGTTCGGCATCGACGCGGAACTGGTGCTGTCGTCGACGGTCTCCCGTCTGGAGCGGGGTCTGGACCTGGGCCAGTCGCTGTTCGACAAGTACCCGCACGTGATCGTCTCGACGGACTTCATCAAGTCCACCCGCCACCGCGACGACTTCGTACGCCACTGCCCCGACCTGGTCATCGTCGACGAGGCGCACACCTGCGTGACCTCCGACGACTCGAAGGTGAGCACGCAGAACCAGCTCCGCTACGAGCTGCTGCGCCGTGTCGCGGAGGACGCCGAGCGGCACCTGCTGCTGGTGACGGCGACCCCGCACAGCGGCAAAGAGTCCGCGTTCCGCAACCTGCTGGGCCTGGTCAGGCCGGAGCTGGCGCACGTGGACCTGGACTCGGAGAAGGGCCGCAAGCTCCTCGCCCAGCACTTCGTGGCCCGCAAGCGGGCGGACGTACGCCAGTACCTGACGAAGGAGGACGGTCTGGCGGACGACTCGCTCGCCGAGCGCACGGCGTTCCCGTCCGACCGCTACTTCAAGGACGAGACGTACAAGCTGTCCCCCGAGTACCGGGCGCTGCTGGACGACGCGATCGCGTACGCGAGCGAGCGCGTGGAGGAGGCGGACGGCCAGGGCCGGCGCGAGGCCCGTATCGCCTGGTGGTCGGCGATCGCGCTGCTGCGCTCCCTGGTGTCGTCGCCGAGGGCGGCGGCGCAGACCCTGCGCACCCGGTCCGCGGCGGCGGTGGCCGCGTCGGCGGAGGAGGCGGACCGGCTCGGTGCCCCGCTGACCAGCGACTCGGCGGACAGCGACGCGCTGGAGGGCATGGACGTGGCCCCGGGCGCGGAGACGGAGGAGAACGCGGGCTCCCGCCTGGCCGAACTCGCGCGGCGAGCGCAGGAGTTGGAGGGCCCGGCGCAGGACCTGAAGCTGAAGGCGCTCATCAAGCACCTCAAGGCCCTGCTGGCCGACGGCTACAACCCGATCGTCTTCTGCCGCTACATCCCGACCGCCGAGTACCTGGCTGAGCAGCTCGGCAACGACCCGGAGACGAAGAAGCGCAGCCCGCTCGGTGCGAAGACGGTCGTCAAGGCGGTCACCGGCACGCTCTCCCCGCAGCAGCGCATCGACCGCATCGAGGAACTGGCGGCGGAGGCCGGTGAGGACGCCGCCGCGCGCCGCGTCCTGATCGCCACCGACTGCCTCTCGGAGGGCGTGAACCTCCAGCACCACTTCGACGCCGTCCTCCACTACGACCTGGCGTGGAACCCGACCCGCCACGACCAGCGCGAGGGCCGCGTCGACCGGTACGGGCAGAAGCGGGACGAGGTCCGCGTCATCACGCTGTACGGCGACGACAACGGCATCGACGGCAAGGTCCTGGAGGTGCTGATCAAGAAGCACCGCCAGATCAAGAAGGACCTCGGCATCTCGGTGTCGGTGCCGGACGAGATGTCGACGGGTGTCACGGACGCGATCGTGGAGTGGCTGCTGCTGCGCGGCCGGCAGGGCGAGCAGGAGGCGCTGTTCGAGTCGGACTCCTTCCAGCAGAGCTTCGCGGACCTGGAGCAGGACTGGAACTCGGCGGCCGACCGGGAGAAGGCGTCCCGGTCGCGGTTCGCGCAGCGCTCCATCCACCCGGAGGAGGTGGCCCGCGAGGTCGCCGCCGTGCGGGAGGCGCTGGGCGGCGCGGGCGAGATCGACACGTTCGTACGGGAGTCGCTGAACGCGCTGGGCGCGGTGCTGCGCGACTCCGGCGAGGACTTCACGGCGCAGGTCGGCGGCATGCCGGTGGGCCTGCGGGACGCGCTGGCGCCGGTGGTGGGGGCGGAGACGGTCGAACGGGACCGTCCGATCCCGTTCCGCTCGACCTCGGCGGTGGCGCGGGGCGAGGCGGCGCTGGTCCGCACGGATCCGGTGGTGGGCGCGCTGGCGTCGCACGTGCTGAACGCGGCCCTGGACACGCAGGCGGACGGCGCCCGTCCGGCCCGCCGGTGCGGTGTCGTGACGACGGACGCGGTGACGACGCGTACGACGCTGCTGCTGGTCCGCTACCGCTTCCACCTGACGTTGCCGTCACGCAACGGCGAGAAGCAGGTGGTCGCGGAGGACGCCCGCCTGCTGGCCTTCGAGGGCGCGCCGAGGAACGCGGTGTGGCTGCCGCAGGAGCGGGCGGTCGAGCTGCTGGAGGCGCGGGCGACGGAGAACACGGCCGCGGCGTCCGGCGAGCGCACGATGACCCGCATCCTCGACCAACTGGACGAGGTGACGCCGTACCTGGAGTCGTACGGGGACGAGCTGGCCGCCGAGCTGGATGCCTCCCACCGCCGGGTGCGTGCAGCGTCCGGCGAGATCGTCCGAGGTCTGTCCGTCACCGCCCAGAAGCCCGCCGACATCCTCGGCACGTATGTCTACCTGCCCGCGACCGCCTCTGTTCCCGCTGGAGTGTCCGCCTGATGTCCGCCACCACCCGCAACCAGGTGTTCACCGCCGTCCACACCGTCGGCGGCCTGCTGCCGGCCGACATGCTGGTCCGCATCTCCGAGGGCAAGGTCACCAAGGACCTCAAGGGTCTCGCCCCCGCCGACTACCGCATCCCCGGTTCCCGTTCCGTGCGGGACGAGGCAGAGCGGCACTGGGACAACCTCAAGTCGCTCTGGCGCGAGCTGCGCGAGAAGCTGCCCGCCGCCCCTGATGCGTCCGTGCCGCCCGACAGCACCGGCTACGCCCAGGCCAACTGGGTGGAGCCGCTGTTCGAGGTGCTCGGCTTCGGTCACCTCACCGCGGTCGGCGCGACGGGCATCGCGGCGGACGACGGCACGAAGACGTTCCCTGTCAGCCACCGCCGCGACGAGACCCTCATCCACGTCACCGCCTGGAACACCTCGCTCAACAAGCGCCAGGGAGCTGGCTCCCCCGCGCCACAGTCCTTGCTCCAGGAGGCCCTCAACCGCACCGACGCCCACCTGTGGGCCCTGCTCACCAACGGCCGCCAGCTGCGGCTGCTGCGCGACTCTAACGCGCTGGCTACGGCCTCGTACGTCGAGTTCGACCTGGAAGCGATCTTCGACGGCGAGCTGTTCAGCGAGTTCGTTGTCCTGTACCGCCTGCTGCACGCGTCCCGGTTCGAGAGCCGAGACGGCGGCACCCAGTGGACGTGCTGGCTGGAGGTCTGGCGGGACTCCGCTCTGCGCCTCGGCGCCCGCTTCCTCGACGACATCGGGGAGGGCGTACGCCTCGCGATCAAGGCGCTGGGCACGGGCTTCCTCCGGCACCCCGCCAACACGGCCCTGCGCGAGAACTTCGACCGCCACACCTACCACACGGCACTGCTCCGCCTGGTCTACCGCCTGCTGTTCGTCTTCGTCGCCGAGGACCGCGACGCCCTCCACCCGCCGACCGCGACTCCAGAGGCCCGCGACCGCTACGCCAAGTACTTCTCGACGGCCCGGCTCCGCGAACAGTCCCGCCGTCGCCGAGGCACGTCGCATGCGGACCGCTGGGAGGCCCTCCGCTTGGTCCTCACGGCCCTCGGTGACGAGGCCGGCCGCCCGGAGCTCGGCCTACCCGGACTCGGCGGCCTCTTCGACACCACGGAGGCCGACGAGCCGCTGCGCGGCCTCACCCTCTCGAACGAGCACCTCATGGCCGCCATACGGCACCTCGCGGTCGTCCGCGACACCGAGGCCAAGCGCTGGCGGACAGTCGACTACCGCACCCTCGACGCCGAGGAGCTCGGCGCCATCTATGAGTCGCTGCTCGCCCTCGTCCCTGAGTACAGCGCGACCGACCGCACCTTCGGGCTGGCGATCCGCGCGGGCAACGAACGTAAGAAGACCGGGTCGTACTACACCCCAAGCTCGCTGGTCGACGTGCTGCTCGACTCCACGCTCGACCCGGTGATCGACGAGGCACAGTGGCGCGGCGAGCGGGCGGCTGCCGAGGCTGGACGGTCCGACGCCCGCAACGACATCGTCTCCGAGTTGCTGTCGCTGACCGTGTGCGACCCGGCCTGCGGTTCCGGCCACTTCCTGGTGGCCGCCGCGCGTCGTATCGCCAAACGGGTGGCGGCGGTACGCGAGCGCACACCCGAGCCCACGCCTGAGAGCGTCCGACACGCGCTGCACGAGGTCATCGCCCGCTGCGTGTACGGGGTGGACCTGAACCCGATGGCTGTCGAGCTGGCCAAGGTGTCGCTGTGGATGGAGGCGTTGGAGCCGGGGAAGGCGCTGGGCTTTCTCGATGCCCACGTGAAGCTGGGTAACGGTCTCATCGGGGCCACGCCGGCGCTGCTGCGGGGCGGGATTCCGGAGCAGGCGTTCAAGGTAGTCGAGGGTGACAACAAGTCGGTGGCCAATGACTGGCTCAAGCGCAACAAGCTGGAGCACGAGGGTGTTTATATGCTGGATGCGGCCCTCGACGAGCAGGTGAGAGTCACCAACGACAAGTTCGCCTCCGAGCTGCGTGACGTCGTGGAGAGGGACAACGACCCCACGGCGAAACTGGGTCGGGTGCGAGCGTTCGCCGAGCGGTACCGAACGTGGCAGGAGTCTCCTGCGTACGTCAACGCCCTGCACATCGCGGATGCATGGTGTGCTGCGTTCATGTGGGAGAAGACAGAGGATGCGCCCGCGCCGGTGACGCAGCGCGTCTTCCTGTCGCTACAGAACGCCGAGGGCGAGGGTGCGCTGCAGGAAACTCACCAGGAGATCGTGCGGCTCAGCCGGGAGTACCGGTTCTTCCACTGGCATCTAGAGTTTCCGGATGTCTTCAGCGTGCCTGATGATTCGTCGGCGGCTGGAGTTGATCCGGTTACAGGGTGGGCCGGAGGGTTCGATTGCGTGTTGGGGAATCCGCCGTGGGACAAGGTCGACTTCAAGGACCAGGAGTACTTCAGCGTCGTTGAGCCGTCGCTCGCCCGAATCTCTGGAACAGCTCGCCGCGAAGCAATCAAGATTTGGTCGTCAGAAAATCCAGAGCAAGGAGACCGATATCGCACAGCGCGTCGGCGAGTGAAATCCTCCTTCCTTTTCTTTGGCCAATCCGGGGCATTTCCTCTCGTCGGGCGAGGACTGACCGTTAAGGGTGTCAATTTCCTGCAGACGGACCAACTGTTCGCCGAACGGTTCGTGTCGATCACGGCCCCGCGTGGACGCAGCGGTGCGGTGGTGCCCACACAAATTGCTACCGGCGCAAGTGCTCAATTCCTCTTCCAAGATCTCACCAATAGATCAGCCGTCAAGCACCTGTATGACTTCGAAAACGGCAAGCGAGAGAGAATCTTCCCCGCAGTACACGCCAGCTACCAGTTCGCGCTTATCTCGCTCACAGGTCGAGGACTCTCCGAGCCCGCCGCTCGTTTCGCCTTTTTCCTCGGCCATCCGGACGAAATCACAGATAGAGAAGCCGTTTTCCGGCTGACACCCGAAGAGATCTCACTTATCAATCCGAACAGCGGCACCCTGCCCGTATTCCGCACTCGACGAGATGCCGACCTGATGGTTGACATACACCGGAAGTCGCCAGTGCTACGCAACAGGACACGGTCGTCGGAAAGTGCATGGAACGTGGAGTTCAAACGACTTTTCGACATGACAGACGACTTCTCGTTGTTTCACAACAGGGAAACCTTGGAATCACAGGGCTGGAAACTGAAGGGAAGCACCTTCGTACGGGACGGTCAGCGCATGCTCGCTTTGCACGAAGGGCGCATGGGCCATCAGTTCACGCATCGATTCGCCGACTCAGTCTCGTCAACTGAACCCAGCCAGGCAGACCTCGACAATCCCGACTTCCTCACATTGCCTGAATACTGGGTTGCAGAGTCTGTCGTACGGGAGCGCCTAGAGAGCCGCAAGGTGCCACCCACATCCGCACTTCTCGGACACCGCAGGGTTGCTCGCGCCACAGATGAGCGAACCTCAATCGCGGCAATCATTCCGTGGGGCGCCGCTTCCTACGGCTGGATCATTTCGGCAGGCCCTGCAATCGATCACCTTCCTGTCTTGGCCGCCATGTATAACTCCTTCGCGTTCGACTACGCCCTGCGTAACAGCTTGACTCAGCCGAGCGTCCCGCAAGGAGTTTCGGAACAGCTTCCTGCGCCCCAACCAACAGTGGTAGCTCCCTTCTCCTCCTTCATCACATCCCGCGTGCTGGAGCTAACCTACACCTCGCGCGACATGAAGGAGTTCGCCTGCGATCTAGCCGACGAAGGCTCCCCTTTCAGATGGGATGAATCCCGCCGCCAGGTAATCCGTGCCGAGCTGGACGCCCTCTTCTTCCACCTCTACCGCATCTCTCGCCCAAACGTCGCCTACATTCTCGACACCTTCCCCATCGTCCGCCGCAAGGACGAGGCCAAGTACGGCACGTACCGCACCAAGGAACTGATCCTCGCCGAGTACGACCGCATGGCCGCCGCTGACCTCATCCTGGAGAACCCGCTCGTGGACGGCGAGAACTACGCTTCCACCCTCACCCCGCCCCCGGGCCACGGCCCCCGCCACCCTGCCTGACCGAGCTGGTCTCCCGGGGTGCCGATGTCGCATTGCGACAAAAGCACCCGCGTGGTCCAGACGGCGGTCACCGGCCGGCCCGGTGACCGCCGCGCGCACCCCGACCACCTCCAACTGCGATAAGCCACTTCAGGAGCAGACCATGGACAACGAGATCCAGCTGATCAGTGACGGCGACGGACTGGCGGTCATCGGGAACGCGACGGACGTCGAACGCTTCCTCATCTCGGAGGGATTGCCGTCAAAGGACCTTGGCGTACAACGGCTCAAGTCCGTCTTCGGTACCGGGGCCGCAGTCGCCCAAGCGGGTTCGGAGATTGCCGCCAACTCCGGTCGCTGGGTAAAGCTGACCAAGGAGTCCGCGGAGCGTGTCAAAGAGTACGGGCTGATGAAAACCAAGACGCCAGGCATCAGACACGCCATGGTGGGGAAGCCCGGTTCGATCAAGAAGTGGCTCCAGATCGAAAACGGGGTCGGCTCACTACTGACCAACCCCGCACGTATGGCTGGTGTCGCAGGACTCATGTCGCAGTCCTCCATGCAGCAGACCATGGAGGAGATCACCGACTATCTCGCCACGATCGACAAGAAGGTTGATGACGTACTCCGCGCCCAAAAGGACGCTGTTCTGTCCCGCATGATCGGCATAGACCTCGTGATCGAGGAGACCCTGACCATCCGAGAGCAGGTGGGCCGGGTCTCCGACATCACGTGGTCGAAGGTACAGACCGCGCCGACCACGATCGCGGAGACGCAGGCGTACGCGTTGCGCCAAATCGACGCTCTCACACAGAGGCTGGAGACCACGCCCAAGATCGGCGATCTCTCCGCAGCGGTCAGGGAAGTCGAACCCAAGGTTCGGGAGTGGCTCGCCGTTCTGGCTCGCTGCTTCCAACTGCAGGACGCGGTCGCTGTGCTCGAACTAGACCGGGTACTGGACGCGCATCCGGATCAGCTGGACGAGCACCGACTCGGGCTGCGGGCTGCCCGACAGAACCGGCTGGATGTCATCTCGCGGAGCACCGAGCGTCTGGTCGCCCGTATGAAAGCGGCTGCCGACGCGGCCAACTCGAAGGTACTGCTCCACCCGACCAAGTCTCCGGTGGTGGTCCAGTCGAGCAACCACGTGGTGACCGGCGTCCACGACTTCCACGAACGGCTCGGGATCGAGTCCGGTCGCCAGTCGTCGGAGACAAGACGATGGGTGGAAGCGGCAGTAGAGGTGAAGGACAAGGCGCTTGAGACAGGTGCGAAGGGCGTCAGTGCCGCGAGAAGCTTCAGCAACGAGACTCTCGACCGGGCCAGCTCGGTCAAAGGCAGGCTCTCCAGCGAGTTTGCCGAGCGGGCCCGCCGCCTCCGCAAGGACGAAAAGCAAAGCGATGCAGAAGACTGAGTGAGCGCCGACCGCTCCACTGTGGGGCGATCCATCGACTGCGCGCCCCACAGTCGGCCTCTGTCAGTCCCGCGCCGCCGCAAATCCCACGAACCGCAACCACTCTTCACGCCCGACGGCGAAGTGGGGGCGCGTCACGTCTTTGGAGTCCCGGACGCAGACGGCCTGTGCAGTGAGGGCGACCTCAACGCAGCTGTCCCCCTGGCTACCGCTGTAGCTGGACTTGAACCACGCCAGTTCCGTCGTGCTCATAGCTCTCCTCGGAGTCGCTCCAACAGACCCCGCGAGTCCTTGGCGTTCAGGGCCTGCGAGCGCAGTGTGTCATAACGCTGGTAGAGGAGACTCACCTCTTTCGGGTCGGCGATGAGACGGCCGTTCTGCTGACCTTCGGAGTACGCAAGGCGCTGCCCCCTCGGTGTCTCCACCAGCTGAAGAGGGCCGTCAAGACAGGCATGTAACCCCGCCTCCAACGGCACGACCTGCAACGTCACATTGCGCGGCGCGCTCAGCTCCAACACCCGGTCGAGCATGCCCCGCATCTGCTCCGCGTCTCCGAAACGCCGCCGGAACACATGTTCCTCGACGATGAAGCTGAAGGGCGTCGTAGGCCGCTCGAACAGCATGCGCTGCCGCTCCATCCGCGTGGCCATAAAGTTCTCCAACTGCTCGTCGGGCGCCACCGGCACGGTCCCCTCGAACACGGCCCGCGTATACCCCTCCGACTGCAACAACCCCGGCACGAGTCGGCACTCATACGTACACAGACTCACCGCCTCCCGCTCCAGCCGAGCCCACCGCCGGAACCAAGCCGCCAGCCCCGCCTCCCCTCGCGTCAGGAACCGCGCCGAGTGCCGCAGCGCCCCCGTGTTCCCCAGCGCCTCCTCCGCCCGCTCCACGAAGGACGCGTCCGGCATCCGTCGCCCCAACTCCACTGACTCCACGGTGTGCTTGGAGTAGCGGACCAGCTCCCCGAACTGCACCCGGCTCAGCCCCGCGTGCTCCCGCAGCGCCTGCACGACCGCCCCGAACGTCCTCAGGCTGTCCGACGGATCCGGCTCCCGCTCACACTCCCCGCCCGGCACCGCCGGCTCCACGTGCTCGGTCGTCATCCGAGGCCCACCTCCAGGTGCTCACACGCCAGGTCCTTCTCCCTGAGAACGCCCAGAGTGGCCGGAAGACATTCGTACAGCCCACCGAACGTGCCCGTACGCTGACGAAGCGTACGGGCCGCTGACTTGAGGTGATGCCCCGGTTATGTGGGCGTCGGTGGACGGTTGTGCCGACGTTCCCACCGGGGCCGAACCCCCTGCACGTGCCGGCGGCGCCGATAAGGTCAGCCTGTGACGTACATAGTGACCCTCACCTCGCTTCAAATGGCCGAGAACGAAGGCGACTGGCTCATCACGGAGCGCTTCACAAAAGGGCTGCCCACAGGGCTCGACACGTCCGACACAGGCACCCGGTTAGCCTTGCTGGTGTGCGACAACAGGACGCATGCCTCCCACAACAGCCGTAGGGAGTTCTCCGAACACGGCCGCTTCATCACCTGGATCGGATCGGTACAGCGCTTCAACACCGTGGGGCCGGTCGACAGCAGCATCACCATCGAACCCATGCGCAGATGTCCGGAGCCGGTTGCTCTGGACGGCCCCGGCGGAATCCTCGCCTCCCTTCCCTCGACGCACCGAGCACACGTGGAGCGGGCCCTCACCGGAAGCGCGGGACACATCGGCATGAGGGCCTGGCAGGCGCTCCAAGAAGCGCTCCTTCGGAACCACCCCGAGTTGGCCCGGTACATCGAGTGGCTGCTCGCCAATCTGAACCCGGTCATCTTCGACGTAGACGACGCAGCGGACCGGGCATGGCAGGAGCAGCGGGATGCCGCCCAGTCCCTGACTCGGGTGACCGACTTCCCTCACTCCGCGCTATCTGCCTGGAGACGCCCCGACTCACGGGATGCGCCGTACCTCGCGGGCCTTGTCCCGGACCCGGTGGAGAACAGCCTGATCGACCACGATGTGCGCGCCGGCCTGGGCAGCGGGGCCCCTCTTTTCTTCGATGACTGGCCAGGACTCGATGACGTGCGATGTGACATCCACGTGCTGGAGGACACCGCCGGACGCCGCCTCGAGGTCGTCAACGTCAATGCCACTCTGGTCGAGAACCGACTGGGCACAGACATGATCTACTACCATCACCCCACCCACAGCTTCGTCCTCGTCCAGTACAAACGCCTGGGCTCCCGGGACAAGGAGTACCGGGTGAACAAGCAACTCCTGGACCAGATGGACCGTTTGGAAGGGGTTGCAGAACTCAGCTCGAAGCCTGTGCATCCCCACGAGTGGCGCCTCTCACAAGACGCGTGCTTCCTGAAGTTCGCACACTGGCGGGACGGAGCAGTTCCTACCTCCGAGTTGGTGCGCGGCATGTACATCCCCCTCTCCTACGCTCGCATCCTTCTGGAAGACGACTGCACGCGCGGGAGGAGGGGTGGGCGCCTCTTCAGTTACGAAAGGGTGGGCCGCTATCTCGTCGCCTCAGAGTTTGCGGAGTTGGTGAAGCTCGGCTTGGTCGGGACCGTGGGAACGAGCGTCGAACAGTTGCGGGACTTCAGTCTGGAGCGTGCCCGCGAGGGATACAGCGTCGTACTGGGGGTCGAGACGAGCGAGGAGACGCCTCGTGACCGGTCCGTACGCGTCCGTCAGCGCACCGCGAAGAAGAGACCGAAGGTGATCTCCTACTCCCCACAGACCCCACAGCAGCAGTCGCCCGACACTCCGGGCTTCTGATCTGCGGAGGGGCCGTAGCGTCCGCCCGTGCCCCGCTCCGCCCAGGTGTCCCTGACGGAGGGGGCATGGCTGATAACCGCAGGTGTTCTTGAAACCACCCCTGCATCCGCAGATGATGCTCACGCTTCCTCGTGCACCGACCGATACGCAGGCAGGGCACCTCCCCGGTACACGAAGGAGCACTGACTGCTGAACGGAACGGGGGCGTGACAGTGCCGCGCAGGTATCGAGCCGGTCGGCAGGGGGCCGGTGCCGTATGAGGCAGCGCCTCCAAGTCGTGTTGCAGATTCTGCTGGCGCTGGTCGCCTGCCTTCTCGGCATCGTCACCAACTACGCCACCAGCAAGGACGACGCGCCCTGGGCACTGGAGATGATCCAGCAGTGGTCCGTTCCGGCCATCGGGCTGCTGGTCATCGCCATGGTGGTCGGGCAAGTCGTCGTGTACCGGCTGGAGAACCCGGCGCCCACGCCGTCGGAGTGGCCGCGTGACCGGATTCCGTATCCGGGGCTGGACGCGTTCGGCGAGGACGAGGCGGCCGTCTACTTCGGCCGGGAGGCGCAGGCCGCCGAGCTGACGCGCCGGCTGCATGCTTCCGCGACCCGCCCCGCCGACCGGTTCCTGATGCTGACGGGGGCGTCCGGCAGCGGCAAGTCGTCGCTCGTCCGGGCCGGGGTCATGCCTCGGTTGCGTCGGCGCCGGTGGACGATCGTGCCGACGTTCTCACCGGGGCCGAACCCCCTGCATGCACTGGCCGCGTCCCTGGCCGCGGCCGGTGGCGGCCGGGAGACACCCGACGCGGTACTGCGGCGGCTGCGGCAGGGGCCGGAGAGCCTCGCGGCCGAGTTGTCGCGGTTACGAACCGGGCAGTTCCAGCGGGTGCTGCTCGTCATCGACCAGTTCGAGGAGCTGGTCACCCTCGCGGGTGAGCGGGAACAGGCCCAGTTCCTGGAAGCGCTGCACGTGTGTCTGCGGCAGGAGTCCTCCGTCCGGGTCCTGGCCACGTGCCGGGTGGACCTGCTGGGGCGGCTGCTCGGGACCGGACACGCGCCGTTCCTACAACACCCGGTCGCCATCGGCACGTTGAGCCGGGCGCAGCTCGCCCAGGTGGTGGAGCGACCGGGCGCGCTGGTGGGTATCTCGTTCGAACCCGGCCTCGTCGAGACCATCGTGGACGACACCGGTACGGACGACGCGCTGCCCCTGCTCGCCTACCTCCTCCAGGAGCTGTACTTCGCCTGCGGTCCGGGCGGCACGATCACCGAGGAGACGTACCGGCAACTCGGAGGCGTGGCGGGGGCGCTGGCCCGGCAGGCCGACAACACGGTGGCCGCCCTCGGTACTCCGGGCGGCATCGACTTCGCGCTGCGGGTGCTGCTGAAGTTCGTCACCGTCGAGGAACGGGACCTCGCCCGCCGTCCGGTGCGGCTGTCCGAGCTGACCGACCGGGAGCGGTACGTGGTGGACGCCTTCATCGAGGCGCGCCTGATCCGGTCCTACGCCGCTGAGGGAACCGCGGGGAACGCGGACGGACACCGGGACGCGTGCGCGGAGGTGACGCACGAGGCGCTGTTCCGGCAGTGGGCGCCCCTGCGCCAGGAGGCGGAAGCGCGGGCGGAGCGGCTCCGGGAGCGGGCCGAGCTGGAGCGGTGGGCCGCCGACTGGGAACGGTCCGGACGCAGTGCGGACTACCTCCTCACCGGTGAGCGCCTCACCGTCGCCCAGCGGTGGCTGGCCGCGTTGGAAGAGGCCGGGCAGGCGTCGGCTCCCGCCCGTGCGCTCGTCGACGCCTCGCAGCGCCGGGACCTGGCCTTCCTCGGCCGTGTCTCGGAGAGCATCGGCCGGCAGGTGCTCGCCAGTGCGGAGACCGAACCGGAGCGGGCGCTGCTGCTCTCCCTGGCCGCGCTCGGCGAGTGCGTGCCGACTCCGGCCGCGCGGCGGGGGCTGATGACGGCGCTGGCCGCGAGTCATCTGCGGACCCGGCTGGACGGTCACACGGACACCGTCCGGGACGTCGCCTGGTCCGCCGACGGACGACTGCTGGCGACCGCGTCCAGGGACGGGACGGCCCGCGTGTACGACGCGGAGTCGGGACGTTCGCTGCGGGTGCTGCCGTGTGACGGCGCCATGGTCGAGTCGGTGTCCTTCTCCCCCGACTCGACACGGCTGGCCACCGCCGGGCGCGACCAGGTCGTACGCGTCTGGGACGCCGTGTCCGGTGAACCGGTCCGGCAGCTCGCC
The DNA here is from genome assembly GCF_044390325.1 of Streptomyces sp. NPDC018964. NCBI lineage: Bacteria > Bacillati > Actinomycetota > Actinomycetes > Kitasatosporales > Streptomycetaceae > Streptomyces > Streptomyces sp. NPDC018964. The sequence goes on from NZ_JBIRYZ010000003.1 coordinate 420,463, forward strand.
GGCGCCGGGGACATCGGCCGGCGGGTGGCGTGGTCGCCGGACGGAACGCGGATCGCCGCCACGTTCAAGGACCAGGTGGCCCGGGTGTGGGAGGCCGACAGCGGTCGGCTCGTGCACGAACTGCGCGGCCATACGGGTGACGTCTGGGGCGTGGCCTGGGCGCCTGACGGCTCGCGTCTGGCCACCGCGTCGCACGACCGGACGGTGATCGTCTGGGACGCGGCGACGGGAGCGGCCGCGACGACCCTGACCGGGCACACCGAGTTCGTCGAGGGCGTCGCGTGGTCACCGGACGGAGAGTCGCTGGCCACCGGGTCCGGCGATCACACCGCCCGGATCTGGGACGCCCGCACGGGCGCCCTGCGGCTGCTGTTGCGCGGCCACGCGGACTACGTGTGGAACCCGGCCTTCTCACCGGACGGCCGGCTGCTCGCCTCCCCGTCGTCCGACCGGACGGTGCGCGTCGTCAGCACCGAGGACGCGAAGGAGGTCGCGGTGCTGCGCGGCCACACCGACACGGTGTGGGCCGTCGCGTGGTCGCCGTCGGGCACCCAGCTCGCCACCGCGTCGACGGACGGCAGCGGCCGGATGTGGGACCTCCGGCCGCGGGGAGCCGAGTCCGTTCTGGTCCAGGGGCACGACGGGCCGGTGAACCAGGCGGTGTGGTCCGGTGACGGAACCCGCCTCGCCACCGCCTCGGACGACGGGACGGCACGCATCTGGAGCGCGGACTCCGGCGCACCCGCCGGGCCGGTGGCGATGCCGGGCGAGCGGGTGTGGAGTGTGGCGTGGGCGCCGCACGGCGACCGTCTCGCCCTCAGCACCGCGGACGGACTGGTGCGTGTGGTGGACGGCTCCGGCGGCACGGTGTTCGACCTGCGCGGTGAGCCCGTCGAGGGCTGCTCGTGGTCCCCCGACGCCCGGCGGATCGCGACCGGCGGCCACGACGGCACCGTACGCCTCGTGTCCGCCCTCGACGGCACCGAGCTGCGGAAGCTGACCGGGCACCAGGACTGGGTGGGACGCGTGGCGTGGTCACCGAGCGGGCGGAAACTGGCCAGTTGCTCCGACGACCGCACCTGCCGCCTGTGGGACACCGCCGACGGCACCCAACTGACCGTGCTGCGCGGACACGGCAACTACGTGGAGGACGCGGCCTGGTCCCCGGACGAGGCTCGGGTGGCCACGGTCTCCGGTGACTGGACGGCCGCCGTGTGGGACGCGGTGACCGGTCGGCGCATCGACGTGCTGAAGGGGCATGAGGGACGGGTCCGGGCCGTCGCCTGGTCACCGGACGGCCGCCGTGTCGCTACCGGTTCGGACGACCGGACGGTGCGGCTCTGGTCCGCCACCACGTTCGAGGAACTCGCCGTCGTCGGCGTCCACCGGGACAAGGTGATGTCGGTGGCGTGGTCCGGGGAGGGTACGCGGCTGCTCACCGCGTCCGCCGACGGCACCACGCGGGTATGGCCGGCGGACCCCGACTACGACCAGTTGGAGGCGCGGGCGCGCGGGCGGGTGTTCCGCACGCTGGACGCGGAGGAGCGGCGGCAGCACCTGCTGCCGCCGGATCCCGCCTGAATCAGTAACGCTGCTCGACCGTGCGGTCGTCGGTGTGCAGGAGGTAGTCGTCCGGGTCGAGGCCCATTGCCTCGCGCTCGGGCGACGCCCAGTACATCGTGTTGCGCTCCGCGAAGGTCTCCGGGCCCTCGTAGGAGATCAGCCAGACGAACTGGTTGCGCTCCCGGTCCACCCAGGCCCCGCCGATCTCGAAGCCCAGCTTCAGCCGCAGCGGCACGATGTCGTCGCGCCACCGCTCCACCCATGCGTCGAGCAGCCCTTCACGAACGGTGTACGTACGCAGCTGCGTGGTCCTGGGCATGTGTCAGTTGTCCTCGAGGAAAGCGACGAACTGCGACCAGCCGTTCCGGCTCACGGTGAATGGCTGACGCATCACGTCCTTGGAGTCCCGTACGTGGATGGTCTGTTCGGTGACGGCGACCTCGACGCAGTTGTCACCAGCCGTGCCGCTGTAACTGGACTTGAACCAGGTCAGTTGCGTGCCGCTCATAGTTCTCCTCTGATCCGCTCCAGCAGGCCCACGGAGTCGTGAGGGGTGAGGGCCTGTGCGCGGAGTGTCGCATATCTCCGGTGGAGGACGGCAGCCTGCTTCGGATCAGCGATCAATCGGCCGCTCTCCTGCCCTTCGGAGTACGCCAAGGATCTCCCCTCCGGGGTCTCCAGCAATGCCAGGGGGCCGTCCAGACCCTCATGGGACACAGTGCGGGTGGGCATGACCTGCACGGATACGTTACGGAGCCTGGCGAGATCCAAAATGTGGTCCAACTGGTCGCGCAGTACATGCTCACCTCCCAGAGGGCGCTGCACGATGCACTCCTCCATCACGAAGCTGAAGCTGGTGTTGGGCAGTTCCCGGATGAGGCCCTGCCGTTCCATCCGAGCTGCCACCTGCGCCTCCATCTGTTCGCCGGAGAGGGGTGGAATACGGGTTTCGAAGACCGCCCGCGCATACCCCTCCGACTGCAACAGCCCCGGCACCAACCGGCACTCATAGGTGCCGAGGCTCACCGCGGTGCGCTCCAGCCGCGCCCACCGCCGAAACCAGGCCGCCAGCCCCGCGTCCCCCCGCGTCAGAAACCGAGCCGAGTGCCGCAGCGCCCCCGTGTTCCCCAGCGCCTCCTCCGCCCGCTCCACGAAGGACGCGTCCGGCATCCGCCGCCCCAACTCCACCGACTCCACCGTGTGTTTGGAGTACCGGACCAGCTCCCCGAACTGCACCCTGCTCAGCCCCGCGTGCTCCCGCAGCGCCTGCACGACCGCCCCGAACGTCCGCAGGCTGTCCGACGGATCCGGTTCCCGCTCGCACTCCCCGCCCGGCACCGCCGGCTCCACATGGTCGGTCGTCATCCGAGGCCCACCTCCAGGTTCGCGCACACCGGGTCCCTCTCCCTGAGAACGCCCAGAGTGGCCGTAAGGCATTCGTACAGTCCACCGAACGTGTCCGTACGCTGACTCAGCGTACGGACACTCCTGGAACCGACCCGCGGTAACGATCAGGTGTTCCAGTGAACCGGGGGCTGTCACGTGGCTGCCGGGGCATGGGAGGATCCGACTCGGAAGTGCCTTGCAGATCCAGCACGCTGAGCTGCCCCATGACCTCCCGTCACCGCAGGTCGCAGGGCGCAGGGCTCTTCCCCGGTCGCGTGGGGAGCGCGGTCGGACGTCACCCGGCGGATCCGGGCTGAAAGGTGCGCGCAAGGCGCATGGCAAGGGGGCTCCACGGTGTTCTCGGTCTCGTCGTTCCGGCAGTGGTTGCAGGAGATGCCCGACCTGGTCCTCTCGTTGTTCCGGCACGTCGAGAAGGAACACGGCCCGGATGCCTTGCAGTACCGGGGCGGCCCGGCGGCCGCGAAGCTGCACAAGACGGCCGGTGTCCGCATGTGGGTCACCCGAGCACCGGAGCGACTCCTGCTCAACGTCTGCAGGTGCGGAATGGTGATCGCCGAATCGCGGCTGTGTGAGCTGGGGTACGAGGACCAGATCCAGGACCCCGACCTCGAACAGCTCACGCGCATGTTGAAGGACCTGCCGCCGGACCTGGCCCAGCTCATGCTCCACGGTCTCTCGCTCTTCCCCGACACACCTGCCCACCGGTTCGCCCACAGTCACGCGGAGGGGCTCCTGGAGGCCGCGCTGAGCGATGCCGCTCCCCTCACGGAAGCCGACTACGAACGGCTGTCCTGTGCGGAGCGGGTTCAGGAGGACATCGATGAGGCGGGCCTGCCGGAACCCGACGGCAACACGGCCGTTCCTCGAGAAGAGCACGGGGACGAGGTCGTGGTGGTACTGGACGCCGACGGGATCGAGCTGGAGATCGTGCGGCTGAACGAAGCCGGAGCGGCGCTGGCCGGGAGGCTGGACGCCTTCGCCGCGACTGTCCGCGACGGCCGGCTGACCGACGGCCGGGACCTCTTGCGCGACGCGGTGTCGTGGGTCCGGGAACGCCGGGCTCTGGATCGGGCCTTCGCGGCCGCTGGCGCGGAAGGGGGCTGGGGCGACGACCAGGGCTGGTCCGCAGCTCAGGCGCTCGTCGAGCGGCTGCGGGAGGAGCAGCTCCGTCAGCAAGAGGCCGACCAGAGGATCAGGGAGACCGAGCAGGCGCTGGACGAGGTCCGGACCATGTTCGACATGGTCACGAACGATCTGGTGCGAGAGAACCTCCGTGGCCAGATCACCCAGTTCGAGCAGCGTCTCCGGGATCTCCGCGGAGACACATCGGCCACCGGGGCCGTACGGTCCGCCCGCGTGAAAGCCAGTGACCCCAGCGAGGGGACGGAGACGGGGACCCGGAGCGAGCCGGAGCCCGACCCGGAACCACGATCGGTCGGCGTCTTTGTCGAAGGGGCCCCTGAAACGCCCCGGGCCAAGGCCGCTCGCGAGGACGGCGCCGAGTCGCCGTCCGTCACGGCGAAGGAGACCGGACTTGACCGCCAAGAGGCGTCCGGTCCCGTCCCGCGAACGGAGCCGGAAGAGACACCGGGTGGGCGCCAGGAACGGGAAGTGGCCCGCTCCGAGGAATCCGTGTCCGGCGGCGGCACCGTCACGACGGCTGGGACCGGCGAATCCGCACCGGCCCGGGAGGCGTCGCGGCCCGAGGCCGCGCAGCCTGCCGAGCCGTCCACCGGCGCTCCGGCGGAGAAGGCGCCGCCAGCAGCTCGCACCCCGGCCGCCGTGCCGGTTCCGCGACGCTCCGCCGATACCCGGGGGACGGCGACGGACGAGCCTTCCGCCCCCACCGTCCCCGTCGCGTCGGACGTCTGGGCGGGCGCTCCCGCCCCGGTGGAGGTCCTCGTCACCGAGGGTCGGCTGGCCGAGTCCTACTGGCTGTCCCGCGCTGCCGGCGCTCCCGCCCACCGCACCCTCGCGCTCGCGTTCGCGGACGCCGCCTTCCACACGTCCCCGGCCGAAGCCTCCGACCTCCAGGCGCGGGCCGAGGAACTCCTCGAGGCGTTGGACGAGGGGCACCCTTGGGACGACGACCGTGACGCTTACCTGGTCCTGCTGACCGCGGCCATCCGCAGCGGCCTGTCGGCGCGCTGGGCGAGCGGCGTCCTCACCGCCTTCACGTCGATGCCGGGTGTCCCCGAGCCGTGGGCACCGGTGGTGGAGCAGTTGGTGCACGCGGTACGGCAGTCCACGGAGATACAGCCGGGCGACCTGGGCAAGCCGACGGCGGCCCCGGTCACCGACCGGCGCGAGGAGATCGGCGACCGGGCACGGCAGCTCGCGCTGGACCTGCCGCTGCGCACCATCAAGCTCCAGCGCGGCACGATCGTCCTGCAGACCCTCGCCGCGCCCGACGGCCGGCTCGGACAGACCCTGAAGCTGATCCAGGGCTGGGCCGAGGGGCGGATCGAGGCGGAGGAACTCACCAAGGAGATGGGGGAGCACTACAAGCGCTCCGACGCCGCCGACCGGATCATCGACACCACCGACCGGGCCAAACGAACGCCCAAGCAGTCCAAGAACGACATCCACTCCGCAGCCCGTGAACAGCTCCGCACCCACATCAAGACCGTGCGGGACCTGCTGACGACGGCGCTGCGCATCGCCTCGTCCCCCCGTCCGTCCGGCGGTCGTGACATCGGCCGGGACCTGATGCGAGCGATCGCTGACGCACGTCAGGCCGAACCGATGCCCGGTGTGGGCGGCGCCCTCCTCGCGCTTCTGTTGCGCTGGCTCGACGGCTCCTACGCCCCCGAGCCGCGCGACACGGGGTTCCGGCCGCCCGCCGAAGGCCTGCTGCACCTGCCCGAGCTGCACTGGCACATCCACGAGGACCAGGACGAACCCAACCTCGAGCACCCGGACGCGCTCGGGGCGCTGCTGGGTCTGCTCGGCCCGGCCGCCCCCGCCGCCGCACTGCAATGCCACCGGGACACGGGCGACCTCCACCTCGCCGACCGCCTGCTCGAGCGGCTCGAGCACGGACAGGTCGTCGGCGCCACCGTGTCGACCGCGGAGCTCGCCGAGTGGCGGCAGCGTATCGCCGACGCGGCCGTCACCTGGGGTCGTAAATGCGCTGACGAACACCGAAGCGTCCAGCTGCTCCTCGCCCAGATCCGGGTGCAGAACCTGCTGAAGCCCGAGGAGGAGCACGACTTCACCGCCCGGCTCCTCGACCTGGAGGGCGACGGCCACGGCGACCGCTTCGGGGAGCGCTTCCGGGCCGTCGCCGCCATCGGTCACGACCTGCGTGACCTGGAGCAGCAGCAGACCGAGAAGCTCTACCACCAGCTCGACGCGGCTCACCTGCCCGAGGCCGAGTACGGGCGCATCCACCGGCTGCTGGAACGCGGCAAGACGGTGGCCGCCGAAGAGCTCCTGTCGTTCGCCCGCCGCGGTCAGGCCCTGCCCGCCCCCGCCGAGCCGGCCGGGGAGGAGCTGGTCCGCTTCCTGGAGGGCGTCGCCCATCCGGAGGCTCCCCAGTCCACCCGTCGCGGCGTCGGGGCCCGCTGGTGGGCCCAGCACTACGCGGAGGACGAACCGCTGGTGCAGAACGCGCTCTCCGGGCTCGGCGCCTGGGAGGAACTGATCGGCGAGCGGGACCAGCGGAAGATCCGCGGTCTGGTCAAGAGCGTCCTGCGCCTGCTCGGTCTGACCGTGATCGAGGCCAACGTCGAGGAGGCCCGGTACGGCGTCACCCGGCTCAGCGTGCGCGCCGACATCACCGAGAGCACCCCCGGTTATGTCGCAGCCCTCGGTTCCCAGGCACGCCGCATGTACAAGGTCGTCGTCATCGCCGACGAACTGCGCGGCGAGGGCCCGCTGCGTCACCTCCCCGAATCGGCCATCGGCGCCAATCTGATCCTCTACCTGCAGCCCCTCGGCACGGAAGGACGCCGCCAGCTCGCTCTCGCCTCCCGCAGCCGCGGCCAGCAAGCCCTGGTCGTCGACCCGGCCGTCGTCGGCTGGGTCGCCGCCCGCGCCCCGCGCTCGTTCCGGGTGACGCAGCGCGTCACCCTGCCCTGGACCGGCTACACGCCCTACACCCCGCACGTCGCGGGGCTCGTTCCACCGGAGGTTTTCAAGGGCCGCGCCGAGGAGATGCAGGAGATCCTCAGCCCGGACGGGTCCATCTTCCTCTTCGGCGGTCGCCAACTCGGCAAGTCGTCCCTTCTGCGGCAAGCCGTCGAGGTGTTCCAGAAAGCCGACCCGAAGCGTCACATCGCCGTCTACATGGACCTCCTCAAGGCCGACATCGGACACGCCGAACCCCCTGAGGGCATCTGGCGGGTCCTGCTGGCCGAGCTGAAGCGCCGCGACGTCATCGGAGCGAACGTCTCCGACCGTGCCGCCGACGTCGACGTGATCGCCGACGCGGTCCAGCAGTGGACCGAGGCCGAACCCGGCCGCCGTGTCCTCCTGCTCGCGGACGAGGCCGACGCCTTCCTCACCGCCGACTCCCAAGCCGTCTACACCGGTGGCGGCCAGTCGACCTTCCGTACCGTCAAGCGACTCCAGCGTCTGATGGAGACCACCAGCCGGTCGTTCAAGGTCGTCTTCGCCGGTCTGCACCAGGTCCAGCGTTTCAACCACCTCACCAACGTGGTCACCGCACACGGCGGGCCGGGCATCCTCGTCGGTCCGCTCAAGCCGCAGGCCGCCGTCGGGCTCGTCGAGGAACCCCTGGCCGCCGTCGGTCTCACTTTCGAGACTCCCGACCTGGTCTGGCACATCCTCGGCGTCACCAATTACCAGGCCAACCTGGTGCAGATCTTCTGCGACCACCTCGTCGCCTACATGCAGCAGCGCGCCATGCCCGCCGACGGCCGTCACGCCCCTATCACCTGGGACGACGTCCAAGCGGTCGCGAACCTGGAGCGGGTCCGCGAGCTCATCGCGGAACGCCTGCGCTACACCATCAACCTGGAGGACCGCTACCGCGTGCTCACCCTCCTGGTCGCCCTGCACAGCCTCGAGCACGGCTACACGCACGCGTCCCGGCCCAGCGAGTTGCTGGAGGCCGCCCACGAGATCTGGGAAGAGGGCTTCCCTCTCAACAGCGAACGTCAGCTGACCATCTTCCTGGACGAGATGGTCGGCCTGGGCCTGCTCATCCGGGTTCCCGGCGAGGAACGCGCCTACGCGATGCGCAGCCCCAACGTCGTCAACATGCTGGGCACCCGGAACGAGCTCCAGAGCGAACTGAACGACACCGAGTTCGACCTGCCCTACGACTACAACCCGCGTGCCGCCCGTCGGTCCATCGGCACCTCCGGCGGCGTCCAGCGGATGAGCCCGCTCACCGAGGGCCAGTTCGGCGACATGTTCGGTCATCCCACCCGCACCACACTCGTGCCCTGCACCCGGGCACTCGGCGACGACCACGTCGAACGCGGACTGCGCTTGTACGGCGGCGGGTACGGCCTCGACGTCATCAGCGTCGGCCCCGGCGACAGCCTCACCGACGCGATCACCGCCAACTCACGCCGTAAGGGCTCCCGGATCCTCTTCGTGGACCTGCGCGGTCGGAACGCCGACCAGGTCAGGGAGGCCGCCGAGCGACTCGTCAAGCACACCGGTGGTACGGCACACGACACCGACGCGACTCCTGGTGCGCCCCGCCGGTACGCCGTGGTCCTCTGCTCGCCGGACGCCACGGTGGAAGCGGAGAAGACAAAAGCCGGCCTCGTCCTGCCACAGCGGTGGACCGTCGACAGTGTGCGCGCCTGGCCGGAGTCGCCGTTCGGTTCCCCGCAGGAACGACGTAGCCTCATCGAATCCACCGGGGGATGGCCCGGTCTGGTCGAGACCGCCATGCACAACGTCCGCTCCGGCATGCGGCAGAAGGAGGTCCTCCAGAGCCTGCGCGAGCTTTGGGGAACCCCCGATGCCGCGACAGCCCACCTGAAGGCGGCCGGTTTCACACCAGCCGACGTCTCCCGCCTCACGACTTGGGCCCAGTTCTACAGCGACGAGGAGTACGCGAACGGCAAGGCGGCCATGACTCCGGGCGACATCGCCGCCGCGTTCTTCGACAAGAGCGACGACGACCCCATCGAGGCCGCCGAGCACCTTCTGAAGCGCCTCGACGGCCTGGCGGTCCTCGACCCCAACAAACCTGAAGGCGTCCGTCTCGACCCGGTCACCTTCCGGGCGCTGAAGACGATCGGGCCCGCGCAGTGAACGCCGTCGGCTCCGGTGCCGCAGACCCCGCGGCACCGGGGTCCTCCGCGTCCGGGCCGGTCACCGTCGGAACCGGCCGGCCCGTCATGGACGAGGATCTCGCCCGGCTCCCGGGCCCCCGTCGACACCTCGACGTGCTCGAGGCGGACCTGCGGGCCGGCCGCAGTTGCATCTGGTACTTTCCCGACCCCGTCGTGGAGTCCGGCCGCGCCGACTTCTTCGTGCGCGAGCTCCTCCACCGCCTCGATGCGGTGGTCCCCGTCCCCGGCGTCGTCTCCCTCGCCGACCGCTGTGCCGGCCCGGCGTCCTTGCCCACGCAGCGCGCACCGATCATCGAGTCGCACGGACTCTGGGCGGACACGGACCACGGGCAGGACACAGACCTGTCCGACGACCCCTACAGCAGCCTCCTGAGCCAGCTCGCCGCGCCCAGCGACACCATCCGAACCAGTGTCGCTCCGGCCGCCCCGGTGCTGACCGCGACGCTGGAAGAACGCCTCGCCAAGGAACTCGGCGTCACGGGTGACCCCGTAGAGGCCCTCGCCGAACAAGCCTCCGTCGGCCAATCGCCCCACCTGGTCGTCATACGCTGCTGGGATGAGAGCTCCCCCGATGAAGCCGCCCGGCTGCTCCGCATCGCCCAAGCCACCTTCCACGAAGCTGGTCTGCCTGACCATGCGCGGCCGCGCTTCCTCCTCACCGCCCGTGCCGACGACCTGCCCCGGGCCATTCTCGGCAGCCAGGGCCGCGCCGCCGTCCACTGGTGGTGGAGAGTCTGGACCCGTCTCGACACCGAGGTCCTCATGGCCTGGCATTCCCGCTCAGGGGCCACTGACGCCGCCAGTACGCTCCTCCGCCGCGTCACCGACGCCATCGTCGCCGAAGTCTGCGGCCCCGACATCGACCGTGCCCTCGCCCTCCGCCAGGCCTGGGACGGCGGCGACCTCGGCACACTCCACCGCGCGCTTGGTCAGCTCCTTCCCGGACACGCAGCCGACTCCACTGAGCCCATGCTGCCCAGACGCCTGTCCACCGCCCACGCCTCAACCCCCGACGCCGAGATCCACGGTGCCTGGGCTCGCGGTGTCGTCGACAGTTGGGAGGGACGCATCCACCCCACCCACGGGCACTCCCTCTTGGACGCCAACTCCCAGGAACTGCGCGTCCTCGTCTGCCACGCCCAGAACCGCGTCCTCCTTCCCCTCATCGAGGAAGCCCGCACCGCCCTGATCCACCTCGTACCCGGGATGCTGCGCAGGCAGCGCTTCACCCTCCGGGAATTCTGCGAGAAGGCCCGCTCCCAACACTGGAAGAACGTCGAAGACACCGCCGTGCCCGATCTCGAAGAACTCGAGCTCGGCGGCCTTTCTCACGCCGCCTATATGCTCGCCCTGACCACCTCGCAACGTCACCGCCTGCGTGCCTTGCACACGGCCCGCAACAGCCTCTCTCACCGGACCCCACTGGGCCACGACGAGCTCGTCACCCTGACGCAGGTACTGACCACAGACTGGACCACAGGCTGACTGGCGTCGGCTGACCCACTTCACATGATGCGCCCACTCACCGGCGAGTCCGCCTTCCGGTCGCCTGGTGGACGGGCGAGGTTCGCACGGCCCCGAGGCCAAGCCGAGGGCGCTCCACCAGACCCGGGACACATCAGCCCACAGGCTGTCCGACGGGTCCGGCTCCCGCTCACACTCCCCGCCTGGCACCACCGGTTCCGCCGGGTCCACGGCCTCCACGTGGTCGGACGTCATGTGAGGCCACCTCAGATACGTACGCACGCGCCAGGTCCCCCATGATCGAGGACGCGAAGGCACCCGCAGTGATCCACGGGAATTTGCACAGTGCACAGAACGCGTCCATACGCTAACGCAGCGTGCGAGGTCATCCTTGCGAGCAACGAAGCGCGTTGACATCGCTAACACATGTCACCCATACTCTTCATGCGCACATTGCCGTCCCGGCGTGGACGCGCAACACCCAGGCCGGGGCTGACCCTGCTCTCGTGAACGCGCCGGCTCCGCCCCAGAGCTGAGCCCATACACACGCGCCGCTCACGGAGTGGGCACGCACCGTCCGGACGAGGAGTCACCACCGCATGCCCGACAGCACGTCCGAAAGACCGGAAGCAGCACCCGCTCCCCCGACGCCCGCCGGGCCGCCCACCGCTCCCCCGACGCCGGTCCCGCCCACTCCCGGCGCACGACGGCCGGACAACCGAACCCGCGTCATCGCCGCCGCGGTCGCCGTACTCCTCATAGGCGGCGACGTCGCGTACTGGGCGCTGTCCGGTGACGGGGACCCCATGGACCATGTCGAGGTCTCGGGCGGCAAGCTCGTCGTCGACGACAGCGACTCGTACGACGACAGCGGCGACGAGTACTGCGACGACACGGACCTCTACTCGTTCAACGACTGCGCCACGGACGACGACAGTGAGCCGGAGTCGACCTACGAGTTCGTGTACAAGATCACGAACGAGGGCGACGAACTCGCCAACTACTCCGGTCCTCGTCAACGCCTTCGACGAGGACGGCGACTACGTCGGCCAGACCTACATCGGCGCGGAACACCTGGCCGCCGGCGAGACCGACGCCGACAAGAGCGAGTTCACCTCGTACGGCACGCTCAATGACCAGCACGAGCTCTCCGACATCGCGTCCGTGAAGGTCGCCTACGTCGAACGCATGGCACTGGCCAACTGACAGCCGCTGTCACTCCGGACGCGCTCGCACCGCGGCCTCCGGGGTTCACGTCAGTCAACCACTCGCGTAACGACATCACGACCAGGGCTGTTGGACGTGTTGCCCCCGACACGAGTCCGGGGTCGACCCGGTCCACACCGAACGCCGAACACCGGAGAAGCAAGAGAGCGCCCGTGAACCCGTACAACACCACTCCGCCCCGCCCCTGGTGGAGGACCACCCCCGCCCTGCTCGGTCTCCTGGCCCTCGTGGCCGTGCTCAGCGCGGTGAGCCTCGGGCTCGGCTTCCTCGTGATGATCGCCGCCATGGTCGCCGTGTGGGTCCTGCCCGCATGGCGCTGGTACGCCAGACTCGGTGCCACGTTCGGTGCCTTCTTCCTGATGCTGATCAGCGCGGGCATGAGCGGGCAGCTCGACGACAGCGAGCCCGACAAGTCTGAAGTCAGTGCACAGGACACGGACGACAAGGGCATCAAGGCCACTCCGTCCGCCACCACCGCGAAGGCCCCCGAGCTCACCGACTACACGGGCAAGGCCCTCGACGAGGCGGAGAAGGGCGCGCGTGCGGCCGGCTTCACACCCGAGCGTCATGACGCGTCCCCGGAGGACCGCACGATCGTCGTGCGGTCGGCGTGGACGGTGTGTTTCCAGCAGGCCGACACCGCCGCGAAGTCCGTCGCCTTCGCCGCCGTGAAGGACGGCGAGCCCTGCCCCGCGAAGGACGGCTGGCCGCTCCCGTGGCCGACGATGCCGGATGTCGTCGGCGACACCTACAACACGGCGGTCGAGGCACTGGACCGGGCCGGCATCGACCTCGACAGCATCACGCTCGACGACGTCTACCTCGACATCGACGCCCCCACGGCCGAGGAGGCCGCCGAGGAAGGCGACGAGTGGCGGGTGTGCTTCCAGCGCCCCGACGCGAACGGCGAAGTCACCTCCACCACCACGGTCCACCTCGACCTGGGTCAGTGGACCGACCTCGATCTCGTCCAGGAATGCCCGTCGAAGAAGGACTCGACCTACAAGATCCCTGCCAACGACCCCGACCACGACGACGGCAGCGACAACGACACCACCGGCGGCGACTCCTCGTCGTCCGGCGGCGGCAGCAGCAACGTCGGCACCGTGCATCCCGGTTCCTACTGCTCCCCGGCCGGCGCCACCGGCGTGACCAAGGCCGGGACCCCCATGGTCTGCGGCCCCGGCTCCGACGGCCGCAACCGCTGGCGCTCTTCCTGACCCTTTCACCTCACCCGCTGGGCATCTCACAGAGAATGAACCCCGCACAGTCCGCTGACCGCTGCCCGGAGACCCGATGCCTTCATACGAGGACGACACGCGCAAGGTCCAGACAGCGGTCACCGGGCGGCCGGGATCGGACCAGCCGGTGTTCCTGCCGTTCGACCACGACGACTTCGACGGGTTCATGCTGGGCCGGAGCCGTGATGACTTCTACTGCGGCATCCTGCTAGGCGGCTGCGGCAAGAAGCTGACGGCAAAGCGGTACCTCCACAAGAAGTGCCACTTCGCTCACCGGCCACCCGTTCACTGCCGCCGTACCCGGACCGGCGAGGACAGCGCCGACCACCTCTACATCGGTCAGGCACTCCGGCACTGGCTGCACCGGCAGGGGCACCAGAAGGTCAACGTGTCGTACCCGGACCTCGGCCCGGGACCGGGCGGAGCCGTGGAGGTCCGCTTCGGTTCCGGTACACGGCTCGTCCGGGTGCAGATGGACCGTATGTCCCTCAACGAATGGGAGGCGATACGCACCCAGCTCGCCGACGGGAACGTGCGCGTGCACTGGGTCTACGGGCCGAACAGCGGGCTTGCACACAACGCGGTGCAGGCCGAGGGACGCGCCCTCCGCTTCACCTGCCGTACCGAAGGCGGGAGGCGCAAGGTCTACGTCGGTACCCAGCACCCTGACCACACGGTCGAACTGACCACGCTGGACGAGTGCCACCTGACGGACGACGGGATCATCACACCCCACGTGACACGTGAACCGCCCACGGACACCACAGCGGATGCGGGCACGGACACGGCGGCCCGGCTCGCCTTCCCCATCGTCCCCGGTCGGCTCGCCTTCACCGCGGCGAGTCCCGCCGAGGAGCAGAACATCACAGGACGTCGTCTCTACCACGCGGACGTCCAGCCGTCGGGGTCGGCGATGAACCGTATGCGGATCGCGCTGCCCCTCCACGCCGTTCCCCCTTCCCCGTACCGGCTCAACGTCATCGAGAGCACCGCGCAGCTCATCCCCCTGACCGCCTCCGACACCGCCGAACCGAGCTGGCTCATCGAAGCCGTCGGCTTCACACCGCTCCCCGCTGGGAGCGATCCTCGCTGGCCGGACCTGCGGCCCACTCCGGAACCTCCCGCGCCTTCCGCCTCCGTGACGGGCATCCACGTGCGGGCCGCGCTGGTCGAACGCTTCCGCGAGGAACTGGGAGCAGTCGCGCTGTCCCACGGCCTCATCGACTGGGAGACGCTCGTCGGCACAACGGACGTCGCGCCGAGTGACATCACCCCGGCGGACCGCGTCCGTCTGCTCATCGAGATGGACCACCCTCGCGCCGACGGCAAGCCGGTCCTCTCCTCCCTGGTCGTACTCACCGGTGATGCATCCGGGCCGCCCCCCTTCTTCACCGAGGTGCTGGCCGGTCTGGGCTGGAAAGCCGGTCTCTCCGCGGCCAGGGTCGCCGACATCTGGGTCCGCGAGCAGCGGACCGCGTACACGACCGCTCGGCCCAGCACGCTGCCCGTCGCGACGGCATCGTCGACGACCGCAGGACGACCGAGCGATGAGGAGTTGGTCGCCTGCCTCAAGAAGCAACTTGAAGGGGTCGCCCGCCAACGAGGGCTGATCAGGTGGGTGACACTGCTCAGGAAGGCCGACGTTCCGGCATCGGCTGTATCGGCCGATGATCGAGTACGGCTCCTCGCCGCCGTGGACAGACCCTACGGTCCCGGCCGTCCCGTCCTGTCCTGCCTGGTCAAGCAGAAAGGCGCGCCCGGCCCGCCCCGTGAATTCGACCGCGTCCTGACCTCGATCGGCTGGAGACCCACTGCCGCGGTGCCCACGACGGAGGCTGCATGGCGGGTCGAGCGCGATCGGACATACGCCCACTTCAGATCGCGTCCGATAGGGGCAGCGCCCAAGCCGGCAGCCGCTTCGAGTGACGACGGTGTCTGGCTCAGACTGGGCACCACCCGCGGCTCTGCGGCCCATGCCCTGCGACACGCGCTCATCGCAGCGGCACGCCGTCAGGTCTGCGTCAGCTGGGAAACCCTTGCGCGAGAGGCTCATCTCCCGGCGGGGCGCGTGCCCGAGGGGGAGCGCACCGCGGTGCTGGTCGCTGTGGACCGTCCCTCGGGACCACACGGTGTGATGCTGTCGTCGCTCCTGATCTCCGCCAATCGCACCCCCGTCCCCTACTTCGCCGACATCCTGCGCGGCCTCGGCCGCCCGCACGACTTGCGGCCCATCGAGCTCGGCCGGCTGCGGAAGGTGGAACAGGCACGCGCTTTCGCCGCCCACCAGGAGGGAGCCGAGAGCTGATCCTCTCTCGAGCCTGTTGCGCACCGGGCGTTGATGCGTGCCAGGGTCCGCGCCGGCCACTTCACCTCCGATCCGGAGCCAGCGGGGCCATCCGCCCCACGCGTCTTCCACAGTGCACGTCCGTACGGTGACGCTGCGTACGGGGCGCTTCTCTGGAACGCGCCCCCGCGCGCCCGGCACGGTGGCTCCATGAGCACAACCACCCCCCAGCTCCCCGCCGCCGCGCGGACGTTCACGCAGCAGTTCTCTTCCACCCGGCGCGGTGCCCGCCTCGCCCGTCTGCTCACCTACGAGCAACTGCGGACCTGGCAGGTGTCACCCGGCGTCACCGACCGCGTGGAGCAGATCGTCGCGGAGCTGGCCGCCAACGCGGCGCTGCACGGCCGCGTCCAGGGCCGCGACTTCCGTCTCACCCTCACCCACGACCCGGCCGCCGGCGTCCTGCGCATCGCGGTCACCGACGCCCGCGGGGACCGGTTCCCCTCCCCTGTGGCGGACGTCGCCATGCCGCCGGACGACGAGTCGGGCCGGGGCCTGCTCATCGTCACCGCCCTGGCCGACCGCTGGGGTACGAAGCCGTATCCGCCGGGCGGCAAGACCGTCTGGGCCGAATGCGCGTGCTGAACGCCGTCATGTTCACTCACCCGCTCGATGGGGTGGGGCCGCCGTCGCTCGGGTCTCCCATCAGCGCCGAGAACGGCATGGTCGATGGTATGGCAACCAAGAAGTGCACCGTCACGCTTCCCGAGGAGCTCGCCGAGGCCATCCGGGCGGAGGTGGGCCCCGGCGGGTTCAGCCGCTACGTCACGCAGGCCATAGAGCGTCGGCGGGAGCAGGACCGGCTCGGCGAAGCCGTCGCCTGGTGGGAAGAGGAGTACGGCGGGGCCACCGAGGCCGAGCTGGCGGAGGCGGAGGCGGAGCGCCGGGAGATCGAGCGCAGGCATGCCGAGCCGGCCCGCGCGCAGCGGGTGTCCGCCGGTGAGCCGGTCGAGGGCACACAGGAAGGGCAGCAGCGGGAGGCGGCAACGTGACGGGGGACCCGGTATACCTTCTGGACTGTGTAGGCCTGTCCCGCTGGGTGCGGGGCGAGCGCCGGACGGGTGTCCGGATCAAGGCGCCCACCGGCTCGGCATCCGCGTCATGACCACTTCGATGGCGTTGATCGAGGCGTACGACCTACGGACCTGTCTCCCGGCCTGGCACTGGGCCCTCTCCCGGATCCACGTCGAGCCGGTGAGCGAGGACATCGCCGAGGACGCGATCGGTCTGCTCAAGGAAGCCGGCCTCCACGGCCACACGTACGCCACCGACGCGGCCCTGGCCGCCGTCGCCCTGCGACAGCCGGGGCCGGTCACCGTCTTCACCTCCGACGAGAACGACCTGCGCAAGCTGTGCGGGGACCGTGTGGTCGTCATGGGTCTGTGACCGTCCTGTCCGCCGCCCCACCTCCTCGGGCACGGAAGCGGCGGACAGGGCACGGGTCGGCCCAGCGGGCTTCTCCTCCTCGGTCCGGCAGACCGCGTCGTCCACGACCAGCGGAAGTCACCAACCGGGATAACGGCTCCACCAGTGCGGGTCCCAGCCTTCGACGTACTCGCTGCCGCTGGGCGAGTCGAGGATCTGGGTCAACAGGTCGCGCGCCAAGGTGTCGAGCACCCATGCCAATTCGTGACGGCTCACCAGGTCCGCGGGCAGTGCCTCGATCCCGTGTACGGCACCGAGCAGCGCGCCCGCCACACAGGCGACGGAGTCGCCGTCCGGTGCGCCCGCGGCGAACTTCAACGCGGTCCCGAAATCGGCTCGGCCGGGGAAGGACGCCGCGGCGTAGAGACCGCCGTGCAACGCCGAAGGGGCGGTGGCGTCCGGTGCCAGCCGGGCGAGCAGGCCCGCGTCCGCAGGCTGCTCGACGGCGTGCCGGAACACCGTCATGAGGTGGTCGCACTCGTCGCCGGTGTCGCTGCGGTCCGGAGGCGGGAGCGCGGCAACGCCCGTTCGCAGGGCCTCCCGTACCGAATGGTCGGTGGCGGCGGGGCCGTGGGCCTCCCCGGGGGAGTCGGTCAGGCAGTGGTGGAGCAGCGAGGTCGCCCGGACGGTGGCGGACCGCGCTGCTGCGTCACCGTGCGTGAGAGCGGCGGTCTCGCCGGCCAGTGCGGCTCCTCCCTTCCCGATCGCCGAGATCGGGAGGGCCCGTGTCAGTGCGTGACAGCCTCGGCTTCGAGTGGCCGTCCCTTCGGGGTGTTCGTCGATCCGGGACAGGGCGGCCACGGTCGCCGGTGCGCTGCCCCGTCGCTCGGCCAGCACGGGCACACCCGCGAGCCAGCCGTTCGGCCACTCCGTTCCGGCCTTGGAAGCCCAGCGGCGCCGCATCCTCTCCACTTCGATGCCCTGCAGTGCCGCCCATCGGCAGTAGGCGTGCAGGACCACCGACGGCGGGTGGCAGATCCCTTTGTGCTCCATGCGCACCATCGCGCGGATGATGCCCTCGGCGGTGAAACAGGCGAGTTGTGTGCCGACGCCGGCCCGCAACGGACCGCTGGTCGGCGGCTCGCCCCGGGCCGTTCCCACCGTTTCCCCGAGCGCAAGGCCGAGCATCATTCCCCTCAGCCGGGATTCGAGTCTCCGGAACTTCCTTCGTCGGTCCTTCTCGTCGGCCAAGGCAGCCTGCTTTCTTCTCAGGACAGGGGGTGGGCGTCGAGGCGACGCCCCGGCCGGAGGACCGGTTCCCGCGGCGGAGGGTGAGTGCGCCGCCGATCGGCTGTCGGCTGTGTTCGCCGGTCAGCGTGGTGTGGCCCCCTCGGCCGGGCGCGGTGCGGTCCGGCAGTTGATGCCGTCGTGCGCCGGGGCGTCCCGTGAGCCCCGGTGCACGACGGCCTACAGGCCTTCGTTTCCCGGGTCGGGGCCGTCGTCCGGCGCGGTCTGCGAAGCGTCCGGCGTGCCGGCTACCTGCTCCGGGCCGACGGCGACCCCCAGGAGGTTCACGAGGCGGTGGCGCATGCGTGCCCGGCGCGCCTCGTAGAACTCGAGAAACCCCGTCACGTCCTCGGGAAGGCCGGTGGCGTCGTACTCCCTCAACCAGCTCTCCCGCTCCGCGGTCGACCGGAAGTGTTCGCGGATCCAGGCGGCCGGCAGATGTGCCTGCTTCGCAATGTTCTCGGGCCCTCTGAGCAGTTGCAGGTTCGCCGCCCTGTCCGCGCGGTCCTCGACGAGGGGGAGCTTGTCCTCGGGAAGGCCGGCCTTGCGTAGTTTGACCCGCGACCGCAGGACGCTGCGCGGGAAGATGTGGTCCTCGTGGAAGTGATCGCGGGTGTCGACGCCCGGATACAGCATCGCGAGCATCGGAAAGAGCCGCTTTGAGCCGTACTTGAGATCCAGGAGGTCCTCGATCTCGGTGGGTTCAAAGCGGAGCGACTTGCCCTGCCTCGCCATCTCGCGTTCGACGGCCTCGGTCGGCCAGCCTTGTCCGCCCTCCTTCTCGAGAGTCGCGCGCAGGCCGGTGAGCAGCCGGTCCAGGCCACTGCCCCACACGCCGGACTTCATGAGCGAGCGCTGGAGCCACCGGCGGATCGTCGCACGGTCGTCCCGGAAAGCGTCCGAGGTCCGGTAGCCATCCTCCAGACCTCGGCGGTGGAGGTAGTAGGCCAGGGGGATGACCACGCTGTTGGCCGTGAGGGTGACGCGGGAGAACCCGAAGTCCGCGAGCAACGCCACAGCAAGGCGCAAGGACCTCTCGATGTCGGCCCAGTGCTTCTCCAGGTCGGCCATGGTGGCGCGGTCGAAGTTGTCCACCTTGAACCGGATGTCGCCCTTGCCCAACAGGACGAGTCCTGTCTTGAGGATCAGGTCCTTGCTGAAGGCGAAACCCTGTCCGACGCCGTTGAGTTCGTCGACGAGCCGGTGAATGCTCTCGCGCGCGTCGCGTTCCACCCACTGGGCGGTTGCTACGGAGAGGAGGAGGTCGGAGTAGGAGAGGACGGTGCCTCCGGAGTTGACCCGGATGAAGATGTTGAGGACCTTGTCCAGCTCCTGTGCTTCCTCGAGAAAGAAGTTCACCGTCGGGATCACGTGGACGACCTCGTGGAGACGGGTCAGCACGTCGCCGGCGGTGTCGTTGTCCGCGACACCGTGGTGCCGGAGTGCGCGGATGAGGTCTCCGGCCGTGCGCACGTCCCGGATGTCCTGGACGCGGTACCAGTGGGCGCCACCACTGCCCTTGTCAGCCTCGGCCTCCTCCGGGGCGAGGAACCGGAAGTCGTACTCCACCCCCAGGTCGTCGTCCTGCCCGCGGTGCAGGAGGTCCAGGTACAGCTGCTTCTTCGGATAGGCGAGCGGATTGTTCGCCCACATACGCGGGAGTTTGGCGGTGAACGAGCCGCAGAGGCCGATGTTCAGGGCCGTCAGTCGCTGCTGACCGTCCAGAATCGCGGTGACGGCCCGGTTACCGAGCGGACCGGTCGGCGCGCAGTGCGCGTTGTCGCGCTCGTGGTAGTCACGCATGAAGTCGTAGAAGGTGAAGCGGCCCGCGTTGTCCTCGTCGACCTGCCACATGAGGAACGATCCGATGGGGTATCCGCGCATCAGACTGTCGAACAGCAGGGTGATCTTGTCACGCGACCAGACGAACTCGCGCTGGATCGCCGGCAGCACGTAGTCGCGGCGATGGATCTTCTCCAGCGCGCTGGTGATCGTGATGGGCGTCTGGAATGACACGCGTCCCCCCAACGGACTCAGTTTTCCGACCACACGGTATAGCGTCCGAGGCCACGAACCGGTGGTTACCGCGGCCACCGGGCCCACAGAAACGCCCCACTCCACAGGGGGCGCTCTCACCAGTCGTCGTTCTGGCAGCCCTTCCCCCCCAACCACCAGCACTGTGTGGGCATCGACCATGCCCGGAGGCCATGAGCCAGGAATCCGCCGATGAACGGGGCGAAGGCAGCCGAGAACCCTCAGTAGGCCGGCAGGCGCGGGTTGGCGACGGCTCCGGGGATGTCGCACCACGGGCGCAGTTCCTTGTACGCCTCGGCCTGGTCGTAGTAGAGGTTGGCTCCGTATCCGCTGTGCGCCTCGGTGAGGGCGACGCACGCGGCCTCGCTCTCGGTGTCCACCGTCCCCGGGTCCAGTTGCTCGGCCCCGTTCACCGCGGCCTCCCGGCAGTTGGCGAGACTGCCGTGGTCGTCCGCCGTCTCACCGTTCCTCGCGGCCTGGTCCAGGGCCACCACGGCGTCCGCGCAGTCACGCGGCATCTTCGTCGTCTCGAAGCCGATCCCCTTGATCAGTTCGTCCACCGCCTCGTCGGTGGACTTGTCGTGCTTGCCGTAGGTGTAGAGGAGGTACTTGCTGTACGGCAGCCACCACACGCGGTGGCTGTTCCTGCGGGATCCGTCGTAGTCGGGGAGCACGTCGGTGCCGATGGTCCAGTGCATGGCCTTCTTGCCGCCGATGTCGGCCAGTGACCGCTCCTTCACCGAGATCACCGACTCCCCGGTGGGGCTGAAGTCGTCCTCGCTCCCGATGGACCACATGGGGCCGGAGTCGAGCTGGCCCTCACGGATCTGGTCGAGGGTCAGAGCCGGGGAGTAGAGGACGCGTACGCCGGTGCTGGGATCGTCCTGCAGGGAGAAGTCGGCCCTGGTCGCGACGGTCGGTTCCGAGGACCAGCCGTATCCGGGGTCCGTGTCCTCACCGCTCGGCTGGAGCCCCAGCTCCGAATCGGCGGGAACGGTGACGCGCAGGCCGCCGAAGACGTCCACCGGCACCGGTTCCTGCTCCTCTTCGGCGGTGGTCTCCGTCGCACTCGGCGACGTGTCCGCGGCGGGCGTCGCGGTGGTCGCGTCCGGGCTCGGCGTCGTCCGCTCCGGCTCGGCCGTCATGTCGGTGACGGTGTTCCGGCCGGCTGCTCCCGTCTCGGTGTCGCCGGCGGTCATGCCGACCGCCATGCCCCCGACGGCGAGACTCACGACCGCGGCGGCCAGCACGTAGGGGAGCCGCCGTCGCGTACGGCGATCGACGGGTGAGGGTCCGACAGGAAGCGCCCCGAGGGTCGGGGGCGGTGCGGGAACCGGCGGGTGGAGGGGAGCCGGCGGGACCGGTGGCAGGGCCCGCGCGGTCACCGGTGGCGTCGGCTCCCCGGACGGCTCCGAACGGGGCGAAGGCGAAGGTTCCGGAGACACCGGCGGAGCAGCGGGAGCGTCACCCGCGGGTTCTTCGCCGGCAGGTGCCTCCTCGGCCGGATGCCCGGCGGGCAGGGGGACGTTCCATCGCGCGCGGTCCAGGGGCATCGTGACACCGGTGCCGGTGCCGGCGTCGACGCCGGCCCGCCCCGGGGCGTGGTCGAGGGACCGCGTGTAGGCGAGGGTCGGGAAGACCGCGGTGCCCGTCGGACCGTACACGGCGGCCGTCCGCTCTGCGACCTCCGCCGCGCTCGGGCGCCGTCCGGGCTCCTTGTGCAAGGCTTCGCGCACGAGGGACAGCAGGGCGTCGGGCACGCCCCTGAGCGAGGGCGCGGCGCTGACGATGCGGTGCGTGATCCCTGTCGGGGCCCCAAAAGGGTGGGAGGCGGCTGCGGCGTAGGCGACGAGCAGGCCCCAGGCGAAGATGTCGCAGGCCGGGAGGGTGGTGCCGTCGGTGAGCTGCTCCGGCGCCATCCAGCCGGGAGTGCCGGTCGTCACCGAGGTCGCGGTGATCGCGGTGGCGTCCAGGTGGTGGGCGATGCCGAAGTCCACGACGCGCGGTCCGTCGGCGGCGAGGAGCACGTTCGTCGGCTTCAGGTCGCGGTGGGCGACCCCGGCGTCGTGGATGCAGGCCAGGGCGTGGGCGACGGCCGCCGCGAAGGTCAGCAGGTTGTCCGGGCTCATGGCTCCGGTGTCCCGGACGTGCTGGTGCAGGGTGTTGCCGTGGACGTAGGCGGTCGCCAGCCAGGGCAGGGGGGCGTCGGGGTCGGCGTCGACCAGCGGGACGAGGTAAGGGCCCGTGACCTTGCGGAGCGTGGTGGTCTCGCGCCGGAAGCGGGCCCGGTGTGCGGGGTCGGCTGCGAAGTCCTGGTGCAGGACCTTGACGGCGAGGGGGGTTCCGCCGTCGGGGTCGGTCGCGTAGTAGACCGTGCCCATGCCGCCGGTTCCGAGGTGCCGGGTCGGCCGGTAGGGGCCGATGCGGGCTGGCAGGTTCACCGGCACGGTGCACCTGCCGACGCTGCGGACGCCTGTCCGACGGACGGCGTCTGTTCACGCGGACCGCACTGACGAGTCATGTATCCCCCTGGTGTTCAACACCCTCATGGCCACCGGGCGACCCGGCGCGGGCGGCCTGTGATCCGTCCGTACGGGCAGGTCACAGCGGCCCAACGAAGTCCCCCTGATCGGCAGAAACTTCAATGCCGAACTACCGAGGGTCGGCAAGGAGTCGGTCACCCGTTGCCGTGTGCGTCGTCCCGCCGGATGTCCGGTATCTCCGTTCACGCTCGGTGAGACGCACCCGCGATAGTACACACATCTAGAAGGAAGTAACGCACATGCACGTTGACATCGCCAACGTGCATGCTTCATTCTCTGATCGGCAACAGTGCGCGGATCCGGCAGCGTCGGCCCCACCCACCAACGCCACTCGACGCATACCCCTTTACCTCACTGACCTGCAGAATTTCATCACGCCACGCCGTAGACACCGCATGATCATCGCCTATCATTGCCCGATCGGTGAAGAGGAAGTGAAGATTCCTCTTCGCTTCGTCTGCGCGGCAGGGGCGTACGTGGCATGCCATCGCTCTGTCCTCCGTCACGCTCGGATCTGTACGAAGTCCCGGCATCACCGGGCAAGGGTGGGAAATGTTCACCGGGACACACATCGACAAAGGGGTGACCGCACGTCACCTCGAGGACGCCGCGCAGGACCCCGCGCTCGCCCCGCGCGCCGAAGAACTGCGCGCGCTGGCGCGCGCGCTCGACTCCACCGACGCGGACGCCCTGAACGCCTGGGTCGACCTCGACCTGATGGCCCACTTCGCCCGGCCCGAGAGCGTCGCCGAACCGGCGGACACCGGCCGGGACGAACGGTTCGACTCCGTGCTGGACTGGGCTCTGGGAGCCCTGGTCTTCCTGCCCCTGCTCTTCACGTGGTTCGGTCTGTGGCAGGCGTCGAGTGCTTACGGGGCGCTCACCGGGGACGATCCCAAGGCCGCCGGCCGGCCGTTCCTGCAGCTGTGGCAGTCCGGGTTCGACGGGCACCTGAGCGAGGCGTACCGCTTCGGCCACGTCGCCGTGTTCGGCTGCCTGGCCCTGGTGATGCTGTTCGTCCTCACGGCCGTGCACGGCTACCGGCGCACCCGCGCCGAACGTCGCGAGGAGGAGGTGCGGGAGCGTGCCCGTGCGGCTCTGGCCCGCCTGGTCCCCGTCCTCACGCGTGCGCAGCTCTCGCTCAACGAGCACCGGTTCGCCTCGCCGCAGCGTTTCGCGGCGGAGCTCAACTCGGCGGCCAGCCGGCTGAAGCGGATGCACTCCAAGGCCATCACCACACAGGAGGCGCTCACCCGGGCCGCCGAGCTGGTGGGCGAGGCCGCGGACAAGGCGGAACAGCGCCTCGCCCAGGCGGAGGCTTACGTACGGCCCATCGAGCAGGTGGTGCTGCGGATCGAGGAGACCGTCCGGGACAGCGGCACGGCCATCCAGGCCGCCGTCCAGGGCCTGGACGACCCGCTGACGCAGGCGGGCCGCCACCTGGCCGACGCCGTCACCGGGCAGACCGGCGTCCTGGACAAGGCACTGGACAACCTGAGGACGGCCGGCGACGACATGCGCGACGTCCTCTCCCGCGCGGCGGACCGACTGGAGACGGCGGTCGGCGACAACGGCGACCGCGTGCGCGGCGCGCTGTCGGACGCGGCCCGCCAGGTCGACGACTCCCTGACCGTACTGGCTGCCTCCCAGCGCGGATTCACCACCGGCATCGAGGTCGTGGCGGACGTCAACGGCCGCCTGCTCGACGACCTCGGCACGGTGGCCGACCGGACCGGCGAGGCCGCGGAGGCGTCGCGGGAGGCCCTGCTCGGCATCGAGGCGCGCAGCCGCGCCGTCCAGGAGGCGTCGGACCGCTTCGTCGCGGTCACCGACGTCCTGGAACGGGCGCTCCGTGAGACGGAGGCGGCACGGACCGAGGCGGAGACCGCGCGGGGCGAGGCAGAGGCTGCCCGGGGCCGGGCGGAGACGGCGCGGATCGAGGCGGAGGCCGCACGGGGCGAAGCAGAGGCCGCACGTCTGGGTGCCGAGGCGGCCCAGCGACGCGCGGAGAGCGAGCTGCGGCAGGCCGAGAAGCTGCGGGCCGGGATCGGACCGGACCAGTGAGTCCGCTGAAGAGGCGCTTCCGGTTCACCCCGCTCCACCTGGCCGGGTGGCTCTTCGCCGACATGCTGCTCGTGCTCGCCCTGGTGTCCATGGGAGACCGCGGTGACCCGCTCGCCGCGCAGGCCGACGCCAAGCCCTCGAAGCCGGCCACGGTCAAGCCGTCGCCCACACCGAGTCCCACACCGACGGGACCGCGGTCCGTGGCGCGCAAACCGGTGAAGGTCCGGCTGACCGCGGCGGTCGGCGACGCCACGCGGATGGTGAAGCAGCTCCGTGCCGCCACCACTCGCTACGAAGGGCGCGAAGCCGCCTTCGTCCTGACCTTCGGCCAGGCATCGGAACCCGGTGACGGACAGGCCTACGCGCGGGAGGTGAACAAGGCCCTGCGGAAGGCGCGGCCGGACATGTTCGCCGACGCGACGACGCGGGACTTCTGGAACGGCGGCCCCTCGGGCTCGGCCGACCTGGAGATCTACTTCTACACCCGGTGACGGCCACGCCGTCTCACGAGCTCAGGAGAACCCATCCATGCAGATCCTTCCCTTCTACCTGGTGTGCGACGAGTCCGGCTCCATGTCCGGTGACGGCGTCGACGCCGTCAACTCGGCGCTGCCGGAACTGCACCACGAGATCAGCACCAATCCGAGCGTGGCGGACAAGACCCGCTTCGCGCTCATCGGTTTCTCCACGCAGGCCTCCGTGCTGCAGCCGCTCGCCGACCTGAGCGAGCTGACGCAGCTGCCGTCCCTGTCGGCGGGCGGCGTGACCTCCTTCGGCGCCGCCTTCCGGCTGCTGAAGAACACCATCGAGAAGGACGTCGCCGTGCTCAAGGCGGAGGGCCACGACGTCTACCGGCCCGTGGTGTTCTTCCTCTCCGACGGCATCCCCACGGACGAGGGCTGGCGCACCGCGCTCGACGACTTGAACGGGTTCCGCTACGCGCCGAAGATCATCGCGTTCGGGATCAGCGACGCCGACGCCGCGACCATCACCGAGGTGGCCAACTTCAAGGCGTTCATCCAGCAGAGCGACTCCATCTCTCCGGCGGTCGCCCTGCGCGAGTTCGCCTCCAGCCTCACCCGGTCCATCGTCAGCTCGGCGACCAGCATGGCCGCGCAGGGCGGGGAGGGCTTCCAGCTCCAGGTGGACGAGCAGGTGCCCGGTTTCACCAGCCTTTCCCTGGACAAGCTGTGAGCGGCCCGATGCATCACAGAGAAGCCCGCGATGATGTGACGAGCGGCGGCGGAACCTCCCACAGTCACGGTCTTGACGAAGACCTCGGCCTGCCCGACGGCCTCATCTTCCACAACATGCGCATGTGCGGATCCGCTTCCGCGGAGCAGCCTGCGCCTCCGGTGAGGGAGCACCTCGTGTCACCCGTATCCCTCTCAAAACCCGAAGGCTCCTTGTTGCGCGGGGTGCCCGCGCACGTCGGCCAACGGCCTCCCAGCTATCCACCCCATCCTCTGCGGTGCCCCTCCGTGCGGGGCGGTGACGAATTCGCGGCCTTCACCCCGGCGGTGCTGCTGGACGGGGCCGAGGCCGGACGGCTGACGGTGCGGGCCGCGTCCGTACGCGGCGACTCCCACAACTGGGAAGGCAGCTGCCGCCAGGACGCCATGACGGTGACGCGCGTCGGTCCACCGGAGGCCGAACTGCTGCTGCTGGCGGTCGCTGACGGAGTGGGCTCCGCGAAGCGCTCGCACATCGGCTCACACCGCGTCACTCGCCAGGCGGCTCTCCACCTGGACCGGGAGGCGGAGAACATCCATGCGGCGCTGACCGCCCAGGACGAGGCCGAACTCCGCGCGATCGCCAACAAGGCGATCGCCGGCGCGGTCAACGAGCTGCGCATCGGCCAGGAGCACTCCACCACCCTGCACGTCCTGCTGGTACCGACCGACGCCCGCGTCCGCGAGCGCGTCGTGTTCAGCGTGGGGGACGGCGGTCTGTTCGTGCTGCGGGAGGGTCAGTGGGAGCAGGGCAGTCCGGTGGACGACGGAAGTCTCCTGGACACCCGTACCGAGGCTCTCCCGCACGCCTACAGCACCGTAAAGGCTCACTTGCTGCGCACCGAGCCGGGCGAGGTCCTCCTCCTGGGCACCGACGGCATCACCAACCCGCTCACCCAGAGGGACCCCGAGTTCGCCCAGCGTCTCGCGCACGCGTGGGGCGGGCCCGAGGTGCCTTCGCTGTCCGACTTCCTGTGGCAGGCGCAGACGCGGGCCAAGTCCTACGACGACGACCGGACCGTCATCTGCGTGTGGGAGAGGCCGGAATGAGCGCGGAGGACGGGGCCGACGTCGCACGGTCGTCGCTCGCCCTGGGTGAACGGGTCGGCAGCGGGGGCCAGGGGGACGTGTACGCGATCACGGGCGGCCCGCTCCTGTTCAAGGAGTACAAGGACCCGTCCAAGGTGAACGGCACCGCCCTCGCCGATCTGGTCGGGCTGCGGCAGGGCCTCGGGCAGGCGGACCGGAGCCGCCTGGACGCCCTTGCCGCCTGGCCCCTGTGCCGTGTGGTCCAGGGCGGCCGGACGCTCGGCTTCCTCATGAGGCGGGCTCCCGCCCCTATGACGTGGCGCACCGCGACGGGCGCGTCGAAGCTCATTGAGTTGCAGTACCTGATCAGGCCGCCCAAGGCGGCCTGGCAGGACGTCGCGCAGCCGACCCCGGAGCAGCGCAGGGCCCTCGCGCTGGCCTGTGTCGAGGCCATCGGCTGGTTCCACGACGCCGGACTCGTGATCGGCGACATCTCGCAGGCCAACGTCCTGTGGTCGCTCTCCCCCGAGCCCGCCGTCCACTTCCTGGACTGCGACGGCTTCCGCCGGGTGGGCCGCCCGGCGGTCCAGGACCAGGCCGCCACTCCGGACTGGAACGACCCGCTCGCGCCCTCCACCGACGCGACGGTGGACACGGACGCCTACAAGACGGCTCTGGTGGCGGGGCGCATCGTTGCACAGCAGCCGTACGTCAGACCGGGCCAGGACCTGGAACTCGTCCCCGGCTGCCTCGACGACCGGCAGAGCGACGGGGTGCGCAGGCTCTTCGCGCAGGCAGCCGGCGAGCGCGGCAGCCGGCCCCGGCCGGGCGAGTGGCGGACCGCGTTGGGCGACCGCGGCGTCATCAAGCTCACCGCGGCCACGCCCCGGGCCCGGCCCGCCGTCGACCACACGGTCCTGGACGGAGTGCGCGACCGGACGCCGATCAGGCTGCGGGGTCCGGTGCAGTAGAGGAGTACCGGTTCCCTGGTTGCCGGACGCCGGTTCAGGCCGACGCCGGTTCCCAGCGGTAGGCGTCGGCGGCCTCGTCGTACGGGCGCAGCAGCGGTTGCAGTTCGCCGCGGATCAGGTCCGCGTCCCCCGGCGGCAGCATCAGCGATGCACGCCGCATGCGCACGCTCCACGTCGCCGGGTCCGGGAAGACTGACAGCCGGGGGACCAGGTCGCGCAGGACGAGTCCGTCGCGGAAGGGTGTCAGCCCGGACACTTCCAGGCGGCAGCCCTCCGTGAAGGGACGGTCACCGAAGACGGCCGGCTCGTCCAACGTCCGCACCGGAGTGGCGACCGAGGCCCGGGCGATCACACGGCCCAGGTCGCGGGTCGGATTCCGGAAGCAGCTGCGCGTCGTGTAGAGGAAGATCTCGTCGCCCTCTTCCAGGGCCCGCGCCGCTTTGGTCCGCCCGGCCGGGAACGCCATCCGCTGCTCGGTCACCACCCAGCTCAAGGCGGCCCGGTCTCCGATGATCAGCAGGTGCGAGGACGACATGCCGATCACCTTACCGAGGCACCGGGCGTCGGATCACCGCCGTGCCGGTCAGAGACCCGGGCCTGGCTCGAGGAGTCACCGCGCTGCCGACCGCACTGGGTGCCGGCCCGGGGACGGCGCCGGCGGGCCGACGCGCGGGCACATGACCGGCGGTCCCGCCTTCCACGGACTCGAACGGGCGGACCGGGTGACGGAATAGGGTCCTGGAGAACGGTCCAGGCTCTCTACGGACGAGGAGCAAGGGTGAGCGAGGAGTACGGATCCCCTTCCGGGGCGGTTCGATACCCGGAGTTCCGGCTGCGGTTGCCGGGTGGCGGTCCCGAGGCCCGGGGACGGCTCCTCGTGGACAAGGGCACCAACGGCAGTCAGAAGTTCGTCGTCCTCGCCGGGTCGCCCGGTCGGGCAGAGGTCGTGCCCTCCTTCCCGCACCGCATGCCGTCGTCGTACCGGCTGCGGCAGCGGCTGATCAGTGAGGGCTCACTGGTCGAGTCCGCCCGCTGGCCCGGCCGGCTGGAGACGACTCGGGACATCGAGTGCAACTCGCCGTCGGCCGCCGCCGAGATCCTGGTCGGGCGCAGCGCCAACGGGTGGACGGAGTGGAAGTCGGCCGACGGGCATCCGCTCGCCGACTACCTCGACCAGGTCTGGTGGGGACGCAACCGGGCCTGGCTGGTGCGGGGGTCGAACGTTTCCGGTCTCGATCTCGTGCAGCGGCTGTGGCTGTCCGAAGGGCTGGTCTCTCTCTCGGCCCGCCACCTGCGCAAGGGCGTCGAGCAGGGCGTCAGCAAGGACCGGCTGCGCACGGCCGTCGACGAGGACTACGCCTCCACCGCCACGTACAACCAGAAGATGCAGCTCGTCGAGGACATGCACGCGTTCCTCTCCCGGATGCGGCCCGGCGACACGATGTGCACGATCTCCGGCGGGCGGCTGTACGTCGGTGAGGTCTCGGGCCCCGCCGCGCAGGTCGACTCCGAGGACGGCCGGTCCAATCTGCGCCGGCCCGTGGACTGGGCGGATCAGGGACATCCGTACGACGGGTTGCCGGAGGAGCTGCAGCAGCGTCTCTCCGCCCAGCACGACGTGGTCGACCTCACCGTGGCCAAGGACCTCATCGACGGACTCGGTCTGAGCGACCAGGACCTGATCGACGAGGCCGAGGCCACCGACCGCGACCCCAGCGTGGAGATCCCCGCCCTCACGGCCCGCCGCGAACTGGAACTGCCCCGGCCGACGGAGGAGCTGGCCGCCGATCTGCTCGTGCACGACACTGCGTGGCTGGAAGAAGTGCGCGACCTGCTCTGGGACGAGCGGCAGCTCGTGTTCTACGGTCCGCCCGGCACCGGCAAGACCTATCTCGCCCTCAAGCTCGCCGAGTTCCTGGGCGGTGGTCCGGAGCAGGTGAAGCTCGTGCAGTTCCACCCTTCCTATTCCTACGAGGACTTCTTCGAGGGGTTCCGGCCGCAGGAGGACCCGGAGACCCGCGAGGTGGCGTTCCGGCTGACCGCCGGGCCGCTGCGCGAGCTCGCCGACCTGGCGTCCCGCGAGGGCAACCGGCACATCCCGCACTTCCTGATCATCGACGAGATCAACCGGGCCAACCTCGCGAAGGTCTTCGGCGAGCTGTACTTCCTGCTGGAGTACCGCAACAGGTCGGTACGGCTGACGTACTCCGGTGACGACTTCGCGCTGCCGCCGAACCTGTTCGTGATCGGGACGATGAACACCGCCGACCGGTCCATCGCCCTCGTCGACGCGGCGATGCGGCGGCGGTTCGCGTTCGTCGAGCTGTCGCCGCGCACCGAGCCGACGAGCGGTCTGCTGCGCCGCTGGCTGGAGCGGGAGGGCCGGGACCCCGAGCCCGCGGAGCTGCTCGACGCGCTCAACGCGCGGATCGACGACCCCGACTTCCGTATCGGGCCCTCGTACCTGATGAAGAAGGGCGTGTACCGGGAGGGCGGTCTGGAGCGGACCTGGCGGACGAAGGTCCTGCCGCTGCTGGAGGAGCACCACTACGGCGAGGGTGTGGACGTCGAGCAGCGGTACGGGCTGGCGGCGCTGCGGGAGCAGCTGGGGTGACGCCGGTCGTCGAGCTCGTCGAGCACGCGCCGGCGGTCGGTGTGGCCCTGCCGGACGGTGTGGGGCGGGCGCTCGCGGCCCTGCGGGTCGTGGACGCCGCGCCGGACCCGTACTCCCCCGGGCGCTGGTCGCTGCGGGCCGGGAGCAAGGTCGGGGCCGTCACGGTCACGGTGCCGGGGCACGACCGGCTCACGGTCCGGATCGTGCCCAAGGTGCCGATCGCCCGTCTGTTCTTCCTGCTCGGCTACAGCCTCGACCCCGCCGGTGCCTGGCGGGACGGCGAGGTCGACGTGGCCGAGCACCGGGAGGTGCTGCCCGCGCTCGCCCACGCCGTGGAACGGCAGGTGGACCGGGCGTTGCGGCAGGGGCTGTTGCAGGGCTACCGGGTGACGGAGGAGACCTCGCCGGTCGTGCGGGGGCGGATCCGGGAGGCCGAGCAGATACGGCGCCGGTTCGGGGCGACGCTGCCGGTGGAGGTGGCGTACGACGACTTCACGACGGACATCGCGGAGAACCGGATCCTGCGGGCGGCCGTCGAGCGGCTGCTGCGGCTACCCGGCGTGCCGCGCGAGGTACGCCGGCGGCTGCTGCACCAGCGGGCGCGACTGGCGGACGTCACGGTGATCGTGCGCGGCCGGCCCCTGCCCGAGTGGCGGCCGAGCCGCCTCAACGCCCGCTACCACCACGCCCTGCGGCTGGCGCGGGCCGTGCTGGAGGGTGCCTCCCCGGAGCACGGGCCCGGCGGGCTGCGCGTCGAGGGGTTCCTGTTCGACATGAACAAGCTCTTCGAGGACTTCGTGACCGTCGCCCTGCGGGAGGCGCTGCGCGGTTCCGGGTACGTCGCGCGGTTCCAGGACCCGCTCCACCTGGACGAGGCGCGGACGATCCGGATGAGGCCGGACCTCGTCCTCTACGGGCCCGGCCGTACGCCGTGCGCGGTGGCCGACGCCAAGTACAAGGCGGAGAGGCCGGGCGGCTACCCGGACGCCGACCTGTACCAGATGCTCGCCTACTGCACCGCTCTCGGACTCGGCGAGGGGCACCTGGTGTACGCGAAGGGCAACGCCGGTCACGCCGCCCACCGGGTGCGGCACGCGGGCGTCGTTCTCCACCAGCACGCCCTGGACCTCGACCGGGAACCGGCGGGGCTGCTGGCCGGGGTCGGGGAGGTGGCGAAGCGGCTGATCGGCAGGTCACGCGTATGATCGGCCGAGCAGTGACCGTCCGGGGTGGGGAGGGCACGTCGTGCCGCAGCTGGCGTTCGCCAACAGTTTCTGGGAGAGCTACGACCTCCTGGAGAAACCCGTGCGGGCCGGTGTGCGCAAGGCGATGCAGAAGTTCCAGCAGCTCACCGTTCCGGAGCTGCAGGCGGACAAGGGGCTGCACCTGGAGTCCGTCGAGAAGGCCCGCGATCCGCGGATGCGGACCATCCGGATCAACGACTTCTGGCGCGGTGTCGTCCTCGCTCCCGACGACGGCGGCGACGTGTTCCTGCTCGTCAACGTCGTCCCGCACGACGACGCCTACACCTGGGCCGCCAAACGGCTCTACACCACGAACGCGGCGACGCGGGCGCTCGAGGTCCGCAACGTGGTGGCGATCGAGCAGCTGACTCCGCAGCTGGAGAAGGCCGCCGCCGTCGCGCCCTCGCTGCTGTTCGCGCGGTACTCGGACACCGTGCTGCGGGAGCTGGGCCTCGACGACCAGGTGCTGCGCGCGGTGCGGACCGTCATCGACAAACCCCAGCTCGAGGCGTTCGGGACGCTGCTGCCGGAGGACCAGTTCGAGGTGCTGCAGTACCTCGCGGAGGGGTTCAGCCCCGAGGAGGTCTACCGGGACGTCGTCGCCGTGCGCCGGCCGGTGGCCGCCGGCCCCGACCCGGACGAGAGCCTCGCGGCCGCGATCGCCAACACCACCAGCCGGATCACCCTGGTCACCGGCCCGGAGGAACTCGCCGACATCCTGGAGAAGCCGTTCGCGGCCTGGCGGGTCTTCCTGCACCCCTCGCAGCGGCGGGTCGCCTACCGGGTGTCCTACGGAGGCCCGGTGCAGGTCACCGGGGGTCCCGGAACCGGGAAGACGGTCGCCGCCCTGCACCGCGTCAAGCATCTGCTCGGGCGCTCCGCGGACACCCGGGTCCTGCTCACGACGTACACCAACGCGCTGGCGGCGGCGCTGCGCGAGAACCTGTCGCTGCTCCTGGACGGCGACGAGGAGCTGCTGGGGCGGGTGGACGTGACGACGGTCAACGCCTACGCGCACGGTGTCGTGACCCGTCTCGACGGCAAGGCCCCCTCGCCCGTCGGCGACCGCGAAGAGCGGCAGGTGTGGCAGCGAGTGGTCAAGAGGCTCGGGCTGCCGTGGACCGAGCAGTTCCTCGCCCAGGAGTACCGGCACGTCGTCCTCGCCCAGGACCTGCGCACGCTGGACGACTACCGTGCCGCTTCCCGGCGCGGCCGGGGCAGCGCACTGTCGCCGGGCGGGCGGGAGCGGCTGTGGCCCGCCGTCGAGCTGTTCGAGTCGATGCTGCGCGACCGGAAGGAGACCACGCACCTGAAGGTGTGCGCGCGGGCGGCCGAGCTGCTGGCGGCGTCGTCGCCCACGCACGACCATGTGGTGGTGGACGAGGCGCAGGACCTGCATCCCGCTCAGTGGCGGGTGCTGCGGGGCGCGGTGGCCCCCGGCAGCGACGACCTGTTCCTCACGGGCGATCCGCACCAGCGCATCTACGACTCGAAGGTGTCCCTCGGTTCGCTGGGCATCGCGGTGACCGGGCGCACCCACCGGCTGCGGCTCAACTACCGCAGCACGGAGGAGATCCTGACCTGGTCCACCGGTCTGCTGAGCCCGGTGACGGTGGAGGACCTGGGCGGCGACGGCCACGACACGCTGGCCGGTTACCGGTCGCTGCTGCACGGACGCAGACCGCACACGGCGGGGTACGGGTCGGAGCAGGAGGAGGTCGCGGCGCTCGTCGCGCGTGTCCGGGACTGGGTCGCGCAGGGCATCCGGCCCGCGGAGATCGGCGTGTGCGCCCGGTTCAACGTCCTGCTCGACAAGGCGTACGACAGGCTCACCGCGGCCGGGGTGCCGGTGGTCCGGGTCAGGGACAATCCGGGCACCGAGGTGGACGGGGTGCGGCTCGCCACCATGCACGCCATGAAGGGGCTGGAGTTCCGGTGTGTGGCGGTGCTCGGTGTGACGGCCGGTGCGGTGCCGTTCGGCCGGGAGGTGACGCCGGTGTCGGTGGACGCCCTGCAGCACGAGTCGGATCTGCTGCGGGAGCGGTGCCTGCTGTTCGTGGCGTGCACGAGGGCGCGGGAGGCGCTCGCGGTGTCGTGGAGCGGGACGGCCAGTCCGTTTCTGCTCGGTTGAGTCCACTCCGCGCCGAGGAGCAGGGAGCCTGATGCACGTGTCCGATGCCCTCACCGAGGACGAGCTCGCCGAGATCGCGGAGGTGGCCGACGCGGCGACGCCGGGCCCGCGGCATGTGCGTCTGCTCGACGACGAGTACGCCATGAGCCTGGTCGCCGTCAGCACCGTTCCCGGCACCGGGGCGGGCGAGCGTCTGCCCGCCTTCGACCCTCGCGAGATCGTGGCAGCCACCTTGGTCCAGCAGCCGCGCTGTGTCGATGTCGCGGACGAGCGCTGGGACGAGAACGCCCGGTTCATCGCCGACGCCCGGCAGGCCGTCCCCCGCCTGATCGCCGAGATCCACCGTCTCCGCCGCCTGCTCGCGGCCAGGGGCCAGGAGTGCGCGGACGGATGACAGCCCTCAGGGCCGGTTCTGGTCGCGCCACTCCCGGGGCGTGATTCCGTAGGCCTGTTTGAACGCCTTGCTGAAGTGGGTCGCGTTCACGAAGCCCCAGCTTCGGCCT
This sequence comes from Streptomyces sp. NPDC018964, assembly GCF_044390325.1. Lineage (NCBI taxonomy): Bacteria > Bacillati > Actinomycetota > Actinomycetes > Kitasatosporales > Streptomycetaceae > Streptomyces > Streptomyces sp. NPDC018964. The sequence continues at coordinate 455,007 of NZ_JBIRYZ010000003.1, forward strand.
ACCGCCGCGATGGTCCGCAGCCGGGCGTTCGGTCCGGCCAGTTCTCGTCTGCACGCGGCCAGGCGGCGGGTGCGGATCCAGTCGCCGAGGCTGATGCCCGAGCGGGAGAGTACGGCGTAGAGGTGGCGTACGGAGATGTCGTGGGCGGCGGCGATCCGTGCCGGCGACAGATCGGGGTCGGACAGATGGTCGCTCATGTACTGGGTGATCCGCAGGCCGAGGGTCGCTTCCAACGGGCGCCTGGACATGGACGAGTTGCCGTGCTGGGTCGTCAGGACCGCGCGGAGGAGTTCGACGCTGGGCTGTACGACGGCGTCCGCGTGCGCGCCCTCGCGCAAGGCGTCGCTGACGGCGAGTCGGGAGAAGTAGGTGAAGGCGAGCCCCGCGATGGGGTTGTCGGAGCCGAGGGTGACCGTGCCGGTGTCCCGTAACAGCCGGTCGGGGAGCGCGAGTGCGGCGCGGGGGAAGCGCAGGAAGTGGTGGTCGACTCCCTCGTCGAAGAGGAGTGAGTAGGGCTTGATCGATTCGTAGACGGCGAACTCGCCAGGCCTGAGCACGCATTCACGGCCGTTCTGCGCCACCAGGCTGCTGCCCGACACCTCGGCTCACCGCGGTCACCGGGGGTTGGGGGGAGGCGTATGGCTAGGTCTCGTGTGTGCCGAGTACTTCTCGGGCGGCCTCGATGAATCCTCCCCGGACCTCGGCGTAGTGCTGCTCGCGCCAAGTGCGCTCCTCCAGGGACCGGTTCGGTTCGTCTCCGTCCTGGAGAAGGCTCCGAGCCAGGTCGGGCCCGAGGCCGGGCAGGGCTTCGAGGGCCTGGCGGAGTTCGTCGTGTGCGGCGCGGAGCTGAGCGAACGTGCGCGGTCCCCCGGAACCACCGGGGGACCGGAGCCGTTCCAGAACCGCTCTCGCCCGGTCGGCCTCCGGGCCGCCGGAGCCGCCGAGCCCGGTCAGAGCCCGCCAGGCCCATCCGTGAGGAGCCCAGGTGTGGGCGGTGGACCAGATGTTCCGCACGGCGTCGTGCAGGGCCGACAGATGGCCGTCCATGCTCGAGGGGGACACCAGTTCGGCCTCGGCCTGTACCAGGACGAACACCTTGTAGGCGGGATCGTTCTCCTCCAGCGATCCCGACGTGTAGGACCGCGCACAGGCGTCCACGCACAGGTCAGCCGCGCGGATGTACGCCGCGAGCACGGTCCGGCGGCGTTCTCCCAGCACCGATTCGCGGGAGGCCCGGGCGGCGGTGGCGGCCGCGTCACGCGCGGCCTGAGCCTGCGCGTGACCGCTGCCGGCCTGGATGCGTGCGCCCACGATCGTGCCCACAATGGTGCCGGCCACAGCCGCGGCGCCGATCAGCGCAACCGTTGTCTCCGTGTCCATGAGTGGATGTCTACCGCAGGAGCGACGTGATCCCGCACAGGGCGTGATGACGGATCCGTCCCCGTCCGTGGGCCGCTCGTCCGAAGCCTGCCGGGGGCTCGCGGCGCCGGTGGTCTTCAAGGGGTCGCCGAGCCGGAGCCCACCTCCGTGAACACGAGGAAGGTGACAGCACGGTGCGATGAGTCGTGCGAGCCGACACGTCGAGGCATCCTGCGCCTCACCCATTCGTTGACACCGCCAACACGCGTGGCTCATGCTCGGTTCAACAACGAGATCGCTTCCCGGTGGAAGCGCCCACGGTTCCGGAGTCCACACCATGTCCCGTCCCCGACGCCTCGCTCCCGTGGCGCTGTTGATCGTCTCGGCCCTCGCGCTCGTGGGGTGCGGTTCCGACGGGGAACCGTCCGGGAGGTCCTCCGTACCCGCCGGCGAGGCGGCACGGGAGACACCCGAACCGGACCACGGGCCGGCGGAATCGGCGGAACCCGCGGAACCGGAGGACGACACCTCGCTCGCCGACTTCCTTCGCTCGGCCAAGGTCGACGACGCCCTCGTCAACCGTCTCGGCGAAGTGGGCGACGCGAACGGCTACGGCCTGGGTGAGGGCGTCGAGACCAGTTGGGAGGAACGGCAGCAGCTGGCGAGCGCACAGGTCGACACGTGCCGTGATGTGGCCGTCGGGCACCGCACCTGGGAGGGGATCCAGGCCTCGGACGTGAGCTCGGGCGGGACCGAGGCCCAGGCCTCGGCCATGGCGGACTTCCTGCGGAAGGAGTTCTGCCCGCACGTCGCGCCGTACGAGGAGGCGCCGTTGCCGAAGCAGACCCTCGACGGAGCGGAGGAGGACGCCAAGGAGGGGCGGGGCCTGGCCTCACCGCTGGCCTGGTGGGACGCGCGGTACCGGCGCGTCTCGTGGTCGAAGGAGTGCGCGGCCCAGACGGGCCAGCCCGTCGGGGACCCGGTCGCCTACCGACTGTCGGACGACACCGTGGTCTGCGCCACCGTGCCGCCGGCGAAGCAGTTGAAGAAGCACCTCATCAGCGTGGACATCGTGTTCGGGAGGCCGGTCGGTGAGAAGCGGGCGCTGGACGCCGCGCTCTCCCTGCTTCCCATCGACGCGGTGGCGGAGGACGAGACGGAAGGCACCAACCCCGACTGGTCGTACCTCGACGGCGGCTGCCTCAGCGTCAACATCCAGAGTCAGCGTCTGAAGGACGTCGCCGCGGGCCTCGAGGAGAACGTCGAGCCGTGGGCGAACGCCGTCTACTACTCCGACGGAGCCACCAGCGACGGCGCGGTCGGACCGTACACCGGCAAGGTCAAGCAGGTCTCGCTGTCCACGGGACGGAACGACCCCTCGGACACCGGCGACCTGACCTGCTGACCGCCTCCGCCCCGCCACCTGAGGGGTCTCCCGTGCCTTCGGCCGCCCCGCGTGCGCACCCGCACCGCGGGCACCATGCCCGACGGAACCGGTCGGCAGGCCCGGGGCGTGTTCCTCGTCCTCACCGCGGCCGGCATGTCCGAGGACGAGAAGTCCGACGTGTCCGGGGTCGCCCGCGTCGTGTCGGTTCTCGCCGCAGCGCTCTTCCCGACGGGGGCCCGGAGCCGCATGGTTGAGGCAGGCGACCGCACCGGCAAGAACTCCACGTCCCGAAACGGAGCCGTCTCATGTCCGAAGGCACACCCGAGAGAGCGGAGAACACGCCCCCACCGCCCCCGACCGCACCACCCGTACCCACGGTCACCCAGGCCTGGCCGGTGACCGCACCGCCGGCGAAACGCGGAACGGGCAGGCGCACCCTGACCATCGCCGCCGCCGTCGTCGTCGTGCTGCTCCTCGCCGCCGCCGGCGTCTCCTGGTGGGCGCTGGCCGACGAGGACGACCCCATCGGCCATGTCGAGGTCTCCGGCGGCAAGCTCGTCACCGATGACGGTGACACGTACGAGGACTGCGACGACACGGACGTCTACACGTACAACGACTGCGACACGGACACCGACGAGACCTACGAGTTCGTCTACAAGATCACGAATGAGGGGGACGGACCCGCCAACTACTCCGTCATCGTCAACGCCTTCGACGAGGACGGCGACTTCATCGGCCAGACCTACATCGGGTCGACCCATCTGGCCGCCGGCAAGACCGACGCCGACAAGAGCGAGTTCAACGAGTACAGCGAGTTCGAGGACGAGCGCGAACTGTCCGACATCGCGTCCGTGAAGGTCGCCCACGTCGAACGCGTCGCGCTGGCCAACTGAGCATGTGGAGCGGTCCCGGTGGTGGAACCCGTGGGAATCCGGCCACCGGGAATCCGATCTCCCCGACATGAAGGCCGAGGCCATCTGGTCCCAGCATCAGCAGGCCGCGCATCGCCCCCCTGGCTCCCCAGGTGACGGCAGCCGTAAATTTCCCGTACACATCCGGCCACCCTGCCCTCTCCTCGCTCATTCGAGCGGACAGTCAACAGGACGGCCGGATGTGCTCTCGAAAAAGTGTTGAAGGAGCCGGCCCGGCCCTCTCCACCTGCGCCCCGACCACCGCGGGTGACAGGGAAGGCGGAGCGCGAGCGGGTCTGCCCTCTCGAGTCGCTGTCGGCGCGGGAACCGGAACTCCGCGACGGCCCGCCGACGGCGGCGTCTTCCGGGCCGAGCAGGGCCTTGCCCGGAAGGCCGTCATGGCCTCCGTACACACAGCGTCGGTCGCCCACGCCCGCCGTCAGGCCGAAGCCGGCCCGCACGCACTCGCCACAGGCCCCCTACGGATCGCGCCGTCGAACACCGTCGCCTCCGAAAGCTGGAACAGGCCCGCGGCTTCGCGGCGTTCGCGTCGTCGACGGATGCCACGAAACACCTGAGGATGGGTTCCGGACATGGCGACGCAGGGGGGATCGGATGCGACCGCAGGACGTTCTCGAACAGCGCTACCTACTGACCGAGTTACTGGGACGAGGCGGCTTCGGTGAGGTCTGGCGGGCCTTCGACCTCCGGATCAGACGGGAGGTGGCGGTCAAGGTCGGGCGTCCGCGGTCGGCCGAGGAGGCACGACGCTTCGCCCTGGAGGCGGAACTGGTCGGCAATCTCACCCACCCCAACATCGCGGCCCTCCACGATTACGGCGAGACCTGGCACGAGGGTGAACGGCGCATCTACCTGGTGATGGAACTGGTCCCGGGCCACACGCTCGAACGGGTCATCCGCGGTGGCGTTCCACCGATCGCGTCGTCCCTGGCCTGGGCGCGGGACATCTGCGAAGCGCTGGGCACCGCCCACGACAAGGGAGTGGTCCACCGGGACGTCAAGCCGTCCAATGTGATGATCACGGACTCGGGTACGGGATCGGCCAAGGTTCTCGACTTCGGAATCGCGAAAAGCCCGGCGCACACCGGCATCACGGCCGAGGGCGTCATCATCGGTTCGGGGCCGTACATGGCACCGGAGCGCTGGGGGAACGGCACGGCGGTCGACGGACGCAGCGACCTGTACGCCCTGGGCTGTGTGCTGATGCAGTTACTCACAGGACGCCTCCCCTTCGAGGGACAGGCGTGGCACGAACTGGCCGCCCAGCACGCCACCAGTGCCCCACCGCGTCCCAGTTCCCTGCGACCGGGCCTGCCCGCGGCCGTCGACCGGCTGATCCTGGATCTGCTCGCCAAGGACCCCGCGCGGCGACCGGCGAACGCGCGGCAGGTCGCCGACCGTCTGGCCGGCATCGGCGGGCATGCCGGGAGCACCGCCCGGACCCGTACGACACCGATCCCCGACGCCCCGGGCCGGCCCTCCGGCCACACCACCACGGTCCTGGAGACCTCGGCCGGTCCTGCGAGCCGGCCGGTCGATTCCGCTCGTGCGGTACTGGAACGCCGGCTCGAGCGGGTCCTGTCCCACCATGCCGCAGGTGACGAGCCGGAGTTCACGCGGCTGCTCGACACGCTGATCGACGACCTCACCGACGAGTCGGGAGCGGACGACCCGCTGACCGTCGAGGCGGTCTACCAGCGCGCGATGTACGACTGGCAGACGGCTCACGACCAGGAAGGGCTGGAAAGGGTGCTGCCCCGGCTGATCCGGGTGCTGGGCCCCGACCACCGTCGCACCATCGACGTCCAGGCGGTCCTGACCGGGAACGCGGCCGCCCGCGGGCCCATCGACGGCAGGGGCCACATCCCGGAACTCAGGGAGATCATCGCGCGGGCCACCCGGATCCTGGGCGCATCCGACCCGATCACGCTGGTCGCACGGCTCGACCTCGCCGAGGCGCTGGACCGCGCATACGACGCCCAAGGCCGCCCGGTGCCCGGCAACGGACCGCGTGACGCCGTGCGGGCGGAACGCCGCCGCGCACTGCTGGCGCCCCTTCTGCCCGATCTCGTACGAGGCCTCGGCGACGGCGACCCGCGGGTCACCCGGACGCTGGTGCGCCTCGCCCTGGACACCTATCAGGTCGGGGACTACCCCGCGGCTCTCCCCTTGTACGAGCGGCTGCTGCCGACCGGTCCCGCGGCCCTGGCGAGGACCGACACGCGCCTGCGGGTCCAGCACGCCCACTGCGTCGCCGAGACAGGAGACCCGGAGCGCGCCGTGTCCCTGCTGGACGCGTTGCTCACCACCCTCAGAAGCAGACCCGGCCACGACTACGAACAACAGGCGGCACCGGCACTCGCCCTGCGCTCGACCCTGAAGAAGCGGATCCGGCGCGACAACCGGCGTACCGGCCACTCCTGGTTCCGGTCGTAGCCGAGCCTCCGCGTCGAACCCGGGGCGCTTGTCGGGCCCGCCCGCTGACGCGGCGGGCCGATGTCCCGGCGGTGCACGTCATCAGGGGAGCGGAGTGACCGAAGAGGAGACCAGTCACCGTCCGTCGGTGCCACGAACGGCATGACCGGCAGTCGCGTCGCCGTCACCGCGCCCTCGCATGCGGAGACGGTCGCCGGCCCCGCCGCGTGACGGTCAGGAGGAACCTGCAGAGTTCAGCCCATGGCCCTCATCCTCATCCCGATTCTCCTGCCCCTCCTGGTCGGCCTGTGGTTCTGGAGCCGCCCGCTGCTGTCCGGCACGTGGCGGGGCAGTCCCGCATGGTTCGGCTGGAGCGCGGTGCTCCTCCTGCTGGGAGCCGGGGCCGGCTACCTCGTCGGCTCCCTCGCCGGGGCGTCGCTGGATCCGGAGGAGGCATGCCACAGGGCAGGCCAGACCTACGACCGGGCGTACCGCAGGGCGCACTTCGAGGAGTACACGCGGTGGTTCCCGCTGCACGACAAGTGTCATGCGGGGTACGACCTGGTCCCGGTCTGGGTGAATCCGGTTCTGGTCGTGTTTCCGGTGCTGGCGCTGCTCTGCCTGGCCCGTGCCGTGGGCCTGACCGTCAAGCGACTCCGTACCGGCGGGAAGGGCACTTCTTGACCGCTTCGAGCAGGTGCCGTGTGTGCGGCGCCACCGGGGGCCCGGCGGGCCGGCCACCCGGACCCGGGCGTCGCCCTCCCGCGTCGGGGGCGGCCGGTACGCGACAACCGGCGCGCGGCGGCCCCGCTACAACCCCGCCCGTGCCAGCAGGGCCGGCAGGGCCTCCGGCTTCACCTTCTGGACCGATCTCACCTGGCCCAGGCCCAGTTCCTCGCGGCTCACCGGGTCGCGGTACAGGGCCTTCGTCGCCTCGGTCAGCAAGGTCACGGGGACCAGGAAGGGGACGTCGGAGTCCTCGTCGTCCGGGCGGGGCTCCCCGTCGGCCTCGGCCACCGCGGCGACCGCCGCCTCGGGCCGGGCGAAGAAGAACCAGAGGCGGTCGCCGGGCTCCATGCGGTTGCGGCGGCTGAGCCAGAGTTCCAGCTCCGGTTCCTCCTCGGCGAGTCGGAGCATCGTCTCCTTGTCGGACGGTTCCCCGTCCAGCGTGTCCCTGCGCGGATCGAGGATGTAGATCCAGTCCGCCATGGAATCCCCTTCGGTAGGACGCTCAACCCGCGTGAAAGCACATCGGTGCGGCGACTCATGGTGCCAGACAGTCGGGGCGTGCGCGTACATGTTTTCGACACGGAGGTGTCAGGCGTCGGGTTTCAGCGCCCCGTTGCTGAGTCCGTCCCGTGCCAGTGCCGCGATCTGCCGGCTGAGTTCCGCCACCCGCCGGGCCCGCTCCTCGAACTCGCGCAGCGCGTGGAAGGCGGCCCCGTAGCCGCGCTGTGCGGTGATGTCCATCTGCGGGATGCGGGCGCCCTTGCTGTCGAGGCGGAAGGTGCCGCTGGCGGTGGTGGAGCGGCGACTGTTGGCGGTGCTGTGCAGGAAGCCCTGGAGGAAGTCCGTGTCGAGCTGGTCGCTGACCGAGACCGGTTCCGGGTCCGCGTACTCGACCAGCCCGGCCCTGATCAGGTCGGCGACGCCGACACTGGGGCCGTCCAGGGCGCCGGTGCCCTCGCCGGCGACCAGGGCGGGCAGCAGTTCGGCCAGGCACCGCACCTGTTCGGTCAGCTCCTGGCGCAAGGTGTCGTACTCCGTCACGTAATCGCGGTGCGACTCCTCGACGTGACGGCTCGGGGTGAGGTCGACCAGGTCGTCGAGCAGATCGATCTGGGGGACCTCGGTGATCTGCTGGGGCCGCGGCTCCAGGGGGTCGTCCGGGTCGTTGGAGGTGAGGTCGATCATGCGTACGACGGTGGCCGCGTCGTCCGGCGACGTCGGGCGCCGCAGGTGCCACAGGTGCACGGGGAGGGAGTGCGCGGCTGCCGTGCCCGGGGCCAGCGCGGTGACCTGGGTGAGGATGCCCCGGCGGACGAGCTCGGCGCGGATGCGGCGGCCGGCCTTGCGGTAGGCCACCGAGGCGGGCATGACCATGACGACACGGCCGCCGGGGGCGGTGTGCGCGTAGGCGTGCTGGAGCCAGGCGAGTTCGCCCTCCGCGCGGGAGGGCGTGCCGAGCTCCCAGCGGGGGTCGAGGAGGAGGTCCTCCCGGCCCCAGTCGGTGTCGCTGACCGGCGGATCGCAGACGACGAGGTCGGCCTTGAGGCCGGACCACCGGTCCGCGCGCAGGGAGTCGCCCTGCTTGATCTCGGCACGGGGGAATTCCGCGAGGTCGGCCCGGGACTGCGCGAGGCGTGCGCTGCGGGCGTCCGCTTCCTGGCCGCAGCGCCTGGCGCCCGGTCCGGCGCCGACGGCGAGCAGGAGGGTGCCGATACCGCAGGCGGGATCGAAGAGTACGGCGTCGTCGGCCACGTCGCCCGCGAAGTGCCGGACGGCCCGGACCACTCGGGGCGAGGTCACCTGGTCCGAGCCCGCCCGCCGCACGGACTCCGTGAAGCGCTCGGCGAGGCCGTTCACCACGTCCGCGGCGGAGCCGCCGTCGGCCATCCGGCGGGCGAGCCGGACCCCCTGCTCGGGCAGCGCGGCCGGCGCCTCCTCCCCGGGGGAGGCGAGGACGTCCGCGACGTCCGCGAGCCCGCCGAGGATGTCGTCGCCGTAGGCACCCCGCAGCACCTGCCACAGCTGGACCTCGTCGGTGACGTCCTGTCCCTTGCTCTGCTTGTCCAGCCAGGCCTGGACCTCGGCCAGGTCGAAGAGGGGGCTGTTGGCGCCGCCGCCGACCGGCGCCGGGAAGTCGTCGTACCGCCGTCGCCAGTTCGACACGGCGGCGCGGGTGACACCCGCGATACGGGCGATCTCGGAGCCGGTGACCAAAGGGTTCGTCGGCGTGGCCGGGGTCTGTGGCATACCGGCTACGGTACACAGCGTCCCGGCCGCGTATCAATGAAAGACGGCCGTTGACGACGTCAACGATGATCGCTCCGCCCACCGCCTCCGCGCCCCGTCCTCGGGCGGGGGGCATTGTCAGTGGCTGCCGATAGCTTGATCCCGTTGCGCCGTTCTGGCGTTGACGTCCCCTTTCGCATGCATGGGAGATGGTGCGTTGTCGGTCCGGGAGAAGTCGAGCACGGCACGGGTGGTGCCGTCCGCGCGGCCGCGGAAGCTCGCGAAGGTGCCGTTCGTGGAGCTGGCCGACGGGCGGTTGCAGGGTGTGGTGTCCAGCGGGTCGGACATCGGGCGGGTGTACGTCTCGTCGGTCGAGGCGGGGACGTACGCGTTCGCGTGCAGCACCAACAACAACCGGCCCTGCGGCGGGGCGCGCGGGTGGTTCTGCAACCACATACACGCGCTGATCGGTGAAGCCGTGCTGCAGTACGGCGTCGAGCGGGTGGCGCGGTACCTGAAGGTCGAGGTCGCCGGTGAGGCGCCCGACGCGCACTCCGTCACCCACGCGATGACCTCCACGCGGCCCGCCCAGGGCGACAGTTCGGCGGCGGCGCAGGTGTTCAGCCGGTTCCTGCGGCACCTCGCGTACCTCGAACTCGCACCGGTCACCGCTCCGTTGCCCGAGATGCAGTGGTTCCCGACGACGAGGGCGGTGGCCTGATGCGTGCCGATCTGCTGACCGACGCCGTCGACGGGCTCGACGAGGCCCTCGCGGCCGTGGACGGTTTCGACGAGGCCCTGGTCGCCGGTCTGCTGCGTCCGCAGCCCGCCCAGGCGGGCGGGCTGGCCGCCCTCGCGGACGCCGTCGCCGGGTCCCCGCTGGCGGCGCGGGTCGCCGAGGCGGCCGAGAAGACGGCCGCCGGGGCGGCCGGCGAGGATCACTTCGTGGCGCTCGCGGCCGCCCGCACCGCCCTGCTCGGTTCCGTGCACGACGCGCTCGTCCAGCGGGCCGAGGAGGCCATCGGGCGGACGCGGGACGGGGAGAGCGGCACGGCCGCGGCCGGAGGCGCGGAACACGCCGTCAACCTGTGTGCCGCCGCCCGTGGTTGGCTGTGCGATCTCGCGCGGGCCGGCTGGCACGGCATCGACCACGAGCTGGTCGCCGGTGCCGCGCCCGTCGTGTCCGCCATGCTGCCCGACCCGGCACTGCGCCGCCTGGCCACGCTGCTCGACGGCTTCGCCGCCGAACTCGCCGCCTCCTGCCCCGGCGCGTCCCTGGAGCACGTTCCCGTGCGCCGGTGGGCCGACCTGTGGTCGCGCGCCGTGCTGCTGACCCTGCCCGGCGCGGCGTCCGCCCCCGCGGCCGGCGAGGCGACCGGCCGGCTGCTGCCGCTCGGGGTCGACGTGCAGGAGCACGCCACCGCCGTACAGGCGCAGGTGCACGCGGTGTTCGAGCCGGCGGACGGCGGCACGCCGCGGCTGGTGCGGGCCTCGGTGTCCGCGCCGAAGCCCGACACCGTCGTCGGGGCGGGGCTGTGGCAGCTGCTCCGGCCGCACCTGTCCCTGCTGGCCGCCGTGAGCGAGGGGCGGGCCATGGAGCTCGACGCGATGCCCGTCACCGGTGAGGGCGACCTGCTGTGGGACGACGCCCGGGCCCGTGCGGGCGAGCCCGCCGAGGCGTTCACCACCGCGCGGGTGGCGCTGCCCGTCGCCGTCGCCTCCGCGACCGCTCCGCTCGACCGGCATCCGGCCCGCATCGCCGTGCCCGTCCTGCTGGAGGGGTACGCCGTGGAGGAGGACGAGGGCGGGATGTCGTTCCGGTTCGCCGACGGGCGTCTGGCCGTCGACACCGACCGGGTTCCGGCCGCCGGTCCGCTCACCCCCGAGGTGGTCGCCTCGTCCGGTGCGTGCGTCGGGCTGCTGCGCTGGGACGCCGGGGAGTTCCTGCTCCAGCCGCTCGCCGTGGAGCGGACCGTGCGGAAGAAGAGCGTCGCCGTGCACGCCGGGGCGTGGGCCGGGGGTACGGCCGACAAGGCCGGGGTGCGCGCCGAGAAGGCCGCCACCGACGCCGTCAAGGTGCTGCGCGAGCGTGCCGGAAAGCTGCTGCGGAAATGAGCGGGCGGACCATGGGAGGCGCCCCGGCGCCCGATCCGGACGAGAACCGGCGGCAGGTGCTGTACTGGCGCCTGCTGGCCCGCCTCTTCGACCCCGAGGAGCAGGCGTCCCTGGAGTCGGCGAGCCTCGCCGTCGTCGAGGACGTCGGCCTGCCGGCCGCGCTGCTCGACCCGGGGGCGTCCGTCGACTCCGTGGTGCAGCGGCACCCGGAGCTGGCCGCCGAGTTCGACGGGCTGATGACGCCCGAGCCGGACGAGGACGGTGCGCGTGACCGGGCCGCCGAGGTGCGGCGCGCGGCGCTCGCGTCGAAGGTGCTGCTGAACGTCTTCGCCTCCGGCTCCGGCACCGTCACCGCCGAGCAGCTGGCGCGCTGGCAGTCCGACGCGGGCTGGCTGGAGCGGGCGCTGGGCTGCCGGCCCGGCGAGCTGCGCGGCGGACGCGGTGGCATCAACCGCGCGGGCGCCGGGCAGGGCGTCAGCCCGACCGGCACCGGTGTCGGCGCGCCGACGCCCGACCTCAGCCGGCTGATCCCCGAGATCGGGCCGGAGCTCGGCTCCATCGAGGCCGGTCTCGTCAAGCGCATGCATCTGCGCGAGGTGCTGGCCGATCCCGCGCTGGCCTCCCGGCTGACGCCGAGCATGTCGCTGATCGAGCAGTTGCTGCGCGACAAGAACAACCTCTCCGGTGTCGCCCTCGCCAACGCCAAGGCGCTGATCCGGCGTTACGTCGACGAGGTCACCGAAGTGCTGCGCACCCAGGTGGAGAAGGCCACGGTCGGTGAACTCGACCGGTCCGTCCCGCCCAAACGCGTCTACCGCAACCTCGATCTCGACCGCACCATCTGGAAGAACCTCACCAACTGGGACCCGGAGGAGGAGCGGCTCTACGTCGACCGGCTCTACTACCGGCACACCAGCCGCAAGACGACACCCCAGCGGCTGATCGTGGTCGTGGACCAGTCGGGTTCGATGGTCGACTCGATGGTCAACTGCACCATCCTGGCGTCCATCTTCGCCGGGCTGCCGAAGGTGGACGTCCACCTGATCGCGTACGACATGCAGGCGCTGGACCTCACGCCCTGGGCGCACGACCCGTTCGAGACGCTGCTGCGGACCCAGCTCGGCGGCGGCACCGACGGCACCGTGGCGATGGCGCTCGCCCAGCCGAAGATCGCCGAGCCGCGCAACACCGTCGTGGTGTGGATCTCCGACTTCTACGAATGGCGCACCGACGAGCTGTTCGAGAGCATGGCCGCCGTCCACCGCTCGGGGGCGAAGTTCATCCCGGTGGGTTCGGTGACCAGCTCCGGGCGCGGCAGCGTCAACCCGTGGTTCCGGGAGAAGTTCAAGGACCTCGGCACGCCGGTGATCTCCGGCCACATCAAGAAGCTCGTGCACGAACTCAAGACGTTCCTCACCTGATCACCGCGGAGACGTCCGTCCCTTTGTGATCACCGCATCGAAAGGCCTTCCCCTCATGTCCGACCTGCTGCGCGCCCCTGCCGAGATCAAGTACGCCGAGGAGCTCGACTGGCTGGAGTCGATCGACGACAACCCCAAGCCGTTCTCGTGGCGGCTGTCCCCGAAGATGGTCCGCCTGTTCATCCTCGGCTCCGAGCGTGCCGACGGCCTGGACCGGGAGGTGTCGCAGAAGTGGTTCGGCGACCGCAGCTTCGTGGAGCGGTCGATCGTCACCCTCGCCTCCGACCGCGGTCTGCTGCTCATCGGTGACCCCGGCACGGGCAAGAGCTGGCTGGCGGAGCTGCTGTCCGCCGCGATCAGCCGCAACTCCACGCTGGTGGTGCAGGGCACGGCCGGCACCACCGAGGACCACATCAAGTACTCGTGGAACGTGTCGATGGTCATCGCCAAGGGCCAGTCGCGGGAGTCGATGATCCCCTCGCCGATCATGACCGCGATGGAGGCGGGTGCCATCGGCCGCTTCGAGGAGCTGACCCGGTCCACGAGCGACGTGCAGGACGCGCTGATCTCGATCCTCTCCGAGAAGTACATCTCCGTTCCGGAACTGGAGAGCGGGGGCGGTGACGACAACATCGTCTTCGCCAAGCCCGGTTTCTCCGTCATCGCCACGGCCAACAGCCGCGACCGGGGGGTCAACGACCTGTCCTCCGCGCTGAAGCGGCGTTTCAACTTCGTCCGCATCCCGGTCGTGACGAACAAGAAGAGCGAGGCGGAGATCGTCCGCTTCCGCACCGAGGAGCTGCTGCGCCGGCACTCGATCGACCTGGACGTGCCGCCGACCCTGCTGGACGTGCTGCTGCGGAGCTTCGCCGACCTGCGGGCCTCCGCCGCCGCGGCCGGCAGCGACGACGAGAAGCTGGAGTCCGCGCTGTCGACGGCCGAGCAGATCGGTGTGCTGGAGGACGCCGTCCTGCACAGCAACTTCTTCGGCGAGCGCACCCTGACCGCCCGCGCCCTCGCCTCCTCGCTGGTCGGCTCCCTCACCCGGCGCGAGCCCGAGGACCTGGCCATCCTCAACAAGTACCTGCACGGTGTCGTCGAGCCGCGCAGCAAGGAGGAGGGCGGCTCCTGGCCGGAGTTCCTCGAGGGCGGCCGCGACGCGATCGCCACCCTGTCATGAGCGGGCCTCAGGAGAGCACGTCGTTCGCCGCCCTGCGCGGGCAACTGCAGGGAGCGGCGGCCGAGTTCGCGGGCGGGCCCGACGCCCTGGAGGGCATCCTGCTCGGCATGGTCGACGACGTCGACCGGGCGGTGCGCGAGCCGCTGGAGATCTTCCCCGTCTGCCACCACTCCCCCGCGTCCGCGCTCGCCATGGCCCGCCGCCTGCGCGAGAAGCAGCCCAAGGTGGTGTACCTGGAGCTGTGCGAGGACATGGCGCCGCTGCTGACCGAGCTGCGCAACTGCCGGCTGCCGGTGGCGGTGCAGGCGTTCGCCGGCGACGTCGACGGCTTCCCCGCCGACTGGGCCCCGTTGTCGGTGGTGGCGCCGATCACGGAGGCGTCCGCCGAGTACCAGGCGATCGCGTACGCCCTGGACACGCCGGGGGTGGAACTGGTCCTGGTCGACCGGTCGGCGGACCACGTCTTCCAGTGGGACAGGAGGGGCGAGCAGGCACAGGAGGACGCCGGGTCTCCGGAGGAGGCCGAGGCCGCGCTGCACGGTGAGGCCGTCGGCGTCGAGATCGGCGACCTGCGGCCGCGCTTCGCCGAGCTGGAGGAGCACCTGCTGCGCCACGGCAAGGTGCGGCACTGGTCGGAGTGGTGGCACCAGTACGTCGAGGTCCCGCTCGGGGACAGCGACCACGACACCTACCGCCAGGTGATGTTCCTCATCGGCAGCCTGTTCCGGCGGCTCGCCCCCGGCGACGGGTCCCGGCTCCGGGTGGACGAGGACCGCGAGCGGTACATGTGGACGCGGATGCGCGAGCACCTGGCGGCGACCGGCACGGACCCGGAGGACTGCCTGTACGTGTGCGGGGCGTTCCACGCGGCCAGCCGGGTCGAGGAGTTCGGCGTGCGGGGCGGCTCGGACACGTTCACGATCTCCCCGCGTACCGCCACCACCTGGCAGTACGGGCTGATCCCGTCCAGCCACGCGGCGATCGAGGCGCAGTTCGGCCTCGCCGCCGGGTCGGTGTCGATCGCGGCGACGGAGTGGGCGAAGGGCCTGAAGCGGACCCGGGTGAAGCCGTACGTGCTGGAGGGGCAGGCCGGGAAGAGGAAGTCCGCGGCCAAGAAGGCCGCCGCCCCGGCTTCGGCGCCTGCGGCCGCCGCGGACAAGCTGTCCGGCTTCCTTCAGCGGCCGCCCGTGCTCGACGGTCTGGACGAGGCCGAGCTGCTCGGCTGGTCGGTGGAGATCGTGCGCGCGGCCCGGCGCAACGGCTACCTCGCCTCCACCGCCGACGCCATCGCCGTCTTCGAGACGTCGATCCTGCTCGCCGGCATGCGGGACCGGGCCAAGCCGACGCCGTACGACTTCCAGGACGCGGCGGTCACCTGCATCGAGAAGGACAGCGTCCCGGGGCGGCGGGACGTGCGGCGCCTCGTCGAGATCATGATGGGCGGCGACCGGATCGGGAAGGTCGGCTACGAGTCGCTGCCGCCGCTCGCCCGTGACGTGTACGACCGGCTGGCGCCGCTGGAGCTGAAGCTCGAGCAGCGCGGGGTGCGCAGGGCGCTGCTGGACATGGCGTCCCGGCCGGAACTGCGGGCGTGCTCGGACGTGCTGTGGATGCTGCGGCGCCTGATGCCGCAGGGCGCGGCACGGCCGATCATGGGTGAGCGGCGGCTCGGTGAGCGGTCGATCCAGGAGTCGTGGGACCTGGCGCTCGGCACGCACCAGCGGGCCCTGATCGAGCTGGGCTACGAGGGTGTCAGCCTGGAGCAGGTCCTCGAGCAGCGGCTGCGGCGCGACGCGTACGGGCCGCGGGCGACCACGGCGACGGTGCTGGCGGCGGTCGAGGACGCGCTCCTGTACCTGCGCGGCCACCGCCTCGCCGACGAGCTGGGCACGCACGCGCTGAAGCTGCTCGCCGCCGAGCGGAGCGTCGACGGGGCGCCGGAGGTGCTGCGCCGGGTGCGGGCGCTGCTGGCGTACTACCGCACCGGCGAGCCGGTGCTGCCCGCGTGGATCGAGTCGTTCGTCAAGACCGGTTACGCCCACTACTGCACGCTGCTGCCGACGGCGTTCCGGGACGAGGACGCGACGGTGGGGCAGGTCGCGGCGATGCTCGGCTTCCTGTTCTCCATGGAGAGCCTCGCGCTGTCGCTGGGCTGCGACCGGAACCAGCTGGAGCTCGCGGTCGCCCAGTCGCACCCGGACGACCCGTCGAAGACGGCACTGCTGTGGGCGGCGCAGGTGCAGCTCGGCACCCTGTCCCGCGCCGAGCTGCGGGCGCGGTGCGACGAGCTGCTGGACAACCCGCTGGTGGTGCCCTCCTACCCGCGCTACCTCAGCGGCTTCGTGCACGCGCTCGAGCCCGTGCCGGGGCTGGCGGACGTGGTCGTGGAGGCGGTGTCGAACGCGTTCGGGCGGCTGCCGGACTCGGTGCTGCTGCCGTGGCTGCCGCTGCTGATCACCACCCTGCGCTCCGGCGCGGCGGACCTCGCCCCGCTGATGGTCCGCGAGGCGGGGCGGATCTTCCCGGGCCGGCTGGCGGCACTGGACGCGTGGGTGCCGCCGTGGCGGATGCCGGAGGCGGATCCGTTCGCCGCGAAATCCGCGGCCGATGTCCGCCGTGGCGCCGCGCTGCTCACGGCCCACCCGGCGGCGTGCGACGCGGTGGCGGAGCTGCTCGGCTGCACGGAGGGGTGGTCACGGGCCGACGTCCCGGCCGCGTCGGGCGTGGCGCTGCTGGCCGCGCACCCGGCCGCGTGCGACGCGGTGGCGGAGCTGCTCGGCTGCGACGGTACGTGGGCGGCGGCCGGCCCGTCGCCGTCGGGCGGCACCGTCCTCACGGCCCGTCACCCGGCCACGGCGGAGGCCTTGGAGTCCCTGCTCGCCGGCACGTGACGGCCGTGGCCGGGGTCCGGGCGGCCGCACGGCCGCCCGGACCCGTAAGCCCTGCGACACGATCACGAGCAGGGGGCCGTCGGAAACGGTCTAGCCCTGCCGCACGTCCGCGAGGAACACGATCCCGTCGGTGCGGGGCAGATGGGCCGGGTCGAACGGCGCGTAGCCGAACCACGGGGACGCCCGGAGCGCGGGACCGGTGTCGCCGAGCGCGGTGGACAGGCGGGCGGGGTCGACGACACAGCGGTCCTCGGGGAGGGCGTACAGGAGCCCTTCGAGGGTGTCCGGGGGTGGTGTGTCCACTCCGTGGTGCCGGATCGTGCCGAGCGCGGTGGCCAGGAAGGCGTACCGCTCCCCGAGGCGCGCGCTCACGAGCGCGCCGGCGCTCCACCACTCCAGCCGTGGGTGGCCCCACATGCTCATCGAGCTCTTGTCCCGCTGGAGGTGGCTGTTGTGGGCGTGGACGAGTACCGGGCCCCGGTCGGCGAGGGCGAGGAGGTTGCCGGCCATCATCGCGTCCCGCGTGGCCAGCAGGCGCGTCATGCGGGCGGGTGAGGGGTCGGCCGTCCAGTGGTGGTAGCGCAGCAGTCCGGTGGCGGTACGGCCGTACAGGCGCGCCCGGTCCCAGTCGTCCCGTGAGGTCGCTGTGAGCAGGTGGGGTGTCTGGGTGTCGAGCAGCGCGACGAGGTCGTCGGCGAGCAGCCGCAGCTCCTCGGCCTCGGCGGACCGGCCCACGGACCGGGACGGGTCGGTCATCGCGGCCTCGTCGGTCCACCGTTCGTCGGTGCCGAGCAGACGGTCGAGCGTGTCCGCGGTGCAGGGCAGCAGATCCGGGTCGACGTGCGCCGCGAGGTGATCGTGGAGGGCGGTGAGGGACTGCCTCGGGCTCGCGACGCCGGTGATCTCCAGCGGGCCGTCCATGCCCGCGAACCGGATCCGCTCGGGCGCGGGGCGCTCCTCGTTGTACTCCCGCATCCAGCGGACGAGTGCGCGGTTGGCCGCCGACGCGCCCCACCCGTGGCTGAATCCGCGCTCCATGACGTCGTCGAGGGTGCCGGCCCCGGTGGTGACGTACGCGTCCACGGTCAGGCCCCTCACGCAGTCGCTCTCGAGCACGATCGTGCGGTAGCCCTCCTGCTCCACGAGCTGCCGGAAGAGCTCGTTGCGCAGGCCGAGCAGGGCGTCCTCGCCGTGGGTGGGCTCTCCGAGGGCCAGCAGTCGTGGGCGGGACGGGAGCAGCCTCATCACGGCTGCGGCGTCGACGGGACGGGCGAAGTCCTTGTTCCCGGTTTCCATGCTTCAACCGTATCGTTGAACTTTCGGTGGAAACTTGAGCCCGATACCATCGGCTCCGTGGGGAAAAACCTTCAAAACGCCGGGAAGCTCAGGCCCGTCGACCTGGCACGACGTCACGGTCTGTCCACGCAGGCCGTGAGGAACTACGAGGAGGCGGGCATCCTCCCTCCGGCCGGCCGCACGGCCCACGGCTATCGCACCTACACGGAGCTGCACGCGCAGGCCCTCGGCGCGTTCCTCACGCTGGTTCCGGGGCACAGTCACCGGACGGCGACGGCGGTCATGCGGGCCGTGAACCGGGGCGCGGCCGACGAGGCGTTCCGCCTGATCGACGAGAGTCACGCCCAGTTGCTCGAGGACCGGCGCACACTGCAGGCCGTGGAGGAAGCTCTCCGCACCCTCTCCCCGCAGAGGGGTTCCGCGCGCGACACCCCCGCGCCCCGCTCGGGTCGTACGTTCATCGGCCCGCTGGCCGCGGAGCTGGGGGTGCGGCCGGCGACCTTGCGCAAGTGGGAGGAGGCCGGGCTCGTGCGCCCGCGACGGGATCCGGTGACCGGGTACCGGGTCTACGACGACGCCGACGTACGCGACGCACGGCTGGCTCACCAACTCCGGCGCGGCGGGCACCTGTTGGAGCAGATCGCCCCACTGATCGCGCGGGTGCGGGAGGCGGGCGGAGTGGGGCCGCTGGAGGACACGTTGCGCGAGTGGCGCGACCGGCTGTCCGCCCGCGGACGGGCGATGCTCGCCGGGGCCGCGGAGCTGGACGCCTACCTCCGCGCACGCGCGTGAAGGCCGGCGGCGCGGTGCGGGCCGGCCCCAGGGGCCGCCTCGGCGGCCGCTGACGTCGCGGACACGCTCCCGGGATCGACGCGGCGCCGGCCGGGTGCCTGGCCGGCACCCGGTTCCCGAGGTGGGCCGCTCTGCCGCTGGACCTGCTCGCCCCGGCCGGCTCCGAACGTCAGCCGGTCACGCCCAGGGCCCCGAGCAGCATCGGGAGCGAGTCGTGCAGTTCGCGTTGCCAGTAGGGCCAGGCGTGCGTGCCGGGGCCGTAGAAGTCGGTGGTCAGGTGCCGCGCGCCCACGCGCTTCAGCTCCGCGGCGAGGGCGTGGTTCTGGCGGTTGAAGTCGGCCTCGAGGGCGCTGGTGGCGCCCGGTGGGTCCAGGGGGCCGGTGGTGCCGTCTCCGCAGGAGAGGTACACGGGGAGGTGCTTGAGGCGCTCGGCCAGGTGGAAGGGGTCGTGCGCCTCCCAGACGCGGCGCTGGGCGACCGGGTCCCCCCAGACGCGCAGGGGGTCGTCGCCCTGGCCCGCGAAGAAGCCCATGAGGCGGTCGACCGACTCGTCGTTCAGGAGCGGGTGCGCGGAGCCGGAGTAGGCGGCGGTGGCCCTGAACATTCCCGGATGGCGGGCGGCGTACAGCAGGGCGCCCTGGCCTCCCATCGACAGGCCGGCCACGACGCGGTCGCGGCCGGCACCCCAGTCGCGCTCCAGGAGGTGCCGCAGCTCCACGGTGTGGAAGGTCTCCCAGGCGGGGTCGCCGCCCCGGCCGTGGTTCCACCAGTCGCTGTACCAGCCGTTCCAGCCGGCCTCGGGCATGACGACGAGCACCTCGCGCAGGCTGTCGATGTCCGCGACGTCCGTCTTGGCGGTCCATGACGTGTAGTCGCCGCAGCAGCCGTGCAGGAGCCAGAAGGTGGGCCAGTGCCGGTGCCGGTCGGCCGGGTTCCAGCCGTCGGGGGTGAGGAGACGGACGTTGACCGTCCGGCCGCCCAGGGCCGTGGAGCGGACCGTCAGGTCGAGCTGGCGGTCCGCGACCCGGGTGACCGCGACGACCTCGGCGCCGTGCGGTCTCCCGGCACCCGGGGCGGGGGCCGGGGCGGCCGTTCGGGGTGGGTCGGCCGCGAGTGCGGGGGTGGTGGGCACGAGGGTGAGGGTGAGGAGGAGGACGGCGAGGACGAGCCGGATGCGGGCTCGGAGGGTCAGGACGGCGGTCACGGCGGCTCCCTGCGGTGCGGTGCGTCGCTGCTCGAACGGTTCGACCGGGCTCGGGGACGGACTTGCCCCGGGGCAGGATCCACCACGGGAGCGATCCGCGACAGTACGGGTGCTCTCTTTCGGAACCGGCCGGCAGGCGTCCGCGTCTTCCTCGCGCCGACCGCGACCGGCATGTCCGAGGACGAGCGGTCCGATGTCTTCGGGGCGGCCTGCGCCGTATCGGTCCTTGCCGCCGTGCTCTTCCCGGCGGGGGCCGTCAGCCGCATGGTGAAGACGGACGACCACGCCGACGAGAGTTCCGCCGCCGGGACGCAGGGCGCGGGAGCACCCTCGAGCGCGGTACGCCCTGCCGCCCGCCGACGGCACGGTCCGGGCAGCCGTCCGGCGGACCGGGGTCACCGCGTCCGGTCAGGTGCTCGTCACGGCGGAGGCGATGCTGCGGTGCCGGGCGGTGCCGTGGGTGAAGTCGGGGACGACCGAGGTGCCCTCGCGCAGGTCGTCCAGGAACTGCCGGTAGGCGTGAGCGACCGCGTAGGCCGGCGCGTCGGCACGCGGGTCCAGGTGCGGGACGCGCAGGTACGGTTCCGGCACCGTGAGGGGGGCGAGGCCGGTGGACGTTCCGCGGCCGCCCTCCAGGGTGAGCGGGCTGAGCTGGGGGTGGCCGACCGGGGCGGTGAGGACGAGGTCGCCCTCGGTGCCGTTGATCTCCCAGCGGAAGCCGGTGCCCCGGGAGACGCCTCCGCGGTAGTGGAAGGTGACCACCGCGCCGCCGGGGAGCCGTCCCGAGGCCACCACCTGGTCGGCGGCGGTCATGGGCACGGGCTGTCCGCTCTCGGTGTCCACGGCCGACGTACGGCGCGACGCCAGGTGGATCCGCAGTTCCCCGGGTTCCCCCAGGACGTACGCGAGCCCGTCGAGGGCGTGGCCGAACGGAACGGTCAGCAGCGTCGTGCCGTTGGCGGCGTCGAGCACGTGGTGATCGCCGGGGCCGACGGTGGCGCCCCAGGCGCCGCCGGATCCGACGACCGTCGTGGACAGCACCTCCCCCACGTATCCGTCGGCCACGAGGTCCCGTACGTGGGCGAGGACCGGGTGCGACCGGGCCTGGAGTCCGACGACGGTCGGCAGACAGCGGTCGTGCGCCAGCCGGGCCATGTCCTCGGCCTCCGCGAGCCCGTTGCCCAGCGGCCATTCGCACAGCACGCCCTTGCCGGCGCTCAGCGCCGCGGTCACCAGTTCCCGGTGGTGCGGCACCTTCACCGCCACGACCACGAGGTCCACCTCGTCGCAGGCGGCCAGTTCGGCCGCGGTCCCGAAGGTGCGGGGCACACCGTGTTTCCGTCCGGAGAGCTCCGCCGACCGCTTCGAGCTCGTGCTCAGTGCCCTCAGTTCGTAGCCCGGGACGGCGCGCAGGGCAGGCAGGTGGGAACGCTCGGCCCAGCTTCCCCGAGCACCGAGTCCGATGATGCCCACTCCGATCGGCTTCTCGGACCGGGCCAGCTCGGCGAGCGGTGATGCGGATGTGTTCATGACTCGCAGCCTTCTTCGCGTGGACGCCTCGACGTACTCACAGGCCGGCGAGGGAGCAGCCGCCTGCTAGTGTTGACATCTCAACACTAGGAAAGGTGTGTTGACATGTCAACACATGGTGGTGGGGCCACCGGCCCGGACGAGCCCATGGGCGACACCGTCCCGGAGCCCGTCGACCTCTGGTCCGCCTTCAAGCGCGCCCACGAGACCGTGCGCGCCCGCGTGATCGCGGACACCGCCGAGGCGGCGGGCCTGTCCGAGCCGGACCTGACGATCCTCGTCAGCCTCGACAAGGCCGGGGGCGCCCTGCGCCAGAGCGAACTCGCCACGTCGCTCGGCTGGGACCGCACCCGCGTCTCCCACCAGCTCACCCGCATGGACAAGCGCGGACTCGTCACCCGCGAACGCGCCGCCGGTGTCACCGTCGTCCTCACCGACGCCGGACGTCAGGCCGTCGCCGCCGTGCACCCCGGCCTGGAAGCCGCCGTGCGCCGCCACTTCACCGACAAGCTCTCCGCGCGGGAGATCGAGACGCTGGGCTCCGTACTCCGTCGGCTGTAGGCGACCGGAACACGAAGCCGGCGTGCCGCCGGAGGCCGGGGGCCGGGTCGGCGGCCGTCGGCCCCCGCCGTCCGCCGGTCCCCGCCGGGAGGACCAGCGGCGCGTCCCTGACCGGGCGTTCCCCCGCCGCGTCGGACGGGTCGTCGATCAGCCGGCCCCGCGCCACCACCGCCGTCGAGCCGCCGCCGAGCCGCCGCCGTCGAGCTCGACCGCGTCGCGCGGACCGAGGGGGTGGTCGCCCCCCGCGGCCTCGGTGGTGCTCAAGCCGTGGACGGGCGTCCCAGGACCGGCGGGGAGCGGGTCAGGACGTGGAGTCGACGACGTCCTGGGTGCCGAGGACGGCGAGCAGGCCGAGCAGGTCGGCGCTGTCGGTGCCCAGGGCGGGGGTGAACCAGAGCAGCCGCTGTCATCCGTCCTCGCTGAACAGGTTGAGGCAGTTGACCTCGACGACCCCCAGCGCGGGATGGCGGATGCGTTTGCGGTCGTCGCGCCGGAAGGCCACGTCGTGGTCGGCCCACAGTGCGGCGAACTCGGCCGATGTGTCCAGCAGCGACCGGATCATCGACGTGACCTCGGCGTCCTTGGCGTCCCGCCGGGCGGCGGCCGCCCGCAGATCGGCGACGAACGCACGGGACCGGGTCGCGTGGTCGGCCTCGGGGTACAGGTCCCGGGCCTCCGGTTCCGTGAACCACCGGTGCACGAAACTGGCCCGCGCTCCCCGGTAGCCGGACTGGTCCCCCAGCAGCGCCACCGCCAGCGGGTTCTGCACCAGGGTGACGTGCAGGTCGGTGATGACCTGTGCGGGGGTCGCGGGCATCCGCTGGAGCAGATCGAGCATGCCGGGGTGGACGTGCGAGGCCGCGCCGCCCGGCACGGGCACGGGACGGCCCGCCAGGTGGTAGAGGTAGTCCCGCTCGTCGGCGGTCAGGCGCAGCGCCCTCGCCAGTGCGGCGATCATCTGTTCCGACGGCTGGGACCCGGCGCCCCGCTCGAGCTCGTTGTAGTAGTCCACCGATGCCCCCGCGAGCTGGGCGACCTCGTCCCGGCGAAGCCCCGGCACACGGCGCCGCGGCCCTGCGGGAAGTCCTACGTCGGCCGGGCGGATGCGGTCGCGCCGCGACCGCAGGAACGCGCCCAGTTCGGTGTGTCTCACGGCAGCCATGGCCCCATTCTCCGTCGCGCCGGGGCACCGACCCAGGGGATGACATCACCTGGCTCCGCCCGCCGGCACCGCGCATCGTGGGGGACATGACTACGAACGAGCCCCCTTCCACACCGGCACCCGAGCGGGTCGCCGTCGTCACCGGCGGATCACGCGGCATCGGCCGCGCGGTCTCCGTGGAGCTGGCCCGGAACGGTCTGGCCGTGGTGGTGAACTACACCAGGGACGCGGCCGCCGCCGAGGAGACGGTGAAGACGATCACCGCCGCCGGCGGGCGGGCGATCCCCGTGCGGGCGGACGTGGCGGACGAGCACGCGGTCGCCGCCCTGTTCGACCGGGCGGAGCAGGAGTTCGGCGGCGTGGACGTCGTCGTGAACTCGGCCGGCCGGCTCGCCCTGTCGCCCATCGCCGACCTCGATCTGGCGGTGCTCGACGCCATGCACCGCACCAACATCCGCGGCACGTTCGTCGTCGCCCAGCAGGCCGCACGGCGGCTCCGCGCGGGCGGCTCCTTCCTGGGCGTGTCGACCTCCGTGGTCGGAACGCGGTTCCCCGGTTACGGCGCGTACGTGGCGAGCAAGGGCGCCGTCGAGGCGATCACCCTGATCCTCGCCCGCGAGCTGCGGGGGCGGGACATCACGGTGAACACCATCGCCCCCGGCCCCACGGCCACGGACCTGTTCCTCGACGGCAAGACGCCCGAGGAGATCGACAGGCTCGCGAAGACCCCGCCGCTGGAGCGGCTGGGCACACCGGAGGACATCGCCCGGGTCGCCGCCTTCCTCACCGGACCCGAGGGCCACTGGGTCAACGGGCAGGTGCTGCGGGCCAACGGCGGCATGGTGTGAGCACGAGCCCGACCGACGCATCGACACGGACCACCTGAGGAGAACAGTCATGCCTTTCGCCCATTTCAAGGTTCCCGCCGGCACCGTCACCGCCGAGGACAAGAAGAAGATCGTCGAACGCACCACCGACCTGTACGCGGAGATCTACGGGGAGCGGGCCCGCGCCACCACCGTCGTGCTCGTCGACGAGGTCGCCGACGGGGGCTGGGGGGTGGCCGGCAACGTCCTCACCGCCGCCATGCTCAACGGCGACGCCTGACACACGTCACCGGTGGGCGGGGCCGCCGGCACCCGCCCACCGGTGACGTGGGTGTGTCAGGCCGCCCGCCGCGTGAGGTCACCGTGGGTGCGGATGATGTCCGCGTACCGGTGACCGGAGCCCTTGATGGTGCGGACCTGGGTGGCGTAGTCGACGTGGACGAGGCCGAAGCGCTTGTCGTAGCCGTACGCCCACTCGAAGTTGTCCAGCAGGGACCAGGCGAAGTAGCCGGCCAGCGGGGCGCCCTTGCGGGCGGCGGCGGCGCAGGCGGCCAGGTGCCGGGTCAGGTAGTCCTGGCGTTCCGGGTCGTCGACGGTGCCGTCGGGGCGGACGACGTCGGGGAAGGCGGAGCCGTTCTCGGTGACGTAGAGCTTGCGGGCGCCGTACTCGTCGGTCAGGCGCAGCAGCAGGGTCTCGATGCCGCTCGCGTCGATCTCCCAGTCCATGCCGGTGCGCGGCACCCCGTCCCGGCGCACGAACGCGGCGTGGGGGGCGGGGCCGTCCGGGTCGGCGGCCACCACCTGCGGGAAGTAGTAGTTCAGGCCGAGCCAGTCGAGCGGGGCCGCGATGGTCTCCAGGTCGCCCCGCTTCTCCGGGAGTTCGACGCCGTAGACCTCGCGCATGTCCTCCGGGAAGCCGCGGCCGTGCACGGGGTCCAGCCACCAGCGGTTGGTGTGGCCGTCCATGCGGACCGCGGCCGCCAGGTCCTCGGGGCGGTCGCTCGCGGCGTGGATGGTGGAGAGGTTGTTGACGATGCCGACCTGGGCACCGGGGGCGGCGGCGCGGATGGCGCGGGCGGCCAGGCCGTGGCCGAGCAGCAGGTGGTAGGAGGCGCGGACGGCCGCCGTGAGGTCCGTCCAGCCGGGAGCCATCTTGCCCTCGAGGTGGCCGATCCAGGCCGAGCACAGGGGCTCGTTGAGGGTCGCCCAGTGGGTGACGCGGTCGCCGAGGCGTTCGGCGACGGCGGACGCGTAGGCGGCGAAGTGCTCGGCGGTGTCGCGCTCGGGCCATCCGCCGCGGTCCTGGAGGGTCTGCGGCAGGTCCCAGTGGTAGAGGGTGACCGACGGGGTGATGCCGGCCTCGAGCAGGCCGTCGACCAGCCGGTCGTAGAAGGCCAGGCCCTTGTCGTTCACCGGGCCGTCGCCGCCCGGCACGACGCGCGGCCAGGCGACGGACAGGCGGTAGGCGTTGGTGCCGAGGCGGCGCATCAGGTCGATGTCCTCGCGCCAGCGGTGGTAGTGGTCGCAGGCGGTGTCGCCGTGGTCGTCGTTGTCGATCTTCCCCGGGGTGTGGGAGAAGGTGTCCCAGATCGACGGGGAACGGCCGTCCTCCGCCACGGCCCCCTCGATCTGGTACGCCGAGGTGGCCGTGCCCCACAGGAAGTCGTCGGGGAGGGCGGCGTAGTCGATGGTCACGTAAGTCCCTTCGGGATGGGAGGAGTGGGTCACTTGACGGCTCCCGCCGTCAGCCCGGCGACGAGGTAGCGCTGCAGCAGCAGGAAGCCGGCGACCACGGGCACGCTCACCACGAGGGAGGCGGCCATGATCTGGTTCCAGTACACGTCGTTGAGGGTGGAGTAGCCCTGGAGGCCGACCGCCAGGGTGCGGGTGGTGTCGTTGGTCATCACGGAGGCGAAGAGGACTTCGCCCCAGGCGGTCATGAAGGCGTAGACGGCGACCGCGACGATGCCGGGGACCGCGGCCGGGACGACGACGCGGAAGAGGGCGCCGAGCGGACCGCAGCCGTCCACCATCGCCGCCTCGTCCAGGTCGCGCGGGACCGAGTCGAAGTATCCGATCAGCATCCAGATGGAGAACGGCAGCGAGAAGGTCAGGTACGTGAGGATCAGTCCGCCGCGGGAGCCGAACAGGGCGATGCCGGTGGCGTTGCCGATGTTGACGTAGATGAGGAACAGCGGGAGGAGGAACAGGATGCCCGGGAACATCTGCGTCGACAGCACGGTCACCGTGAAGACGCGCTTGCCGCGGAAGTCGTAGCGGCTGACGGCGTACGCGGAGAACACCGCGATGACGACCGAGCAGACGGTCGCGGCGCCCGCCACGATCAGCGAGTTCACGAAGTAGCGGCCCAGCGGGACGGTCGACCAGATGTCGATGTACGGGTCGATCGTCAGCTCGGTCGGCAGCCAGCGGAACGCGCCGGTGACGTCGGCGAGCGGCTTCAGCGAGCTGGAGACCATGACGTAGACCGGGAGCAGGACGAAACCGGTCAGCAGGGTCAGGAAGACCCGCCGGGACCACAGGAAGGAGCGGGGCGGGGCCATCGGGGACCGGGGTGTGCTCATGAGGCGGTCCTCCGTCCGCGCGAGGTGAGTGCGAGGTAGACGCCCGTGACGACGAGCAGGAACAGCAGGAGCAGGACGGACATCGCGGAGCCGGTGCCGAAGTTCCAGGTGACGAAGGACGCCTGGTAGATGTGGACCGAGATGAGGTCCGCGGCCTCGGGCGCGGTCTTGCCGAACATGACGTACGGGGTGTTGAAGTCGTTGAACGTCCACAGGAACAGGACGAGGACCAGCACCTGGTTGACCGGGCGGAGCGAGGGCAGGGTGATGCGGCGGATCTGCTGGAGCATTCCGGCGCCGTCGAGCGCGGCGGCCTCGTACAGCTCGCGCGGGATGTTCTGCAGGCCGGCCATCACGATGAGGAAGGCGAACGGCCAGCCCTTCCAGACGGAGACGACCAGCAGGGCGATGAAGCTGTTGTCGCCGATGAGCCAGAACGACGGCTTGTCGGTGATGCCGAGCTGGTCGTGCAGGACGTGGTTCACCAGGCCGTTGTCGTGCTGGAACATGAACACCCAGGTGATGACGGCCGCGTAGACCGGCAGGGCGTACGGGACCAGGAACAGGGCGCGCAGCAGGCCGCGGCCGCGGAAGGTGTCCTGCATGAAGACGGCCGCCGCCGTGCCGATCAGCCAGCACAGGCCGACGGAGAGCAGGGTGAAGGCGATGGTGACGAGGAACGAGTCGAGCAGGGCCTTGCCGACGGGGGCGTCGAAGTCCACCGACACCGAGTAGTTGTCGAAGGCGGCCCAGGGGGCGGTGCCCCAGTCGCGGATGTAGAACTGGGTGAGTTCCTTGAAGCTCATCACGATGCCGATGACCATCGGCACCAGGTGGACGAGGAGTTCGAGGAGCAGGGCGGGCAGCAGGAGCAGGTAGGGCAGTCCTATGCGGCGGATCCGCCCGGGGCGGCGGCGGGGGCCGCTCGCCGCGCCGGGGGAGCTCTTCCGCACGGTGGCCTCCGCCGCGGGTGCAGTGGCAGTCATGGCGGTGTCGGGGCTCACTTCGCGGGCATCTGCTGCTGCGCCTTGGTGAGCGCGGCCTTCACCGAGTCGGTGGTCACCTCGCGTCCGGCGGCGGCGTCGGCGAACAGTTCCTTGATGGCCGTGCCGACGGCGGTCTCGAACTGGGACTCGTCGGGCACCTGCGGCAGGGCGACGGCGCTCTTGGCGAGGGTGTCCTTGAGGACGGCGTTGGCCGGGGAGTTGAAGGCGGGGTCCTCCTGGGCGGCCTTGACCGGCGGGATGGAGCTGTACGCCGTGTTGAGGATCTTCTGTTCGGCGTCGCTGGTCATGAACTTCACGAACTTGGTGGCGCCGTCGAGGTTGTCGGTGTTCTTGAAGACGGCGAGGTTGATGCCGGCGACCATCGAGTTGACCTGCTTGCCCGCGCCGGGGGTGCCGGACTGCACGGGCACGGGGGCGATGCCGTAGGCGTCCTCGCTCATGCCCTGGGACTTGAGGTTGGCGGAGGCGGACTGCCACAGCAGCATGGCCGTCTTGCCCTTGGCGAAGTCGCCGACCGACTGGTTCTGGGCGTACTCGGCGTTGCCCGGGGCGATGACCTCGTCCTCGGCCATGAGGTCGACGTACTGCTTGACCGCGGTGACCACGCCGTCGTTGGTGAAGTCGGCCTTGCCGTCGGCGGTGAAGAAGTCGGCGCCGTGCTGCTTGGCGAAGACGAAGGCGTGGTGGATGTTCTCGGAGGGGTTCGAACCCTCCGCGCCCAGGCCCCACTTGCCGTCCTTCGACAGTTTCTCGCCGGCGGCGGCCAGCTCGTCCCAGGTGGCCGGCGGGCCGTCGATGCCGGCGTCGGCGAACATCCGCTTGTTGTAGTAGAGCGCGTAGGCCATCGAGTACAGCGGCACCGCGGCCGGGTCCTGGCCCTGGACGCCGGTGGAGCCGAGCGCGGAGTCGACGAAGCGGTCCCTGCCGCCGATCCTGTCGAAGTTCTTCGCGTCCCAGGGCAGCAGGGCGCCGGTGGCCTGGAGGGAGGCGGACCAGGTGTTGCCAATGTTCAGCACGTCCGGGCCCTGGCCGGAGGTGGTGGCGGTGAGGATCCGGTTGAGCAGGTCGGACCAGGGAACCACCTCCAGCTTAACCTTGATGCCGGTCTCCTTCTCGAACTTGTCGAGCTCGGGCTGGAGGACCTTCTTGTCGACCTCGATGCTGGCGCCCTGGTTGGAGGCCCAGTAGGTGAGTTCCTTCGGCGAGTCGTCGGACCCGCCGCCGGTGCTGGATCCGCCTCCGCAGGCCGAGGCGGCGAGTGCGAGAGACAGGATGACGGCGCCTGTGGCCGCGGCTCGGATACTGCGCATGGCTCCTGATGTCCCTTTCCGGGGTGCATGAGGCGTCCTCCGCACGGAGAAACGGCCTCACGTCTTAATTTAGGACGTGAGTTAAACCCTCCGGAGGCGGTACGTCAAGGGTTCGGACGGACTCGCCCGACTCTCGTCACACCCCTTGACTCACCTGTTCCACGGATGAACCATTCAGCGTCGAGAGAGCGCTCCCAGCACCCCACGCCGTTCACTTCCTGAACCAGGAGAGCCAGCCCCATGACGTCCGACTCCCCGTCCTTCCCCCGGACTCCGGCCCTCGGCCGCCGCGCCGTCCTCGGCGCCGCGGCCGCCGCCCCCGTCCTGGCCGGACTGCCCTCGGCGGCCTCCGCCACGCCCGCGGCGGGACGCAAGAAGCCGCGCCGGCTGAAGGGCGGCGGCGATCTCGGCCCCCACGTGATCGTCTTCGACCCGTCCACGCCGGGCATCCAGGCCAGGCTCGACGAGGTGTTCGCCCGGCAGGAGTCGGCGCAGTTCGGCACCGGCCGCTACCAGCTGCTGTTCAAGCCGGGCACGTACGACGACATCAACGCCCAACTCGGCTTCTACACCTCGATCTCCGGGCTCGGCCTCTCCCCCGACGACACCACCATCAACGGTGACGTGACGGTCGACGCCGGCTGGTTCGACGGCAACGCCACGCAGAACTTCTGGCGTTCGGCGGAGAACCTGGCGCTCGTCCCGGCCAACGGCACCAACCGGTGGGCGGTCGCCCAGGCCGCGCCGTTCCGCCGGATGCATGTGCGCGGCGACCTCAACCTCGCCTCGTCCACCTACGGTTGGGCCAGCGGCGGCTACATCGCCGACAGCCGGATCGACGGCACGGTCGGCCCCTACTCGCAGCAGCAGTGGTACACCCGGGACAGCTCGGTCGGCGGCTGGACCAACGCCGTCTGGAACATGGTGTTCTCGGGCGTCGAGGGCGCCCCCGCGCAGAGCTTCCCGGACCCGCCGTACACCACGCTCGCCACGACGCCGCTCTCCCGCGAGAAGCCCTTCCTGTACCTCGACGGCGACCGGTACCGCGTCTTCCTGCCCGCGCCGCGGAGGAACGCGCGGGGTGTCACCTGGGGCAACGGCACCCCGCGCGGCACCTCCCTGCCGCTGGACCGCTTCTACGTCGCCAGGCCCGGCGACTCGGCGGCCACCCTCAACCAGGCGCTCGACCAGGGCCTCCACCTGCTGCTCACCCCGGGCATCTACCACGTCGACCGGCCGGTGAGGGTGAACCGTCCCGGCACGGTCGTCCTGGGCCTCGGCTACGCCACCCTGATCCCCGACCACGGCGTCACCGCCCTGAAGGTCGCCGACGTCGACGGCGTACGCCTCGCCGGCTTCCTGGTCGACGCCGGTCCTGTGAACTCGCCCGTCCTGCTGGAGGTCGGCCCGAACGGCGCCTCCCGGGACCACTCCCGCGACCCGATCACCGTGCAGGACGTCTTCGTCCGGATCGGCGGGGCCGGTCCCGGCAGGGCGACCACCGCCATGGTGGTCAACGCCCGGCACACCATCGTCGACCACACCTGGGTCTGGCGCGCCGACCACGGCGACGGCGTCGGCTGGGAGACCAACCGCTGCGACTACGGCGTCGTCGTGGGCGGCCACGACGTCCTGGCCACCGGCCTGTTCGTCGAGCACTTCAACAAGTACGACGTCCAGTGGAACGGCGAACGCGGCCGCACGATCTTCTTCCAGAACGAGAAGGCCTACGACGCCCCCGACCAGGCCTCGATCCAGAACGGCCCGGTCAAGGGCTACGCGGCCTACAAGGTCGGCGACCACGTCACCACCCACGAGGGCTGGGGCATGGGGAGTTACTGCTACTACAACGTGAACCCGGACATCGTCCAGCACCACGGATTCGCCGCCCCGGACCGTCCCGGTGTGCGCTTCCACGGCCTGCTGGTCGTCTCGCTGAGCGGGCACGGGCAGTACGAGTGCGTCATCAACGACACCGGGGCCCCGACCTCGGGCAGCACCACCGTGCCGTCCACGGTGGTGTCGTACCCCTGATCCCGGCGCCGGGGACACGCCCGTGACCGACGCCGACGGTCGGGGGTGTGTCCGTACGGCGGCGGTGGCAGCCCCTCCCGGCTCCGGGAGCGGGAGGGGCCGCCGTTCACGCCCTGCCGCTCACCGCGCGGCCACGGGGACCGGGCACGGGGAGCGGCGACGGTGGCGTGGTCGCGCACGGCCGGTCTCCCCTCACGGGCCATGGATGCGCGGCCCGGGGTCGGACGGCGTCTGTGCGGTGAGTGCGGGGAGGGAGGTGCGGGCCGGGCCACACAACATCCGTGTCTCACATATTGGTACGGTGTTTCTGGCCAGTGAGATGTCTGAGATCGTTGTATGGCCCACACGGTTCGCGCGGCCTCCCGCGAGGCGGACGCGTGGCACGGTGCGGGCCGCCGGCGTGCGCCGCCGGTGACCGTTCCTCCCCGGAAAGACCGTGAAATGCCCGCACCATCCACCGGCCCGGCCCCCGTCAACTCTCGGTCCCGGGTCCTCATCGCGAGCCTCATCGGCACGACGATCGAGTTCTACGACTTCTACATCTACGCGACCGCCGCCGTCCTGGTCTTCCCCAAGCTCTTCTTCCCGAGCAGCGACCCGACGACGGCCCTGCTGTCGTCCTTCGCGGTGTTCGGCGCCGCGATGGTCGCCCGCCCGATCGGCGCCGTGGTCTTCGGACACCTCGGCGACCGGCTCGGCCGCAAGGGCACGCTGGTGGCCTCGCTGCTCACCATGGGCATCGCCACCTTCCTCATCGGCGTGCTGCCCACCTACGCGCAGGCCGGCTGGGTCGCCACCGCGCTGCTGGTGCTGATGCGGCTCGCGCAGGGCTTCGCGCTCGGCGGCGAGTGGAGCGGCGCGGCCCTGGTCGCCACCGAGAACGCCCCGAAGGGCAAGCGCGCCCTCTACGGCACGTTCCCGCAGCTGGGCGCCCCGCTCGGCTTCATCATCGGCAACGGGCTCTTCCTGATCATCGGCGCGCTGCTGCCGTCCACGGCGGGCGCCGACCCGTCCCAGCCCTCGGACGCCTTCCTGAGCTGGGGCTGGCGCATCCCGTTCCTGTTCTCCGCGGTGATGGTCGCGATCGGCCTGTGGGTGCGGATGCGCCTGGTGGAGGCGCCGGTCTTCTCCCGGACCCGCGAGGCCGGGCTGGTGCGGAAGCTGCCGCTGGCCACCGTCTTCCGCGGCCACTGGAAGCAGTTGGTCCTCGGCACCTTCTTCATGCTGGCGACGTACGTGCTCTTCTACCTGATGACCACGTTCTCGCTGAGCTACGGCCGTACGCCCGAGGACGACGCCGTGCCCGGCCTGGGGTACGACTACACCACCTTCGTCCTGATGATGATCTTCGGGGTGCTGTTCTTCGCCGTGTTCACCCTGGTCTCCGGCCCGCTCGCGGACAAGTACGGCCGGCGCTCGACGCTGATCGCGGTCACCGCCGGGATCCTGGTCTTCGGGCTGGTGTGGGTGCCGCTGATCGGTCTGGGCACGCTGGGCGTGGTGCTGTGGCTGGTGCTCGGCTTCACGCTGATGGGCATGACGTTCGGCCCGATGGGGGCGCTGCTGCCGGAGCTCTTCCCGACGAGCGTGCGCTACACGGGCTCCGGGATCTCCTACAACGTCAGCTCGATCCTCGGCGCGGCCGTCGCCCCGTTCATCGCGGTCGCCCTGTGGGAGGCCGGCGACGGCTCGCCGTGGCTGGTCGGCGTCTACCTCTCCTCGATGGCGCTGCTGACGCTGGTGGCGCTGCTGCTGGGCAAGGAGACGAAGGACGTCGGACTCGACGAGGGCGAGGCCGTCGACGCCTCCGGCCGGAACGAGGCCCCCGCCACGGTCTCCTGAGCGGTCCGGCACCCGCGCAGCGGCCCCCTTCCCCCGTCCGGGAGCGGAAGGGGGCCGCGGCGCGTCCTCGTGGGCGGCACCGGCGTGGACCTCACCACGGTCCGTGCGCGACCCCGGCCGTGTACAGGATCCCCTCGGTGCCGGCGAGGGGTCCGCGGAGCCTCCCGGCGAGCCGGCGGCCCTCGGCGGGCAGCCCCGTACGCGCCGTCGCACACGGCGGGGAAATCCCTCACCTCTCCACGTCGGCCGAATCACGCCCGTCACACGGAGGGAAGAAAACAAACGTTCAATTACCGGTGCGCGGGAAATGGCGAGAACCGAGAATACCGCCCGCAATAACCATGCGTTGCACGCGCATCAACTTCCTGGCCTCGTCCGAAAATAGTATCCACGGTCGTGTACTATCGAGCGGCAGTGGGCCCATTTTCCGACGGGGGAGGACAGGCCCACAACGGGGGCATCTCGATGCACCCGCGCACTCTCTTCATGCTCGTGAATACGACGGAGGGTCGCCGATGCCATCGATTCGGATCTTGCTCATGGACACCGAACGGCTGGTCGCCGAAGGTTTCCGGAATTTACTGCAGGGCTTCAAGGAGTTCTCGGTGGTGGCCGTCGCGCACGACGAGGCCACCGCGCTGCACCAACTGCGACGACATCATCCACATCTCGTCGTGATGGGCCCGGGAGCGGGCGGAAACGGAGGCATGAGCACCGCACGGGCGATCCGCCAGTACTCACGGCACGTCCGCATCATCGTCCTGGCGTCCAGCCGGCAGCCGATCCACATGCGCGAGGCCTTCGCGGCCGGCGCCAACGCCTACCTCTCACGCGACATCGACGCCCAGGAACTGCGCGACACCCTGCTCACCGTGCACCGCGAGGGCATCGCCCTGTCCGCCGCGACCGCCGGACAGATCCTCGAGCTCCTCTCCGGCGGACTGGGCCGCGACGCCTCACCCCTCGACCTGCTCACCCGGCGCGAACGGGAGATCCTCTTCCTGGTCGCGGACGACCAGGAGACCCACCACATCGCCGCCCGACTGGGCATCACCCCCAAGACCGTACGCAACTACCTCAGCCGCATCTACGCCAAGCTGGGCACCCGCAACCGTCTCCAGACCGCCCTGTACGCCCTGCGCTGCCCGGAGTTCCACCCGCAGTCGGTCGCCAAGACCTGATCCTCCCGTCCGCGTTCACCTCGGAGTGGGGGGGGGGGGGGGGAACGGGGGTTGTGTGGGGGGGACCGCGGCGGGGGGGGGGGGGGGGGGGGGGGAGGGGGGGGGGGGGTTGGGGGGGGGGT
>NZ_JBIRYZ010000003.1:489127-511153 GCF_044390325.1 Streptomyces sp. NPDC018964
TGGCCCCCCCGGGCGCCCGGTTGTCCCCCCCGCTGGGGGCCCCAAACCCTTTACCCCCCCGTCCGCGCACCCCGCGTCTCCTAAACCTCACGCTACATGTAGCGTA
Organism: Streptomyces sp. NPDC018964; assembly: GCF_044390325.1. Classification (NCBI taxonomy): domain Bacteria; kingdom Bacillati; phylum Actinomycetota; class Actinomycetes; order Kitasatosporales; family Streptomycetaceae; genus Streptomyces; species Streptomyces sp. NPDC018964. The sequence goes on from NZ_JBIRYZ010000003.1 coordinate 489,234, forward strand.
TCGTATCGACTCCGGACTGGGAGGGGCGGCGTCGTGCTCAAGCGGTGGTGGACCTTGTGCGTGGTGTCGGTGGGCAGCTTCATGCTGCTCCTCGACGTCACGATCGTGAACATCGCACTACCCGACATCGAGGAGGCGCTCGACGCGTCCCTCACCGATCTGCAGTGGGTGGTGGCCGCCTACGCCGTCTCGCTGTCGGCCGCCCTGCTCACGGCGGGATCGCTCGCCGACCGGTTCGGCAGACGAGCCGTCTTCTCCTGGGGGATGACCGTCTTCACCCTCGCGTCCCTGCTGTGCGGGGTCGCCCAGAGTCCGCTGATGCTCATTCTGGCGCGGGTCCTGCAAGGGGTCGGCGGCGCCGCCCTGCTGGCCACGTCCCTGGCGCTGCTGGCCGCCGCCCACCCGGACCACAAGGAACGGCACGTGGCGCTCGCCGTCTGGGGCGCGGTCAGCGGTGCCGCCCTGGCCGTGGGGCCGCTCGCCGGCGGGATCCTCGTGGAGGGCGTCGGCTGGCGGTGGATCTTCCTGGTCAATCTTCCGGTCGGGGTCCTGGCCCTCGTCGCCACCGCCCTGCGCGTCGAGGAGTCCCGCGCACAGCGGCCGGGCGCCATCGACTGGCCCGGCTTCCTCACCCTCGGCACCGCCCTGGGCACGCTCTCCTTCGCCCTGCTGCGGGCCAACGAGGAGGGATGGGGCAGCACCCCGGTGGTCAGCGCGTTCATCGTCTCGGGCGTCTCCCTCGTCGCCTTCGTCGTCGTCGAACGGATCCGGCGCGACCCCATGCTGCCGGGTGAGCTGTTCGAGAAGATCACCACCACGGGCGCCGCGCTGGGCGTGCTGGCCATGAGCACGACGGCGTTCGCCCTGCTCCTGTACCTCACCCTGTACCTGCAGACGGTGCTGGGCCACGCACCACTGGCCGCAGGGCTGCGGCTGCTGCCGCTGACCCTCTCCATCTTCGTGGCGTCCGCGGCGGCGGCCCGCCTGGGAACCCTGCTGCCGGCCCGTTGGCTGGTCTCCGCGGGCCTGGCCTGCATCGGTACGGGACTGCTACTCATGGGCGGCATCTCCGTCTCGGACGACTGGACGGGCCTGCTCCCCGGCCAGCTGGTCACCGGTCTCGGTGTCGGCCTGGTCAACCCGAACGTGGTCGCCGCCGCGATGGGCGCGGTCGAGCCGGCCCGGGTCGGCGTCGCCTCCGGGCTGAGCAACACCTGCCGCTCCCTGGGGATCGCGGTGGGGGTGGCCACGCTCGGCTCCGTCTTCGCCGACCGGGTACGGGACGGCGTCCACGACGCGCTGGCGGGCACCCCGCTGGAGGCCCGGGCCGGCGAGCTCGGCCACGCGGTGGCCTCCGGGCAGGTCGGTCCCGCGCTCGCCCAGCTGCCCGGAGAGCAGCGCGGGGTGTTCGCCGGAGCGGCCCAGGGCGCGTTCGTCGACGGCCTCAACTCGATCCTGACCGTCTCCGCGGTGGTGGCCTTCGTGGGCGCGGTCCTCGTCCTCCCCCTGATCCGCGGCCGCGACCTCGTCACCACCGGGCCCGACGGCGAGCCCCTTCCGATCGCCGCGGGGCACTGACCCCCGTACCACCAACCACAGGAGCAGACTGTGCAGACCCTGACCAGCCGGTGCGTCGTCGTCGGCGGTGGCCCCGCGGGCATGATGGCGGGCCTGCTGCTCGCCCGGCAGGGCGTGGACGTGATCGTCCTCGAGAAACACGGCGACTTCCTTCGCGACTTCCGCGGGGACACGGTGCATCCCTCGACCCTGCGGATCATCGAGGAACTGGGGATGATCGACGAGTTCCTGCGGATCCCGCACAGCAAGGTCAGCACCATCACCGTGCAGACGCCCGCGGGCCCCACCGTCTTCGCCGACTTCGCGAGGATCCCCGGCACCCACCCGTACATCGCGTTCATGCCGCAGTGGGACGTCCTCGACTTCCTCGCCCGCAAGGGCCAGGAACTGGACACGTTCCGGCTCGTCCAGAAGGCCGAGGCCACCGAGGTGATCCGGGAGGGCGACCGGGTCCGCGGGGTGCGGGCCGTGACGCCGGACGGCCCCCTGGAGGTCCGGGCGGACCTCGTGCTCGCCGCCGACGGCCGGCACTCCACCATGCGCCGGTCCGTCGGACTGCCCGTCTCGGCGTCCGCGGCGCCCATGGACGTGCTCTGGTTCCGGCTGAGCCGGGAGCCGGACGAGACCATGAGCTTCCTGCACACGGGCCCCGGCTTCGTCCTGGTCACCATCGACCGCGGTGAGTACTGGCAGATCGCCTACGTCATCCCGCAGGGCGCCTACGAGACGGTCCGCACGGAGGGCCTGGACCGGCTGCACGACGACGTGGCCTCCGTGCACGGGCCGTTCGCCGCACGTCTGCGCCGGGAGATCACCGACTGGGACCACGTGAAGCTGCTGAGCGTGCGCGTCGACCGGCTGCGCACCTGGCACCGGCCGGGGCTGCTGTGCATCGGCGACGCCGCCCACGCGATGTCGCCGGCCGGCGGGGTGGGCATCAACCTGGCCGTGCAGGACGCCGTGGCCGCCGCGCGGATGCTCGGTCCGGTGCTGCGCGCCGGCCGCACCCCCGACCGGCGCGCGCTGGCCGCGGTCCAGCGCCGCCGCTCCCTGCCGGTGCGGGCGGTGCAGACGGCCCAGGTGCACATGCTGGCCGACCTGTACCCCAAGGACCGCAGGACCACGGTGGAACGCCCCCTGGCCGCCCGTGTCGTCCGCCGCTTCCCCTTCCTGACCCGCTGGACGGCCCAGTTCATCGGCGTCGGCCTGCGCCCGGAGCACGTGGACTGACCGGTGCGGGTCCCCTGACGGCGGGGCGCCGTCCGGGGGCGGGAGCGAGCGGCCTGACCGGCGGCCGGTTCGGCGTGCAGAGGTACGGCCTTCGCAGGGGCCGCCCGGGTGTGGCGGGCAGAAGCGCGAGCGACCGCCCGGTGGCGCCGGCTCTCGGGCCGGCGAGGGCCCGTGTTCACCCGCCGGTGTGACGCGCGGGCGCGAACGTCCGGGACGACGGCCCCGCGTCGGGCGGGCCGCACCGTACCGAGCCGACCGGCCTCACCGTACGAAGGCGGCCGACCGCACCGTACGGAACCGACCGAACACGTACGGGGAGCCGTGGGGCAGCGGGGCGCGCCGTGCGGGGCTGCGGAACGCGCTGGGCAGGCGACGGACGCACCGGACCAAGCGGCCAGACGCACCGAGCGGGAGCGGCGAAACGCGCCTGCGGGGCGGCGGGACACGCCGGGCAGAAGACAGACGCGCGAGGCAGGGAACGGACGCACCGGACCAGGCGGCCAGCCGCGCCAAGCGGGAGCGGCGGAACGTGCTGTGAGGGAGCGACCGGACGCGCCGGGCGGGGGCGGCCGGACAGCCCGTTCGTCCGCCGACATGACGGCACCGGGCGCGGGGGCCGCCGGGCATGGGCGGTACGCGGGGTCGCGTCAGGCGTGGATCGATGGCCAGATGACGTCCAGGACCCGATCGGCCCAGTCGGGCGGCGGGGTGCCCTGGGTGACGGAGCGGGCTATGTAGGAGCCCGCCAGCATGCTCACCACCGTCTCGTGGTCCACGCCGGCCCGCAGTTCCCCCTCCGCCTCCCCCGTGCGCAGCGTTCCGATCATGACGTCCAGGCGGGGACGCAGAATGGTTTCGCGGAAGGCCCGGGTGAATTCCGGGTCCTCGTCGCCGTGCAGCACCGCGGCGAGGGCGCGCAGCCCCACCACGTCCTCGACACCGCGCCTGAATTGCTCGAGCAAATTCAGCAGCCGTTCCCGGGTCGGATTTCCCACCGGCGGCTCGGGGATGTCCTCCACGAAGGCCAGGGAGGAACGCAGCAGCTCGAAACGATTCTTGTAACGCCGGTAGATCGTGGTCTTCGCGACCCCGGAACGCTGGGCCACGGCCTCCATGGTCACGCCCGTCGGCCCCTTTTCCCGCAACAACGCGAGTGCCGCCAGGACGATCTCCCTGGACACTTCCGCACTGCGCGGCCTTCCCGGTGCCGACCGGGTGTTTTCTCCCTGAACCATTCCGCGGATTATATCTGTGTCAAGGGGCCGGCCGGGCCCCCGCGCCGACCGCGGACCGGCTCACCGGCGCCCCGGCCGTGTACAGCCGGCCGAGGGCGTCCAGCATCGTCCCGGTGCCGTCGGTGCTGCGGCCCAGCGAGGCCGGCCAGACCCGTCCGCCGCCCGGCAGACAGCGAGCGCCGAGCCCCGCCAGGGCCCGTCCCGGCCCGAGTTCCAGGAAGGCGCGTACGCCCATCGCGTCCACCACGCGGATCGCGTCCAGGAACCGCACCGGACCGCGCATGTGCCGCCCCCAGTACACCGGGGTGAGCTGTCCGGCCTCCAGCGGTCGCCCGGTGACGGTGGAGACGAAGGGCACGCGCGGAGCGCGGGCGCGCACCTCCTTCGCCACGGTGGCCAGTTCGCCCAGTGCCGGTTCCTGGAGCGGCGAGTGCAGTCCCGCCGGCACCGGGAGCCCGCTGACCCGGGTTCCCGAGGCGGCCAGCCGCCGCGTGATCCGGGCCAGGGTGGCGGCCCGCCCCGACAGCGACACCTCCCCCGGTGAGATGACCGCCGCGATCCCCACCGTCGGCTCGAAGTCCTCGAGCACGTCGAGTGCGGTGTGCTCGTCCAGGGCGACGACCGCCATCGCGCCGTCCGTGACCCGCTCCGCCAGGGTGGTCTCCGTACCGAGCAGCCGCACCGCGTCCTCCACCCGGAGCGCGCCCGCGCAGGCGGCGGCCGCGTACTCGCCGGAGCTGAAGCCGAGCACCACCGCGGGCTCGACGCCCCGGCTGCGCCACAGTGCGGCGAGGGCCGTGCTCACGCAGAAGGTGCCGAGCGCGGCGTGCGCCGTCCGGTGCACGACACGGGGCTCCGCGTCGGGGCAAAGGAGCCGCTGCAGCGGCGTCGACACGAACGGCCGGGCCGCCTCCGCGCAGCGGTCGAACATCTCCCGGTACACCCGCTCGGTGCGGTACAGCCCCTGTCCCATGCCGGCGAACTGCGCGCCCTGGCCGCTGAAGAGGAACGCGACGCGCGCGGGCCCCTCGGCGACCCCGGTGTGCACCTCGCGGACCGTCTCCCCCGCCAGGTGGGCGTCGAGGCGGGCGGCGACCTCCTCGGCGGTGCGTCCGGTGACGCTCAGCCGGTGGGCGGCGTGCGGGCCGTCGGCGGCGCGTGCGCACACCTCCGGCAGCGGAGGGCCGCCGGGCCGCGCCAGCCGGGCCGCGGTGTCGCGTACGAGGCCGGTGAGCTCCTCGGCGCCGGGAGCGGACAGCAGGAGCAGCCGGGGCGCGTGGTCCGCGGTCATGACCGCCGCTCCGTCCCCGGGTCCTCGCCGGCGCGGCCCGTTTCGGCCACCGCCCGGCACCAGGCCGCGCCCGCGTCGGCCAGGGCCACCGGGAAGGCCGTGAAGGTGAAGGGCCCCTCGGGGATCTCCCGGAGCCGGGCGAGCCCTTCGATCTGCACGAACTCCCGTCGCCTGCCGTGCATGTGGGCGGGCCACAGGACCTCGCGGTCCCCCGAGGAGTAGTAGCGCTCGACCATGTCGCGGGCGGGCCCGTCGAAGCTCCAGCAGTCCGTGCCGAGGACCTTCACGCCGAGGTCCAGCAGGTGGTCGACGGCTCCGGGGGAGATCGCCGTGGACCGGGTGTGGTACTCGGGCGTGCCCAGGCGCAGATCGGAGTCGGTGCGGAAGAGCACCACGGTTCCGGGTCCGACGCGTGCGCCGGAGGCCGCCAGCGCCTCCTTGGCGTCGGCCGCGGTCACCGTGTTCCCGCAGGCCCGCACGTCCAGTACGGCCCCGGGTCCGCGGAACCACTCCAGGGGCAGGTCCATGACCTTCTTGGCGGGGCGCCCCTCGCACTCGGGTCCGTAGTGGAAGGGCGCGTCCACGTGGGTGCCCTGGTGGACGGACATGCGGTAGAACTCGTTGGACAGGAAGCAGCCGTCCGGCAGGTCGTGGGGGCGCAGCCGGCGGCGGCCGGTCAGCCACCGCCAGTGGTTGAGCAGCCGGTCCCTGCGGCTGTCGCCGGGCAACGCCCGTATGCGGCGGGAGAGGTGGCGGATGCCGTCCCGGTGGAGCCACTGCTCGAACTCGACTCCAGGGGCGCGGCGGCTGACGGGGATGCTCAGGTCGACGTACACGGCTGCTCCTCATTCAGTGCGTGCGCCGGTGCGTGGCCCGGCGGCCGGTGGTCCTCGCGGCGCCGGGGATCCACCCGGGCACCGCGCGCCGGTAGGCGGCGTACTGCTCCCCGAAGGCCTCCCTCAGTCCCGGCTCCTCGATCCGGGCGGTGGTCACGCAGGACACGGTCAGGACGACCGCGGCCCAGACCAGGACGGCCGTCGCGGACCACAGCAGGGCCTCACCGGCCAGGAGCAGGGTCATCCCGGCGGCCATGGGGTTGCGGATCACCCCGTACCAGCCCGACCGGACCAGCTGTTGGGGCGGGCGGTCGCCCAGGGGGGTGGGCTGGCGCAGGTAGACGCGGTCCACGGCGTCCGCGGTCATCCAGGCGCCGAGCAGGACCAGGACGGGTCCGGCGGTCGTCCGAAGTCCGTCCGGGCCCGGTGGCGAGGGGCCCGGCAGCCACAGTCCGAGTGCGGCGGGGACCGCGCCGGCCACCACGAGGGGGATCAGCAGGGGCTCCGCGCGCAGGGTCCGTACGCGGCTCACGGCAGGCTCCCGAGCACGGGGGCGAGGGCGGTCGCCGCGCGCTCCCCGTAGGCGCCGCGGAGCCGGGCGGCGAGCGAGCGGGCGCTCACCGTGTACTCCTGGGTGCCGGTCGACTCCAGGGCGAAGGAGGCGAGGACGCAGCCCAGCCGGGCCGCCGCCTCGACGGGGACGCCCCGGGCGACGGCGGCGAGCATCCCGGCGCGCAGCGCGTCGCCCGCGCCGGTCGGTTCGACTGCCGTGACGTCGGGGACGGCGGGCACGACGACCGGCTCGTGGCCGGAGCGCTCGACGAGGACCCCGGCGGCGCCGAGCGTGGTCACCCAGGTGCCGACCCGTTCCAGGACGCCCCGGGCGGTCCAGCCGGTGCTCTCCTGGAGCAGCGCCGACTCGTACTCGTTGGTGAACAGCCAGTGGGCGTCCGTCAGCAGGAACTGCACGTCCGCGCGGTTCAGGCGGGCGATCTGCTGCGAGGGGTCGGCGGCGAACGGCCATGCGGCGGTGCGGCACTCCTCGGTGTGCCGGAGCATCGCCGCCGGGTCGTTCGGCGAGACGACCACGAGGTCGGGCGGCCCGGCCCGCTCGGCCACGTCCCGCAGGGAGATGGTGCAGGCCGCCGTCATGGCCCCGGGGTGGAAGGCGCCGATCTGGTTGTGGTCGGCGTCGGTGGTGCAGACGAACCGTGCCGTGTGCCTGCCGGGTACGACGAGTACGGAGTCGGTGTCGACGCCGTGCTGTTTCAGCCACACTTGGTAGTCGGTGAAGTCGGGTCCGACCGCGCCGATGAGGAGGGGTGTCAGGCCCAGTCGGCCGAGGCCCAGGGCGATGTTGGCGGCGACCCCGCCGCGCCGGGTCTCCAGCCGGTCGCACAGGAACGACAGGGAGACGCTGTGCAGCCGGTCGGGTACGAGTTGTTCGGTGAAGCGGCCCGGGAAGAACATGAGATGGTCCATCGCGATGGACCCGGTGACGGCGATGCGCACCCTGGAGCCTCCTGAGGTCGTGCGGCGGTGCGGGTCAGATCCCGGCGGCTTGCCGGAGTTTGCCGGCCCGGTCGGTGGCCTCCCAGGTGAACTCCGGTCCGGTGCGGCCGAAGTGCCCGTAGGCGGCGGTCCGGGAGTAGATCGGGCGCAGCAGGTCCAGGTCGCGCACCAGGGCCCCCGGCCGCAGGTCGAACACCTCGGTGACGGCCCGCTGGACGGTGGCGAGCGGCACGGTCTCGGTGCCGAAGCACTCCGTGAACAGGCCGACGGGGCGGGCGGTGCCGATGGCGTAGGCGACCTGCACCTCGCAGCGGGCGGCCAGGCCGGCCGCCACCACGTTCTTGGCGACCCAGCGCATCGCGTACGCCGCCGAGCGGTCCACCTTGGAGGGGTCCTTGCCGGAGAAGGCGCCGCCGCCGTGCCGGGCGGTGCCGCCGTAGGTGTCGACGATGATCTTCCGGCCGGTGACGCCGGCGTCGCCCATCGGGCCGCCGGTCTCGAAGCGGCCGGTCGGGTTGACCAGCAGCCGTACCCCGGAGACGTCCAGGACGTCGGCCAGTGCCCGGAGTTCGGGGTCGAGGACGTGGGTGCGCAGGTCGGGGGTGAGGAGGGTGTCCAGGTCGATGTCGCGGGCGTGCTGGCTGGAGAGGACGACCGTGTCGAGCCGGACGGGGCGGTCGCCGTCGTACTCGACGGTGACCTGGGTCTTGCCGTCCGGGCGCAGGTAGGGGACGGTGCCGTCCTTGCGCACCTCGGACAGGCGCTTGGCCAGCCGGTGGGCGAGGGTGATCGGCAGCGGCATCAGTTCCGGCGTCTCGTCGCAGGCGAAGCCGAACATCAGGCCCTGGTCGCCGGCGCCGAACCGGTCGAGGGCGTCCACGCGTCCCTCGATCCGGGACTCGTAGGCGTGCGACACGCCTCGGTCGATGTCGGGCGACTGCCGGCCGAGGGAGACGTTCACCCCGCAGCTCGCGCCGTCGAAGCCCTTGGCGGAGGAGTCGTAGCCGATGGCGAGGACGCGTTCCCGGGCCACGGCGGCGGCGTCGATCGCGGCGTGGCTGGAGACCTCGCCGGCGATGTGCACCTGACCGGTGGTCACGAGGGTCTCCACGGCCACGCGGGCGTGGCGGTCCTGGGCGAGCAGGGCGTCCAGGACCGCGTCGCTGATCTGGTCGGCGATCTTGTCGGGGTGTCCCTCGGTGACCGACTCCGAGGTGAACAGGCGCCGGGTCACGGCCGTACGGCCCCGGACTCGATCTTCCGCTTGATGCCGGCCTGGTTGTGGCGGGTGTGGACGTTCATCCGCTCCAGGACGGTCTCCAGCGGCACCTCGAACTTCTCGTCGAGTTCGAAGTCCTGGATCCAGGTCATCAGGGTGCCCTCGGGGACCGGCCGGTAGGTCCACCTCAGGTGCATGTACCGGAACGGGTACAGCGGGTCGCGCCGCTCGGCGACCGCGACGAGGTCGCGGTGGTCCAGGATGCGCCAGGAACGCCAGCTGGCGCCCTCGGCGTTGGTGAGCTCGAAGACGATCTCGCTCCAGCGGCCGTCGCGTTCCTGGGAGACGACCTTGGCGCCGCTGTACTCGTCGAAGATCTCCGACCAGCGGGCGATGTCGTTGGTGACGTCGAACACGTGCCCGGCGTCGGCCTCGATGACGATGCTGTTCTCGATGCGCGGCACGGTCTCAGCCCCTTCCCGCGGCGGCGGCCGGGATCAGCCGCGTCACGCAGTCCACGAGGTCGCGGAAGGTGGTGAACCCGCCCTCGGTCCCGGCGTCGATGTCGATTCCGAAGCGCTGTTCCAGGGCGACGACGATCTCCACCAGTTCGGTGGAGTCGATGTCGAGGTCGCGGCCGAGGTGCCGGCCGTCCTCGAGTTCCCCGGCGTCGAACCCGATGCCCCGCAGGACGTCGACGACTTCTTCCCGTACGTTCATCCGGCTCACTGGCTCCTTCACTCGTTCTCGTCGTGTCTCACACGGCCACGGCGACGGCCACGGCCACGCCCGCCTCGTGCGTGATGCTCAGGTGCAGGCGGCTGAGCCCGGCGGCCTCGAACGCCCGTGCCGCCCGCCCGGTCAGCCGGGGCGCCGGCGCCCCGGACGCCTCCCGGCCGATCTCCACGTCCCGCCACGCGCAGCCCGCGCCGTGTCCGCCGAGGGTCTTGCGCACGGCCTCCTTGGCCGCCACCCGGCCGGCCAGGCAGGCGGCGCGGTGGCGCGCCGACGCCCCCAGGCACAGGGCCTGTTCGGCCGGGGTGAACAGTCGGTCGAGCAGTGGCTGCCCGCGCCGCTCCAGCATGGCGCGCAGCCGGTCGATGCCGACCACGTCGATGCCCACCGCCCGCACACCCGGTACGTCCACGGGCACCGGTCCGGTCAACGCCTCAGCAGCAGACACGCGTTGACACCCCCCAGCCCCCGTGAGACCACCAGCGTGTGCTGCCACCCGGGGGCGGGCCGGGCCTCGCCGCGCACCAGGTCCAGGTCGATGCCCGGGGCGGGACGGTCGAGGTTGACGGTGGCCGGGACCGTCTCCTCCCGCATGCCCCGCAGGGCCAGCGCCACGTCGGCGGGCGCGGCGGCGCCGAGCAGGTGACCGAAGCCGGACTTGGGCACGGTGACCGGCATCCGGGCCGCGGCCGGTCCGAAGGCCTCGTGCAGCGCGTAGCCCTCGGTGACGTCCTCGAAGGGGATCGCGGAGCCGTGGGCGAACACCGCTCCCAGGTCCTCGCCCGAGACACCGGCCCGGTCGACCGCGGTGCGCATGGCGCGGCCGAGGACGGCGCCGGTCGGTTCGACGGTGTAGTACGGCATGTAGCCGTCGGTGCTCACGCCCCAGCCGGCCAGTTCGCCGAGGACGGTCGCGCCCCGGCGTTCGGCGTGCTCGCGCCGTTCCAGGATCAGGAACACCGCGCCCTCGCCGAAGACGCTGCCGCCGTGTCCGGCGTCGAAGGGCCGGTACAGCGCGTCGGGGGCGAGCGTGCCGCGGGCCTTGGCGCCGAGCCCGCTGGTCTCCAGGCACAGCCAGCCGTACGGGGACAGCGGCGCCTCGACACCGCCGGCGATGACGACGTCGGCGCGGTCGCGCAGCAGCGCCTCGGCCCCGCCGATCAGGGCGTACGCGCCGCTCGCGCGGTCGGCCACGAAGGTGCGGGCGGGGCCCTTCACGCCCTGGTCGATGCAGATGTTGCCCTGTGGGGCGGCGGGGAACCAGGCGGTCGCCTGGTAGGGGCTGACCGCGCGCGGACCGTCGGTCCACAGGTTGCGCAGCTCGCGTTCGGCGAACTCCCAGCCGCCGAGGACGTTGCCGACCATGACGCCGGTGCGCTCGGGGGTCACGTCCGTGCCAATGGTGACGCCGGCCTCCGCGAGGGCCTGGCGCACGGCGTGGACGGCGAGGTGCGTGAAGCGGTCGGTGCGCTTGACGAACCGGGACGGCAGCTCGGCGCCGGCGTCGAAGCCGGACTGTCCCGCGGCCGGGCAGGCGTACGCGGAGGCGTCGAAGCGGTCGATGGCGGTGATGTGCGCGACTCCGTCGCGGGCGCCCTGCCACAGGGGGTCGAGGCCCGTGCCGGCCGGGGTGACCGCGCCGATCCCGGTGACGACGACGCTCATCGCCGGCCTCCTTCCCGGACGGCGCTGGCGACCAGGGCGGCGTGCAGGCCGGCGAAGCCGCTGGCGTCCTTGAGGATGACCTCGCCGTCCCAGGGGCGTCCGGTGCCCGGCACGTAGTCGAGGTCGCACGTCGGGTCGGGGTTCTCGTAGTTGGCGGTGGGGTGCACGAAGCGGTGGGTGCAGGCCAGGGCGCACAGCACGAGTTCCATGGCGCTGGCCGCGGCCAGGGCGTGGCCCAGCATGGACTTGGCGGAGTTCACCGGGATCGCCCGGGCGCGCGGGCCCAGGGCGAGTTTGAGGGCGCTGGTCTCGCAGGTGTCGTTCTGCCGGGTCGAGCTGCCGTGCGAGCTGACGTGGTCGATGTCGTCGGGGCCCAGTCCGGCCTGCTCGACGGCCTGGGTCATGGCGCGGGTCAGATCGGCGCCGTCGGACAGCAGGTCGGTCATGTGGATGGCGTTGGAGGTGTGGGAGAAGCCGTCGATCCGCAGGTACGGTGTCGCGCCGCGGGCCCGGGCGTGCTCCCGTTCCTCCAGTACCAGGACGCCGCAGCCCTCGCCCAGCACGAAGCCGTCGCGCCCGTCGTCGTAGGGGCGGGAGGCGGCCTCGGGGCGGCCCCGGTGGGCGCGGGAGAGGCAGTTGATGATCTCGAAGGAGGCCACGGTGACCGGGGTGATGGGCGCCTCGGTGGCTCCGGCGATCATCACGTCGGCGTCCCCGTGGGCGATGGTCTCGAAGGCGTGACCGACCGCGTCGATGCCGCCGATGCAGCCGGTGGACAGGGTGACGCACGGGCCCTGCGCCCCGAACAGGGCGGACAGGACGGTGCCGGGGGTGTTCGACATGGAGGCGAGGTACAGGTCGCGGCCCGCCTTCGCCGGGTCGACGGGCTTGCGGCCCTCGTCCGTGACGGCGAGGAACTCCTCCTCCATCCTGGGCGTGCCGCAGATCGCCGTGGACAGCGAGATGCCGGTGCGGTCGGCCGCGTGGCCACCGGCGTCGAGACCGGCGTCCCGCATCGCCTGGACGGCGGCCTCGACGGCGAACTGCACGTACCTGTCGAGCCGTCGCACCTCGGGCGGCAGGGAGGGTATCCGCTCCTCGAATCCGGGTACTTCCGCCACCGCGTCGGAAAGGAAATCGAATCCCTTGAACAGGGTGGAACCGGTGATGTCGGAAAGCGGTTTGGTGACGCTCCTGCCCGCCGAGACGGTGTCCCAGAAGGCTTCCTTTCCGATTCCGGCCGGGCTGACGACTCCGAGCCCGGTGACGACCACTTCTCGCATGGTTACTGCCTTTCTCCCGTCAGGGCCGTCACCAGCCCGCGAGTGACGCTTTCCTTCGCCGTGATCCCCGCCTCTGCCATGAGGGCGCGGTATTCGCCGGCCTCGGGCAGGCCGCCGTTCTGGGTGTTCACCAGGAGGCTGAGCGCGAGCATGGGGCGGCCGAGCGGGGGCCGGCCCGGCGGCGTCCGCATGATGTCGGCGAGCAGCAGCGTGCCGCCGGGCCTCAGGACGCGGGCGCACTCCCGGATCAGCCGGGCGGCGGTTCGCCGGCCGGCGAACCGGCCCGCGTGCGCCATGACGACGGTGTCGAACTCGCCGTCCGCGAACGGCGCGCCGTCGAAGTCGGCCGGCACAAAGCGGAACCGCCCGGCGACCCCGAACTCCGCGGCGCGTTCGCGGGCCACGGCGAGGAGGGCCGGATCGTCGTGTGCGGTCACCCGTGCCCGGGGGTCGGCGCCGGCCAGCGCGATGCCCCACTCCCCGCTGCCGCAGGTGAGGTCCAGGACCCGGCCGGCGTCGACCGGCCCCAGGGCCGCGACCACGGAGGACGCGATCCGCACGGCGAGCGGGAAGGCACCGGCGAACATGCCCCGGTGCCGCCCGCGCCCGGCCGGGTCCCCGAGGTCGCCGCCGCGGTCGCCGGAGCGCGCCAGCGACGTGAGCGCGCTCCAGCGGTCCCACTGCGCGAGCACCTCGTCGAAGTGGTCCCCGAGGTAGGCCGAGGACCCCTCCACCAGGTACGCGCGCGCCGTCCGCGTCGGCGCCCAGCCCGCCGCGCCGTCACCCGACACCAGCCCGAAGTCCTCGAGGACCTCGAGGAGTTCGCCCAGCACCCGCGCGTCGCAGCCCAGGTCGGCGGCGAGCCGCGCCGTGGTGCGCGGCGTCCGGTCCAGGGCGGTGAACACGCCCAGGTCCAGGGCCGCGCCCAGGGCCCTCGCCCGGGCGAAGCCGAAGTTGAGGGCCAGCAGCGGTGCGGGGTCGGGCAGTTCGGTGTAGCGGGCGAGGGCCGCGGCGACGGAGGCCTGCGGCGTGGACGTGTCCGTCACCCGGAGCCCCTCGTCGCGACGAGCAGCCCGGACAGTGCCGACACGTTCCTGGTCGCCACGTCGCGGAATCCGGCGTCGGCCACCCAGGAGCGGATCTCGTCGACGTCCCGGACTTCGCCCTCCTCGGTGTTGACCAGCAGGATCAGCCCGAACATGGAGGGGAAGAGCCCGGAGGCGAGCGACGGCATGTGGGAGTGGACCAGCAGCCGCCCGCCGTCGGGGAGGTGGGCGTGGATCCGCTTCACCAGGTGCGCGGCGCGCTCGGAGCCGTAGCCGTCGAGGACGTGGGAGAGCAGGACGGCGTCGCTCTCGGGCCAGGCGTCCTCCATGATGTCGGCGGGCACGACCTCGATGCGGTCCTCCAGCCCGGCCTCCGCCACGTTGGCGCGGGCCAGGTCGGTGACGGCGGGGTAGTCGAGGGAGGTGACGCGCAGTCCGGGGTGGCGCTTGGCGAGCGCGATGGAGTAGTCGCCGGAGCCGCAGCCCAGGTCGATGATGTGGCGCACGCCGTCCAGGGGCGCGGCGGCGGCCAGCCGGTCCGCCTGGAGGCGGGAGCTGACCCGCATGGCCTGGATGAGCCGGCCGGTGCCCTCGCGGCCCTCGCCGGCCGCGGCGCCCTGGTCGCGGTACCCCTTCTTCAGCACCCGCTGGTTGAGCGAGGCGTTGGTGCGCACCGCCTCGTCGAGCCGGGCGAAGTGGCCGAAGTGGGAGTCCTGGTGCGCGGCGAAGCCGCCCATGTAGTCGGGGCGCCCGGCGACCAGGTAGCGGTCGGCCTCCTCGCTGTTGCGGTACGTGCCGTCCTCGGCGCGCACGAGGTCCAGGCCCCTGAGCGCGACGAGGAGCGCCCGGGTGGGGCGCGCGCTGAGGCCGAGCTCGCCGGCCAGGTCCTCCACGGTGCGTGGCGCCTTGTCCAGGGCTTCGAAGACACCCAGGTCGAGGGCGGTGAACACGGCCTTCGACTGGAGGTAGGCGGTCAGGATGGAGTGGACCCGGGAGGAGTCCTCCCGGGTGGTGGGGGCCGTGGTGGTCACTTGCCCTCCAGGAGGCTGGTGTACTCGGGCAGCTGGGTGTACTCGTAGGGGTCCTCGGAGAGGAACACGTTGCGCACCGGGGGCCGTTCGGTGGGGGCGACGACCAGGAACCGGCAGGTCTGGTCGGGGCCGGTCACGAAGCCGTGCGGCTCGTTGCGCGGGATGAAGATGGCGTCACCGGGGCCGACCTGCTCGGTGCGGCCCTGCTCGGGCATGACGAGGCCCATGGAGCCCTCGATCACGTAGATCTCGTGCTCCCACTCGTGGAAGTGGGGCGGGGTGGAACCGTTCGGCGCCACCTCGAACTCGGTGAGGACGAACCGGTCGGCACCGTCCGGTGTGTCGATGAGCTTGCGGTGGGTCGTCTCCTTGGCACCCGGCTCCCGTACGATTTCGGCCTTCACCTGTGTCCGGTGCACGCGTTTCATCCGACACCCTTCTTCTCACCGGGGAATTCCCCTTGCGGAATACGAACGGAATGCGAGCGGAATGCGACAGGTCTCGCCGGGCCGGATCCTGCCGTGCCGGCTTTCGGCCTTGTCGACCGCCGGTGCTGAATGTAGGTGAGCGTCTCGGGCCGTTTCGACGGGCAAGGGCCACCGCGCCCGCCGGGCGAATGTCCGTCCGGCACATGGGACAAACGCCCACGGGGCCGGGACGGAGGGGATCACGCCGGCGGACCCGCCCGGGGCCGGTACGGGCGGGGCCCGGTATGGGCAGGACCCGGTACGGGCGAGACTTGGCGCGGGCCAGACTTGGCGCGGGCAGGACCCGGCGCGGGCGGGTGGCCCCCTGTCCTCGGCGGATACGCGCGCCCTGGTCCGCCTCTTCCTTTTCGGCCCGGCCCGCGAGCGGAGCCTGCCGGTGGGGCCGGGAACAGGGACCGGGACGAGGCCGGGGAAGGCCCGCGCGGACGGCACCGCCGGGAAAAGCCGGTGAGGGCCGCGGCTCGCGCGACCCGCACGGGATCATGTGTCCGGGGCCTGATGTCCGCACCGGCGACGCGCTCGTGACCGCTCGGGCTCGCCTCGCTCCCGGGAGTGGCCCGACTGCCACCGCGAGAGACCGGGAAGGCCCACCTTCTGTACCGTCCCGGAGCAGTTGAGGAAGCTACTGGCGCACCCGGACACCGGTCATCAGTGTCCGGGGCTGGTCATACTCCTCCCGTCACCACTCCCTGCGGCTCGCCGTTGACCGTCACCGCGGGGTCGGCCTCCACCACGCGTACGGACATGTCGATCGGGGTCACGTCCGCTGGAGTGGTGTATCGACGGCCACTCGGTGATCTCGTTTTGAGGCTATGCGGTGAGTTCGGTGGGCAGGGCGGTCTCGTCGGTTTCTGACTCGATCGGGTGGAGCCGGGCCTTGGCGAGGAGTTCGCGGCCCATGTAACGGCGGGCCTCGGTCCACTCGTCGTTCCGCTCGGCCAGGACCGCCCCGACGAGCCTGATGACGGCGGTGCGGTCGGGGAAGATGCCGACCACGTCGGTGCGGCGCCGGATCTCCTTGTTCAGCCGTTCCTGCGGGTTGTTCGACCAGATCTGCCGCCAGATCTCCCGCGGGAAGGCGGTGAAGGCCAGCAGGTCGTGCTGGGTGGCGTCCAAGTGGGCTGCCGCCTTGGGGAACTTGGCCTCCAAAGCGTCCAGGACGTGGGTCATCTGGGCCTTCACCGCGTCGGTGTCGGGCTGCTCGAACACGGTCCGCAGCAGCGTGGCCACCCAGGGCTGGGCCGACTTCGGCACCTGGCTCAGCAAATTCCTCGCGTAGTGGGTGCGGCAGCGCTGCCAGGAGGCGCCGGGCAGCACCGCGCCGATGGCGTCCACCAGGCCGGCGTGGGCGTCGGAGACGACGAGCTGGACGCCGGACAGGCCGCGGGCGATCAGGGAACGCAGGAAGGCCAGCCAGCCGGCGCCGTCCTCGGCGATGGCGACGTCCAGGCCGAGGATCTCGCGGTGGCCGTCGGCGTTGACGCCGACCGCGATCAGCGCGTGGACTTTGATGATCCGGCCGCCCTCGCGGACCTTCTGCGTCAAGGCGTCGACCCAGACGAACGAGTACGGGCCGGCGTCCAGGGGGCGGTTGCGGAAGGCGGCGACCTGCTCGTCCAGGTGCTTGGCCATCGCGCTGACCTGGGACTTCGACAGCTGGGTGACGCCCAGGGACTCGGCGGGCTTCTCCACTCGGCGGGTGGAGACCCCGAGCAGGTAGGCGGTGGCGACCACCGAGATCAGGGCCTGTTCGGCCCGCCGGCGTCGTTCCAGCAGCCAGTGCGGGAAGTAACTCCCGGACCTGAGCTTGGGGACGGCGAGTTCGACAGTGCCGGCGCGGGTGTCCCACTCGCGCGGGCGGTAGCCGTTGCGGTGGTTGACCCTCTCGTCGCTGACCTGGCCGTATTCGGCGTTGCAGAGGGCGTCGGCCTCCGCGGACATGAGCGCGTCGGCGAACGTTTTGATCATCGCGCGCAGCAGATCGGGACTCGCCGAGGCGAGGTTGTCCTCGGCGAGGGCGTGCAGGGGCAGACTGTCGGGTGCGGTCATCGTGCTGATCTCCTTCGAGCTTTCGACATCTCGAAGATCAGCCGGTGGCCGTTCTTATATCCGGACACTCACTCCGACGCCGGGGCAAACGCCCGGATCAGGTGAGAACCCGTACACCACTTCCTTGGACGTAACCCGCACCCCTCGCAGGCGATCGCGAAGTTGCGGCCGCTCACACCCTTGGCCTGCCCTCACCAGGATGCAAGCCGGGCACGCTCACTTCCAAGCTCGCTTGGGCGCGGAGATCGCCACTTGGTCGCTGGACTCCACCGGAGAGTCGTGGGCGGCCTGAGAGCCATTCCTCCAAGCGACTGCCGGCGGTTCATTAGGAGACGCCAGCCGTCGCAGACAGCCATACAAGTTCACACCACCTCAAGCAGCGCCGACCATGCTGCGGGGCTGACCTCCAGCACCGGCCCACCTTGAGCGACCCGCTTCGTGTCACGCACGTGCACCGCGTTCGCCTCCAAGGCGACCTCAACACACTCGCCACCCGCGCCGCTGCTGTAGCTACTCGTGAACCAACGTAGTTCCGAGCGCTGACCGCTTGCGTCTTCCGTGTTCATAGATCTCCCAACAGCTTCTGAACGAAGGCTAGTGACTCCGGGGGCGTGAGGCCCTGCGCTCGCAGGATGCCGTACCGCTCCTCGTACCCTCGGACCACCGGCCGCTCACTGTAGAGGTGGCTGTGCTCGTTCACCTCCACATAAGCGATCCTCTGCGCCTTGCTCGTCTCCATCAAGGTGAACGGGCCACCCATCCCGGCATGTTGGCGGCGGTCGGTCGGCATGACCTGGATCTCGACGTTGCGTTGCTGGCCGTAGAGAAGGATCTGCTCCAACTGAGCCCGCATCACAGCGTTCCCTCCCAGCGGCCGACGCAGAGTGCTCTCCTCGATGACGAAGCTGATCGTGGGCATGGGCATGCGCGAAAACAACTCCTGGCGAGCCAGCCGGGCCGCCACGCGCTGGTTCACAGTGTCCTCGTCCAGCAGGGGGCGCCACATCTCGAACACCACCCGCGCGTACTCCTCAACCTGCAACAACCCCGGCACAGCCTGGTTGGCGTACACATGCAGCTCAACCGCCTCCGCCTCCAGCTTCGCCGCATCCCGAAAGAACGACGGATACCGCGCCCGAGCCACCTCCTCCTTCAACGCCGCCAACAGCCCGCCGGCCTCCAGTACCGCGTCCGCCCGCTCGATGAACTCCGGCTTCGGAATTCGCCGCCCCAACTCCACCGAGGCCACCATGTCCTCACCGTAACTGAGCTTCGCACCCAACTCCGCCCGCGTCAGCCCCCTGCTCGTCCTCAGCAACCGCAACTGCTGCCCGAAACACCGCAGGATGCCCGTCTCGCCCTCACCGTGAGTCGTAGTCACCGGCCACCTCACCTCACCCGCCCACACAATGGCGCCCTCCGCAGACACCACACCCGACCGTCACTCACAGCTCACCCTAGAGACACAAACCGTAGCTTTCGCGCCACTCGCCCCCGCTTCCCCCGTACCGGGGACAAACGCCCGCGACTCCCCCGTACAGCGCTCGCCTGTACACCCCACCCGCGCGGTTCCCCAACTCCCCGAGAAAATCATGCCGTTACTCCCTGCATTTCCGGCAGAGGAGGGCGCGAAGCAACACCACCCCCCTCATGATCTACATTTGGCTCACTTCGAGCATGTATGAATCATCAAGGGGGAGGCATGGCCGAAGTCCGGCACATATGCCCATTCTGCGGGCATGGCAGAGGCAGACTGATGCGCGTCGAGAACGAAGGCGTCTCCAATTGCGCGCGGTGCCACAAGAGTGACTGGAGCCGCCGGTTCCCGTTCCCCGGGCCAGCGCAACAGGAGAGTCGGGAAGTACGCCGCGCACAGATGGACGCGGTCCTCTCCAAGATGTCGTCGCGCAAGGCCGAGGAGGAGCCCGCCGACGTCGAATCCCCCGAACCCGACGCTCCCACCGCCGCGCAGCGCCAGAACCCGGAAGACGAAGGACTCGTCCGTACCGTCCGCGAGGAGGAGCCCGACGAGCCCCATCGGGCTCTCCTCACCTCCTCAGGTACCCGACGGCCGTACGCTCCGCCTGCTCGCCTCCGCGCCCGGCATGCGATCACCGTGGTCGCTTTGCTGGTCGTGGCAACCGCCACCGCTGTCGCCCTGGACCGAAGCGAACCCCAGCCCGCTGCCGAGGCCGCGGCCCTCCCGGCTCCGGCGACCACCGTCACGACGACTGTCACGGCAACGACGACGGTGACGGCGACCGTCACCGCTTCCCCCGCCGAGCCGACGAAGACGCAACCCTCTGAGCCGACGGAGAAGTCCCCTCCGGTCCGAGCGGAGCCCACTCCCCAGCCCACGTTCTCCGACTCACCGGGCCGGCACGACGGGAGCAACTACGACAACCTCTCGCCCGAGGGACAGCAGGCGCACGACACACTGAACTGCGCCGATGTACCGGGCCACAAGAAGGGAAGCTGCAACGAACCCCGCCGGAAGTGCAACCTGGACGGTGCCCAGGTGATCTCGTCCGGAGGGATCCGGCTGACGTGCCGGATGGCCGACGACGCACGGTTGCGCTGGCTCCCCTGACGCCCCGCGAGCCCACGGCTCACGAGGTGGCAAGCGACCGCCCTTCTCAACGTCGGCTGCGGCGGTCGCGACCCACGAGTATCGCGAGGGTGATCATGCCCGTCAGCACGGGTGTTCCCACCAGACAGGTCACGGGATGGAGCAGTGTGCTGGCGAACGGGTTCGGCTCGGGGTCGGAATCCGTCGGGAGTTCATCCATGGCCATCGCGGTGAAGAAGATCGCGACCCCGGCGACGAAGCCGACCAAACCCATGAGAAAGGCGAGTTGCAACTTCCAGGCGAATTCCTGCCAACGCCGGCCGTCCCTCCTGTCCGTCGCGGCTTCGGCCCAGCGGACTTGTCGGACAGGTCTCCAGTACGTCCGGTACACGAAGAACAAGGTGAACACCAGAATCATCAGCCCGACGGAGATGAACATCGCGTAGAGCTGGGCGTTCTCGTCCTTCATGTCCAGGGAGACGATGACCGGCCCGACAACGATTGCGGGCACGACGATCCAGAAGGCCAGGTAGGTCCGGACCGTCTCGATCCAGCGGACCCGGGACCTGCCAATAATCTCGTAGCGGGTGATCGTCCTGGTCGAGAGAAGCCCGCTCTCGTCGCTGAACCCCGTTTGCCGCACGTAGTACCGGCCGAGCGGGAAGAGCGGCAGGATGATCATGAACCAGCAGGTGGCCAGGAACCCCCCGCTCTCATCGGCACGGGAGTTGTGCAGCAGCATCGTGCCGAGGGCGTTGTAGGTCTCCAGTTGAGGGAGATCTTCGTCGGAGGCCAGCGGGTACAGGATGTCGGCCATGCGGAGGATGGTATTCGTCCCGCGCCGATCACAGAATCCCGAGAACCGAGGAGAATTGCCCACGACGTCATCACCATCGCCCGCCCGGCATTCGGTCCGGACCGGGGACCTCGCCGGTTTGGTGATGCCGGCGTCCGCCAACGGGAGTTGGGGCATGTGCCGTAGCGTTGGCGGCTGCCAGGTGAAGGCCGACCGGGGAAGGCGCGGGGCGTGACGGCTTCCACGTTGTTCGATGTGCTGGGGTCCGAGTGGTTCTGCGTGACCGCCGTCCGGGGCCTGGGGGAAGCAAACATACTGGCCCGGCTGGGCGCCGTCGCCCCGGATCCGCTGCCCCGGTATCCCATCGACGGTACGGCTGAGCACTTCGGCATGGGCAGCTGGGCGGTACGGATCCACTGCCCGGCGGAGTCGGGCTGGGCGTACGTGTTCGATGCGCTCCCGCAGATGGGTGTCCCGTTCAAGGAACCGGTACTCAAGGAACTGTCCAGGGGCACGGAAGCGGTGTCCGTGTGGAAGTTCCTCGACGGCACCACTCGCGTGGCACACGCCCGTGACGGGGAGATCCTCGCCCTGTTCGACTCGTGGAGGTTCGACCCGGCGTCCGGGAAGGAGCCGGACCGGCTCAACCGGGCCCTGGAACGGGTCGGCTTCTTCCTCGACGAGCCGGATGACGACTTCTCCGACCCGGCCGCCGCACTGGAAGCGGTCGAGAGCGACTTCGGCCTGGCGGTGAACCCGCGGGACGTGACGGGGCCGCTGCCGACGGTCGTCGTTCCCGTACGAGCCGACTGACCAGCCGACGGCAGCCGCCGGTCAGAAGGTGACCCTCAGCCGAAAGCCGTCGTCAGCCGGACGCGCGCGCTCTTGATGAAGAGTCCACAGGCACCACCCGGATCGGAGTCGAGATCGCCGGGGATGTGGCCGCACATGCCTTCTCCTCCCCGGTGAACGGGCCGACAGAGGTCACGTCAAGTCAGTCGTACGTTGTGGTGGCTGTATCAGAGGTCATCAAGTCCTCTTCCGGTACCGGTCCTGACGACCTCTAAGGGCTTGCCGATCATTAACCTGTCGTCTTGATCTTGCTGTTGGGGTTGCTGCTTCGGGTGGCGACTTGGGCTTGGAGGGCTGTCAGGGCGGCTGGTGGGGTGGTGGCCGGCGCGATGGTGATGCCCTGTGCTTCGAGTAGGCGTCTGATCTTCAGCAGGGTGCGGTGCATGGCGGTGCGGCTGCTGTTGAAGAGCACGGCGAGGGGTTCCGCGGCCAGGTTGACGTGCAGGTGGAGCACGGTGGCCAGGACTTGGTCGGCGAAGGTGAGCCGGGGTGGGCGGCCGCGGCG
>NZ_JBIRYZ010000004.1:0-1251 GCF_044390325.1 Streptomyces sp. NPDC018964
TCGTTGCCGAACGACGCGGTCTCCGAGGTGAAACGGTCACCGGTGAGCTGCATACCGTCACCCGAGTCCCCCGCGAACCTGATGACCACCCGGTCGAGCCGGCGGACGCCCTTCGCGCCCGCCGCTGTGCGCTGCTCCCCTACGACTGCTCCGTCGGCCTGTTCCGCTGGACTGCTGACCTGACTGGTCACTGAACTGGACCTCCTCGAGGCGGCTGTCCGGGACGGCCTTCCCGTAGGCCTTCCCCGCATAAACCCTACGTCCGTAAGGGTCGCCTTCCTCGGCTCATTCGCATGGTGGACACGACTTCGAGACGTCCCCGCTCAGGAGTTGAGATAGGTGAGAACGGCCAGCACCCGCCGGTGATCACCGTCGCTCGGGGACAACCCCAGCTTCAGGAAGATGTTGCTGACGTGCTTCTCCACGGCACCGTCGCTGACCACCAGCTGCCTGGCGATCGCCGAGTTCGTCCGGCCCTCCGCCATCAGCCCCAGGACCTCCCGCTCACGCGGGGTGAGCCCCGCGAGCACGTCCTGCTTACGGCTGCGCCCCAGCAGCTGCGCGACCACCTCGGGATCCAGCGCCGTACCGCCCTCGGCCACCCGCACCACCGCGTCCACGAACTCACGGACCTCGGCCACCCGGTCCTTGAGCAGATAACCGACGCCACGGCTGGAACCGGCGAGCAACTCCGTGGCGTAGCGCTCCTCCACGTACTGCGACAGCACCAGCACACCGATGCCCGGATGCGTCTTCCGCAGCTGCACCGCGGCCCGCACCCCCTCGTCCGTGTGCGTCGGCGGCATCCGCACGTCGGCCACCACGACGTCCGGGAGCTGGTTCTCCCCGTCCAGCTCGGTGATCGTCTTGATCAACGCGTCACCGTCACCGACACCGGCCACGACCTCGTGCCCACGGTCGGTCAGCAACCGGGTCAGGCCCTCCCGCAGCAGCACCGAATCCTCGGCGATGACCACCCGCACCCTGTCCTCCACGTTCCTCGGCCCCCCATGCCCCTGATCCGGGCCCGCCCTCGTGGCGGCCCGGTCGTCAGGTCCAGCATTCCAGCATCCGGCGGGGGATGCGGCGGGGCGACGGGATCGGGTGCCGTCGTGGTGGGTGGGTGGGTGGGGGGGCGCGGCCCCCCCCCCACCCACCCGGTCCGTCAGTGAACCCGGCCCCCCCGACACCTGTCCCCAGCACCCGCCCCCGCAGCCCGGCGGGCCCCCCCGACGGGCCGCCCCCCGGGGC